>JBOHNC010000392.1:0-23487 GCA_050730415.1 Planctomycetota bacterium
GTTCTACAACTTCGGCGGAGACACGCCGGTATCGCGGAGCACCTACGCCGCGGCGCTGCTGGCGGTGCAGGACGCGCTGGCCGGCGTCGGGGCGCTCCTGAACGGCGAGCCGCTGGCCTATGCGCTCTGCCGCCCGCCCGGCCACCACGCCGAACAGGACCGTTACGGCGGGTTTTGCTTTTTTGGCAACGCCGCCATCGCCGCCGACCAGTTGGCCCGGCGCGGCGTGAAGCCCGGCGCGCGCCACGGCAAGGTCGCGGTGATCGACGTCGACTACCACCACGGCAACGGCACGCAGCATCTGCTGTACGAACGCTTCGACGCGTTCTACCTGTCGCTGCATGGCGACCCGCGTTTTGCCTATCCGCATTTCACCGGCTGGCCGGATGAAATCGGCGCGGGCGCGGGCGAGGAACACAACCTCAATCTGCCGCTGCCGCACGACACCGATTGCGCGCATTATTTGAAGACGCTCGATGTGGGTCTGGAGGCGGTCTCGCGCTACGGGCCGGACTGGGTGGTGGTGTCGCTGGGTTTTGACATCCACCGCCACGATCCGGTCGGCGGGCTGGGCATTGCGACGGAGGATTTTCGGGCGATCGGCGCGGCGCTCAAAGGATTAAATCGCCCCACGCTGGTGGTGCAGGAGGGAGGCTACGCCGAGGCCGATCTGGGGCCCTCGGCCAGTGCGTTTTTCTCCGCCTGGGCGTAGCCGACCGGAGCTGTAGGAAGTTTCCGCCGCGCGCCCCCGTTCGATGTTGACGCGCTACGGCCGCGAGATCATATCCCCGAAATCGGTGAACAGCTTGTAGTTGTGTTCCCAGGTGGTGTACATGATCCCTTCGGCGCCGGGCGTGGTTTTCAGCAGGTCCAGCCAGCCCTGGCAGTTTTTCAAGTCGTCCTTGTCGTAGTAGGCCGCCGCGACGGTGTGGAATCCGTGGTCGGCAAATAGCTTGAGTTCCTTGCTTTGGGCGGTTGCAGCCCAGCTCACGATGCCGATGTCTTTGGGAATATACTGCCACGCACCGGTGAAATCGCCCTGCGCCAGGGAATAGTGCGCGTGGCCGTTGCGGTCGGGATTGAGCATGTCCGACCAGATGAAGGCCTGTGCTTTGGGATTGGCCGCGCGGACGATGCCTTCTTCGCGGGTGACGCAGTCGCCGAGAATCTGGGCGAGCGAAAGTTTGCGCGCCTGACAGGCAGGGTCCGACCCGGCTTCGCGGATTTCGTCCATGTCGAACAGATATTTATCGGGGGCGATGTGGGCCTGAATCAGTTTCACCTCGTCGGCCCAGATTTTGTACACCGCCGGTTCGGACATGCAGATGCAGACGCGGTCGTCGTGAATCGCCAGCCCGTGATACCAACTGACCTTCAGCTTTTCGCCTTCTTGGATCCGGCTGTTTTTGGTGAGCACGATCGGGACGTCGTCGTGGTCGGCGCGAAAGTCGAGATTGGGATCGCGCACCGGTTCGAAGTCTTTGCCTTCCACGTACGCGGTCCCGTCGGTGGCGCCGGCCACTGTCAGCGGCGCGCCGGGGCGGCGCAGCAGGTTGTTGAGCCCCACCGCGCGAAAGGCGCAGTCGTCGATCCAGAAGGCTCCCTGCTTCGCGTCCCAGGCGCCGAGATACAGGCGCATTTTTTTGTATTCGAGGCTGTTGAACAGGAATCGGTGCTCGGTCCAGTCGGAGTTCTCCGCGGGGCCGGTGCTTTGCAGGGCCAGTTGTTCGCCGTTGTCGGCGATGATTTCCGCGTGCAGCGCGCCGGCTGGTCCAAAACCGCGGGTCCTCACCCAGTAGGAGACTTCGTAGAGACGGTGCGGCTGCACCGGCAAATCGTAGGCGATGCGGGCGTGGCCGTTCTTGGCTGCGTCCAAATGATCGAAGCGAAGCGAAACCGTTCCGCCGTGGGCGATTTTCTCGTCGACAAAGGAGGTTTTGCCCGGCGCGTCCTGCAGGAACGGTCCGGAGACTTCGTCGCCGTGGTGCTGCTCGAAGCTCCCGTTGGGCAGGCGGCAGTCCGGGTCGGGCTGCAAGATCGCCTGGCCATTTTTCACCACGAAGGGCGCGTCCTGGACGAGAAATCCTTCCGCGAGATTGCGGTCGTGAGCCAGCACGTCGCCGCCTTCGCCGACCGAAAACACCAGCGGGATGATTTCGATTCCATTCTGGTCGGCGGCGCGCTTGATCGCCGCCAGCCGGTCGAAGTAGGCCGGTTTCTGAAGGTCGATTCGGCCGAACATCCCGGTGAGCACCATGCCGTTGTAGCCGTGCGCATGCGCGATCTTGCAGAGGGCCTCCATGTCCACCACATCCCCGTCCTTCTGCAGGTTGCTCTCGACGAAGAACCACCGGTAGGGTAGCGGGAGCGTCGGCTGGGTCAGCGCCGCCGCGTCTGCACCGGCCCCGGCATCCGGGTTGGGCGTGAGTGCCGGTCCTTCGCCGGCCGGCAGCGCCGTCACGGCGACCCAGAGTACCGCCCCGATCAGGGACAGGCGCCGAAGTCGCGTCCGTGCCGCCGTGGCAAGGCGGGCGCTGGAAGCCGTTTGCATGGTCGCTCCTCCTGTTAGACGTTGAATGCGTTCAGCACGATTTGGCGATAGAGATTCGCGAACCGGTCGGCGACGGCATCGATATCGAATCGCTGCGCGACCCGCCGCGCGTCCGCAGCCAGCCGGTCGCGCAGCGCCGAATCGTCTTCCAGCCGCACCAGGGCGGCAGCCAGCAGGTCGGCTGCGCCGACTTCCAGGCATAGCGCCGTCTCCTCCGGCACGACGTAGTCGCGGATCCCACCCACCCAGGTGGTGACCGCCGGCAGGCCGGCCTGGAAGGCTTCCAGCAGCGAAAGGCAAAAGGATTCCGTCGCGCTGGTAATGGTGAAGGCATCGAGCGCCGCGAGCACCGCGGGCATGTCAGGGCGGAAGCCGGCCCAATGGAGCCGCTCGGCGGGCAGCGCCAGTCGGCCGGCCAGCGCCCGCAGCGCCGCCTCGTCCGGTCCGCTCCCGGCGAGCAGAAAGTGCGCCTGCGGCCGCAACGCGAACCAAGCCGCCAACCCGCGCAGCAGCGTCGGCAGGTCCTTGTCGGCGCACAGGCGGGCGGAGGTTCCGGCGCAAAAAGCCCCGGCCGGGATTTGCAGTTCCGCGCGAACGGCCTCGCGCGCCCGGCGCCGTTCGTCGGCCGCCAGCGCGAACCGCTCCAGCGGGATGCCGTTGGGAATCACGTGGAATCGCTCGGTCGGTCGGCGCCACCAGCGCATTTCGGCTTCGAGCACCGCCCGGGACACCACGACGTAGGCGTCGGTGGTAGGCGCAAGCGCCCGTTCGAAGCTGCGCTGGCGCCAGGTCATGCGGTCGCGGACGGCGTGCAGTTGCACGACGGTGCGCAGATGACCGACCTGCAGCGCCGCCACGCGCGCGGTTTTGGCCGCCAGCCGGCCGTGGCCGTGGACGAGATCGAACGCCGGCCGCGCGCGCAGGGCCGCCGCCAGTCCGTACAGCGCGCGGATGCCGGTGACCGGTTTGAGCCCCACCACGTGAACCGGCACGCCGGCCTTGGCCAGCAGATCGGCGGTACGCCCGCCGTATTCAATGCAGAAAATCTCGCAGGCCACACCGCGCGTGCTCAGGGCCGGCACCAGGTTGGCGAGGAAAGTTTCGATGCCGCCCACGTCGAGCGAGCGCACGATCTGGGCAATGCGCAGGCACCGGTTTCCCGGGGGACGACTGTTGCCGGGGGGATGGTTCGAGTGGGCGCGGTCACCGGAAGTCATGGTGCAACGGTCTCGGCCGCCGGCGCTGCTACAGTCAGGCGCGGCAGGCCCTCCAGATGCGCGCGCGCCTGCCGGGACTGGCGCCGTTGCCGTGCGGTGTAGCCGGCGCGTCGGCGATTCATCGCCCAGTAGCCGCTGCGCCGGCCGTAGGCCAGCAGCCGCAGGAAACTGGGCAGCGCGCCCGGATGCAGCGCCAGTTGGGTCAGCAGCAGCGGAAATCGGTACCACCGCGCGCGCTTGAAACCGGACCGTTCGAACAGCCCCAATGCCGCGAAGCGATCGCGCGCCTGAGGCAGTTCCTCTCGCCATGGATCGCCGGCCAGAAGCGAATCCAGCCGCTCGGCGAGAAATTGGTCGGCCTCTGCCGCGCTCAGCGAGGCCTCGCGGACCAACCGCAGGCGTGCCGCGGCATAGCGTCGCGCGAAGTGTTCGCGCCGGCCGTGCCACCACTGCACGGCCAGTTCCTCGGGCAGGAAATCCTTCCAGAGCGCCACCGAGTAGCTGCTTTCGTGCAGGCGAAAAACGGCCATCGGCCGCTCCAGCGGCCGCCAGATCGCTCCCGCGCGCAGCAGTTTCAGCCAAAACTCGTAGTCGAACGCCTTCGAAAGCCGTCGGTCCAGCCCGCCGACCCGATCGTACCAACTGCGCCGGAAAAAAGTCGCCGGCTGCATGATCCAACAGGATTCTTCGAGCTGCTCCGGGTCCATCGGCTGGACGGCGCGGTAAAAGCGCACCTTCCCCCGGCTGTCGATGACCGCGCCCTCACCGTACACCACCGCCAGGTTGGGGTCGGCCGCGAACAGGTTGGCCGCGGCGGATACCGCGCCGGGAAACAACAGATCGTCGGAGTTCACGAAGCCCAGGATTTCTTCGTCGCCCTGCGCGAAGGATTCGATCAGGCAGTCCACCTGTCCGCCGTCTTTGCGGCTGCGCCACTGGTCCGGCCGCAGCCGGCGGCGCAGAATCTCAACCGTGTTGTCTTGGGAGCCGCCGTCGGCGACAAAATACGTGAGGTGCGGATAGTCCTGGTTCAGGACGCTTTCGATGGTGGCTTCGACATAGGCCGCCTGGTTGAAGCTGGGGGTCACGATCCGGACGGTGGGCGGTGCGACGGCGGCGCCCGATGCGGGGTCGATTGCGGCGGTGGGGCGGTCGGTTGACGGTGCACTCACCGATCTGGATTCCTCGAAAGGGCCGGCGCCGGAGGGGTATCGCATCGAGCGGTTCGAAAAAGCAGGCGGGCGCGAGCGAAACCCGTCCTATCATACAGGGTCGGTTGGAACATGCACGCCAAGCCGCCGGCGGTAGCCAGGTCGATCGGGTGGGCCGCGGCGCGGGACCACTTCCGCGCTTCGCTCCGGCGGGGATTTCGGAGCTTGGAACCGGTCGCGGTTCATGCCGTGGCATCGGGGCCGGCCGGCGCCGCCGCCAGGGTGTAGCGCTGCACCAGCGCCTCTGCGGTGACCCCCTCCGATGCGGCCTTTTTATCGCCGCGCTTTCGTCGAGCCGCGTGGCGGCCGGCGATCCAGCGATGAATCAGGGTCGTCAACAGGCCGTTGCGGCGTCCCGGTTGGGCCAGCCAGGTTCGGAGCCGCGTGCCTCGTTTGAGGCCGTTGCGACGGCCCAGGAATTCGCCGGCCGCCACCACCTGGTCCCAATCGCCTTTGAGGAAACCCGCGCGCAGGCGGTGGAACACTACCGTGGCGAGTTCCTGGTCGAGCAGGCTGTGAATGGCGGCAAGCACCTCCGGCGCCAACCGACCGTAGTGCGCCACGTCTGCGGCGATCTGGCGGAAGCCGTCCATGTACCGGGAGACCGGGGAGGTCACCGTCGCCGAGTTTGGCCAGTCTGTGTACAGAATGCAGGGGATCGGCCGGTAAACGACGGGCGCAACGCAGGTGGCTTTGATCAGGAAGGCCAGGTCGGCGAAGTCGGTTTTGGCCAGCGGGCCCACGAGAGGGCGCAATTCGGACGAAAACAGGCAGGCTCCCCAAAGGCAATGCGACTGGGTCATCGGGAGCGCGGCTTCGCCCGTGTCGTACCGGCGCTCCGCCCAGCCCCAGCCGGGTGCGATCCGGTGAATCCGGCGTTCCGGATTGAAGACGACCGCCTGGCTGCAGAACAGGCGCGCGTCGGGTTCCTGTCGCAGCGCCTGTAACGCGGTGGCGTAGAAGTGCGGCAACAGCATGTCATCGTCGGACAGGAAACTGAAAAACGGGGTTGCGACCCGATCGTAGCCGGCCTGGAAGTTGGGCATCATGCCGATGTTCGCCGGATGACGGATGTATTCGATACGCCGATCCTGCGCGGTCAATTCGGTCATGGCCGCTTCGGTCGCGTCGCCGGAAGCGTTGTCGAGCACCAGCAGCCGCCAATGCGGAAAGGTCTGGCTGCGAACGCTTTCGACCGCACGGCGCAAAAACTCGGGCCGGCGATAGGTTGGAATCACCGTCGTGATGAGGGGACTGACCTCGTCCATGGCTCGTCTCCGCCGGCCCCTCGCAGAAAGTACCGACCGCACCCGCGCTGCGAATGCCGGTCCGCGAACGGCGGCTCCGACGATTATATCGGTTGCTCGACCGCCCGCGCGGCGCGGCGCCAGGGAGGGCTGCGGTTCGGGAGTCCGCCCGCTATTTCGTCCGGGTGTGCTCCCACAGCCGTTGGAAGGTCGGGCTGACGCCGGGTTTCAGCAGCTCCTCGCGCGGCGCGAAGGCTTCGATGTCGCCGCTGCCGTCAAGCACGATGATGCGATCGACGTTGCGCAGCGTAGTCAGCCGGTGGGCGACGATGAAGGTGGTGCGCCGGCGGTTCTGCAGCATCACGTCGATGTCGGCCTGCACCCGGGCTTCGACGGCCGGGTCGAGGCTGCTGGTGGCTTCGTCGAGAATCAGGATCGGCGCGTTTTTCAGGATGGCGCGAGCCAGCGCAAGCCGCTGCCGCTGCCCGCCGGAAATGTTGCCGCCCAAATCGCCGCAATTGGTGTCCAGCCCCAGTTCGGTGCCGGCGAACTCCTCGTAGATATGCGCGGCCTTGGCCGCCGCGATCACCTCCTCGCGGGTGGCGTCGGGGCGGCCGTAGCGAATGTTTTCGTAGACCGTGGAGTTGAATACAAAGGAGTTCTGATCGACGAGCGCAAGCTGCTTCATCCAGGAATCGAGCTTGATTTTGGTCAGGGATAGCCCGTCGATGCGGATTTCTCCGGCGGTGGGATCGTAGAAGCGCGCCAGCAGCGAGGTCAGCGTGCTTTTGCCCGCGCCGGTCGGCCCGACGATCCCGATGGTTTCACCCTCTTCGAAGCGCAGGTTTACCTTTTTGAGCACCACCTCGTGGTCGTAGCCGAAAGCTACATCGTGAAATTCGATCGGACCGCGGTAGTTTTCGAGCGTCACGGCGTCGGGGGCGTCGACGATGGCCGGTTGAATTTGCAGGATGGCCTCCATCCGCTCGATCGACGGCATGGCGGTGGAGACTTCCTCCCAGGCCTGGCTCAGGCGCTTGAGCGCCGGCTGGATCTGGGTCAGGGCCACTACCAGCGCCAGCACCTCCGCGCCGTTCACGTTCTGGATCAGGCCGGACAGGTACAGCCAGCCGGCGGCGCCGATCGCGGCGACGATGAAAATCATGCCCAGGAAATCGGTCAGCGGACGGGAGATCGCCTGGGCTCGGATCATCCGCTTGGCCGATTTGAAAATCTTGTGAGCGATGGCATTGGTGTTGCCGGCTTCGGCTTCCTCGGCGTGGTAGACCTTGATCATGCGGATGCCCTTGGCCACCCGATCGACGGAATCCAGCAGTTTGGCGGACTCGCCGCGGATGCTGCGGGTCTGGCGACGGATCACCTTCCCCAGCCAGCGCACCTGCAGCAGAATCAGCGGGATGCCCAGGAGGCCGATCAGCGCCAGCCGCCAGTTCACCAGGAAGGCGCTGCCCACCAACCCGAGGATGGCAACCGGCTCGCGCACCACACGCAGCGCCAGCGTCGAGACCGACCCGACCATGCCGATGTCGGTGGTCATGGTGATGTAGGTCTGCCCCTGCTGTTTGCCGACGAAGTGCGAAATCGGCAGCGATAGCAGCTTGCGGATGCAGATATTCTGCAAGTCGACGGCGATGTGAGTGCCGATGATGCGGCCGGAATATTCGCGGCCGAAATCGGTCAGAAACTTCAGGAGCAGACAGCCGACGACGGCGGCCAGGAACCAGGCCAGCAGGTGGGAGTCGATGGCGGCCGGCGGATTTTTTTCCTCATCCCAGCCCTTGGCAGATTTGCCTTTGGTGACCGCCGCCAGCAGCCCGCCTTTGGGTTTGTGCTGCGTCACCCACCAGTCGGTGGGCAGATCGGCGGTGGTGCTTTGGACCCGGCCTTGCGGGTCGAGCGCCTTCACCTTCACGCCCTTGACCGGCTGCTCCAGTTGCATCAGCTCCGGACCGCTGGTCGGCGCATCGAACGGCTTGTCGATGTGCGCCAGCACCAGCACCACGCCGGCATTGGCCACCGTGTACAGCAGCACGCAGGCACCCCACAGGAACATCCAGCCGCGGTGCGGAATCGCGAACTGCAGCGCCTTGCGCAGTTTCTTCACCACCGAGTCGTCGTGGTGGTCGGCTCCGTCACCGGACAAAGCACGGCTTTCCGGAGTCGGCCCCGCACCCGGGGGGGGTACGGAGGCCCCTGGCACGGCGTTGGCATTGGCGGGCGGGGTGGGGGAGGAAGAGGCGCGAGCGGGCGGCTCGCGGTCACCGGTGTTCATGCCGTACTGGTTCGTCCGCTTTGCCGCCGTGCCGCGGCGGGACGCCGCGTCTTCCGTCCAAGACCTGATGGCATGTTCATCCCCGCGCCGCCTGCGCCGGCCGGTGGCGCGAGGAATAACAGCGCGGCGACGGCCGGTCTCCGATGCCCGCGCCGGGAGGGTGCAGCGATCTGCCGGGGGACAAGGATACCATATTTCGCCAAAAGCATTCGATCGTCCTCGGGGTCGCTCAGCCGCGCGCCAGAATATCCCGGTAGAACGCCTCGCTGTCCGCCGCCAGACGTTCGCGGGTGAAGCGGCGGTTCAGGTCGTCCACGCCGGCGCGCCCGAGGGTCTCCCGGCGGGCCGGGTCGCGCAGCAGCGCGATCAGCGCGGCGGCCAACGCCGGCGGGTCGTCGGGCGGCACCAGCAGGCCGGTTGCGCCGTCCTGGATCACCTCGGGAATGCCGCCCACGCGGCAACTGACCACCGGCCGGCCGTAGCGCAACGCCTCCAACAGCATCAGCCCGAAAGACTCGTAGCGCGAAGGCGCGCACAGGAGGGTCGCCTCGCGGTAGAGCGTTTCGCGGGCGGCGTCGGAGACGAACCCGCGCAGGTCGATGCTGGCGCGGGCGGCTTCCGGCAACGACGCCAGCGCCCAACGGGCGAAGGACGGCCCATGGGGACAGGGGAAGTCCGCGCCGACGGCGATCAGGCGGGCGTCGGGCGCGGCGGCGAGCACCATCGGCCAGGCGCGGGCCAGCACATCGAAGCCTTTGCGTTCTTCCATCCGGCCGACGTACAGCACGCGCGGAATGCCGTCGGCCGGTTCGGCCAACCGCTCCGGAACGGGGCCGGGGGGCAAGCAATGCAGGATGACCTGCGCCGGCTGGGTCGAAGGCAGGCGGTAGACGGTGCGGCAATTTTCCAGGTTGGGGGTGGAATTCCCGACGATGCCGTCGGCGTGGCGGGCCAGCCAGCGCTCCATCCGTTCGAACAGCCGCAGGCCGGCGCCGTATCCCGGGCCCTGCATCAGCGCGCGGGGCGAGGACAGGCGCAAAATGAACTTCGGGCGACGGCCGCCCAGCCCGCACAGCATGGCCCAGATGGCGGGGACGCGGTAGTTCGGCGTTTCGATCACATCGAAAGGCGCAGCGCGATGCAGGGCGCGCAGGCGCCGGGCGATGTGCCGGGCGGTGTACAGCGCGCCGAGGGCGGGGCTACGGCGCGGACCTTCGCTGCGCGACACCCACTCGATGTGCACCCCGCTGCGGGTCTCGCTGCGGGCGGCCCCGGTGGAACCGGCCACCACGGTCACCGCGTGGCCGCGGTCGGCCAGGGCTTCGGCCAGGCCCGCCACATACAGCGGGATGCCGTAGACATCTTCGGGCGGATAGGCGTGGCAGACCAGGGCGATCCGCAGCGGCGCGGGCGCCATCTCATTCGTCCTTTTCATCGAAGTGGCGCAGCAGCAACCCCAGTAGTTCGATGAACTGTTCGTTCAGGTCGCCCTGGAGATCCATGTGCGGCTGAATGAGGCGGCCGCGCAGACGGGCGGTGAGGTTCTGGGCGATGTAGGATTTGAGCCGCTGGGTCAGCGTGTCGCCGGGATACTCCAGGCCGAAACGAACCTCGCCCAAGGGCCGCATCGCTTGCAGCATCTGCTGGGCGCGATCGAGAGGCCGGGCGGGGGCCAGGCGGGGCGCCAGGCGCAGCACGAAGGGCCGTCCGAACAGCACCGGCCGGTCGGGGGCGGTATCGACGAGCTGAAAAATCGCGTGGTGGGGCCGTTCGGAACGGGCCAGGATCAGTTGAAAGTCCAGCGTGGGCTCGGCGGCCTCCGCGCGTGCTGTCTGCTCGGGACGCTCGTCGTATTGCAGGATTTGGCCGCCGTCGTCGATGAGGTGGACGGTGAGTCCCACCGTAGCTGGAAGCGCCGGGCCGTCCCAGCCTTTCACGCGCGCCACGCCCTGAACATGCGGCAGCCGTGCAGTGAAGTTTTCGGGCAGCTCGATTTCCAGCGCCGCGCCGGGCAGCCGTTGCGAGGCCGGCGTTGGCGGCGCGTGGAGCCGCGGCTCGGCGCGCAGGATCAAATCGATGAAGCGTTTGACGCAGGTTTCCCGGGTGAGTTCGCGAGCGCGGGCCAGCGCGGCGTCGGCGGTGGCCCGGTGGGCGCCGACATCCTGGCCCAGCCAGCCTTCGATCCGCGCGGCAAGATCGTCGGCATCGAAGGGATTGAAGAACATCCCTCCGCCCGCGACGGTTTCCGGCAGCGCGCCCAGTTCCGATGCAAACACCGGCTTGCCGCAGGCCAGGGCTTCCACCGCCGGCAGCGCGAAGCCTTCGTGCAGGGAGGCGAGCACCAGCGCATCACAGCCGCGGTAGGCTGCTTCCAGTTCCGACTGCGGCCGCGCGCCGCGCAGGGTCACGCGGTCGGCCAGGTGCAGACCGTCGATGAGTCCCTGCAGGGTTCGGCGGTAGGCGGTGGAAACGACGTCGCTGCCGCCGCCGATGTGGCTGAGTTCCACGTCAATGCCGCGGCGGCGCAGCGCGGCCACCGCCTGAATCGCGACCTCGTAATTTTTGTTCGGAAACATCCGGCCGACCATGAGCAGGCGCGGGCGCCGCCCGGTCAGCGGCAGGAGTTCCGGCGCGGGCAACGGCGCGGTGGCGCCGAACAGCGGCACAATTTCCGCCGCGGCGGGCTCGGGGCCGATCGTCCGCCGCCATTCGCCCAGCGTGAAACGGCTATGGGCGATCAACAGGTCGAAACAGCCGCGCAGTTCGCGCAGCAGCTTCACGCCGCGGTGCCATTCGACGGCGTAGCCGGGGTCGCGGATCAACTCCGGCGGCGTCATGCCGTGGTAGTCGATCAGGTTGTTGCCGCGGCGCAGTTCGGCCAGGGATTGGAGCGGCGAATGGCCGCCCACATCGAAAATCGCCACGTCGGCATCAACTGTTGCGCGTCGGACGGCTTCCGGAAGCAGGGTGTGGTGGCCGGCATGGCCGAAAGGAATGACATGAAACGCCGGCGCGGGCTCGCGGCGCTGGGCGTCTTCGGTTTCATGGCAGATCACGGTGACCTGGCAGCCCAAAGCGATCAGCGCTTGGGCGCGGGCGACGGCCACGTTGCCGATGCCGTCACGCTGTTTGTAGCCGGAAACGATCTGGACGATTTTTTTCATGGGCGCTCGAAGGCCATCGGGGGTCGGAGGCGGCGTCACGCATCCAGCGCCGCGCCGGCGGATCTATTATACGGTGGGCCGCGCCGCAGTGGCGGTCGCGTCGGTCGCGGGGGATGCGGTAGTTGCAGCGTTTGCGGCCGCAGGTGTCCCGGCGCCGGCGCTCCCGCCGGATTTGCGCGCGGCGATCGCGTAGCTGAAGCCGAACTCCGGCCCGGCCCGGCGGCCCAGGAGCCGCAGCCATTCGACCACCTCGGGGTCGTCGTCGGTGTAGCGCCGCACCGTGTCGTCGACATGGGGGATGCCCCAGTAGGGTTGGAAGAAAATTCCCTGGGCATGGTCGAGGGTGAAGCCTGCCGCCGTCAGCATCCCGCACATTTCAGGGTAGCTGAATTCCTTGACGTGGTCCATCGAGCACACGAAATCGTTGTAGCCCAGGATGCGATTCATGCGCAGGTGGAAGCTGTCGCGATTGGGCGAGGTGACGACAAACAGACCGCCCGGCCGCAGCACGCGAAACGCCCCCGCGATCACCTTGGCGGGTTCGGGGACATGTTCGAGCAGTTCGCGGGCGACGGCCACGTCGAAGTAGCCGTCGGGGAAGTCGGGCTTGGTTGCGTCCATCACCTCGAACCGCGCGTCCTTGCGATGGGCGTAGTTCTTTCGGGCGTCTTCGACCGCCACCGCCGACAGCTCGATGCCGACCAGTTCGCGGCAGCGATCGATTTCGCCGACCACGCCTCCGCGCCCGCAGCCGATGTCGAGAATGCGCAGGTCGAGCGGATTCCCGGCGCGCAGGATGAGGTGGTACACCGCCTGCGAATTTTCCTCCCACAGCGCATGCAGCCAACGGATCTGGTTGGTGCTCGTGTAGGCCGTCCCGGCGGCGAAGCGACGGTCCATGTAGGTCTGAATCTCCGCGACGCTCGCTCCCGGCGGCAGCCGGTCGTCCCAGGGATGCGCCGGCTTCGGAAATAGTTTGCGATGCAGCCAGGCCAGCGGCCGGCCGATCAGCGGAGTGCAGCGCAGCGTCTGCTTGAAGTGATACCACCAGCCGGTGGAGCGAGTTCCCGAAGCCATTGCGTTTTCCCCAAGCTCTGCGTCGCATCGATTCCACGCCCGAGCGCGCAGCTATTATAGGCCACGGTGCGTCGGCGATTGTTTGCGGGCTCCACCGCGCGGCGACCGGGAGGGGCAGTCGCTTGCTACACAGCGGGCGGTGCGGTTTCCGGCCCGCCGCCGGGTTTGCGGGCGACGATCACATAGCCGAACGCGAATTCCGGTCCCACGCGGCGGCCGATGAGCCGCAGCCATTCGATCACTTCGGGGTCGTTATCGGTGTAGCGCCGCATGGGCGTGTCGATTTCGGGAATACCCCAATAGGGTTGGAAGAAGACCCCTTCGGCGGCTTCGACCTGGAACCCGGCGGCGGTGATCATGCTGCACATTTCGGAGTAGGTATATTCCTTGACATGGTCGACGGAGCACATGAAATCGGCGTGGCCGAGCAGCCGGTTCATGCGCAGGTGGAAGCTGTCGCGGTTGGGCGAGGTGACCACCAGCAGGCCGCCCGGGCGCACCACCCGGTGCGCGCCGGCGATCACTTTGGCCGGCTCGGGGACATGCTCGACCAACTCCCGCGCGACGGCGACATCGAAGTACCCGTCCGGAAAGTCCGGCTTGGTCGCATCCATCTGCAGAAACCGTACGTCGCTGCGGTGGCCAAAGTTTTTGCGGGCTGTCTCCACGGCGACCTCGGACAGTTCGATGCCGACCAGTTCGCGCGCTTTTTCGACTTCTCCGACCACCCCGCCGCAGCCGCAGCCGATATCGAGAATGCGCAGGTCAGCCGGGTCGCCCACGCGGCGGATGAACTTCAGAACCGCCTGGGCGATCTCTATTCCGCGCGTGGCATCCCAGCCTGCTCGCATCCGGTAGGCCGTGCCGTCGGCGAAGTGACGATCCATGTAGGCGCGAATTTGCTCGACGGTCGCGCCGTCGGGAATCGGTTCAGGCAGTGGGTCTTGCGCAGGTTCGGACGGCGGCGGCGGCGGGGGCGGCGGCGGCCAGATCGTGCGGTGCAACGCGGCCAACGGCGGGCCGATCAGCGGCGTGCGGCGGATGGCGCCCTTCACGTGATACCACCAGTCGTCGCGAACCTTCTCATCTGCCACCAGCGTTTCCTCCGGCTGCCAGCCCACAGCTCGCGGTGTCGGCCAATCGCCGCGCCGCCGGCGTTCAGCCCGCAACTTGCAGTCGAGGATTGTACTTCATGCCGCTAAGTCCGGCGCCCCGAGCAATCCGGGCCAGGCGGCGCTCTGGCGGGCAGATACAATCGTGGCGATTGAATGGATGGACCCATCGGAGAATGATGAATGATCTTTTTCTTCCACGCGAGCACGTACGAATCGGTGCAGCGGATAGGTTATGTGGCCGATTTCTGCCCGATCTGCCGCGACCTCACATCATGGCGAATCGACCGGCTCGGCCGCGGCGCGGCCCTCTATGGGGTGGAAGTTTCCAAAGGCATCCTGACCGGGCAACGGGGCACCTGCGATGAATGTGGTCTGCGTCGTCCGATGGATCCGGGCGAGTTTTTCTCCGTGGCTACGCACCCGCCGGGAGATTTCGCCGCTTTCGTGAGCGCGACGCATCCCACCTCGCCGCGAGGAATCCTGCGACTGCATAACCGGCTGGAGCTCGAAGCCCGTCTGCGAGACCGCCGCGCCGGTCTGACCGGCGCCGAGCGACGGGCGCTGATCCGCGAACCGTTCGAGGCGGTCGAGCCGGTTTTCCGATCGGTCAAGGCTTCCGGGTGGATGCAGGGCGTCGGCGTTGCATTTGGCTTCGGAATTCTCATGGTGCCCATGACGCTGTTCATTCTGCTGTGCGATCCCGCGACCGGACACTACACGCCGTATTGGCAATGGCCGGTGTTCGGTTCCGCGGCGCTGTGCCTGGCCCTGACGATTCTGTTTTTCTGGTTGGCCTACCGGTCCAATTTTAAGCGCAGCGTTCGCGACGGGCTATTGCATGCCTTGCAGCCGATCGATCCCAGCGGCGGCGAGCTGGCCGAGGTCATCGAGGAGTTGCGCCGGACCGGATGCCGGGTGGCACGCCGTTGCTCGGGACACGGTCTGTACGCCGCGCTCACCCAGGTCGCTGCCTCTGCCGCAGGCCACTCCGAGCGGTTCCGGGCATTTTTGCAACCTCAAGGCGGTGGATCGACCGGAGCGGTGGTAGAAGACCCAATCGGCGTGCCAAGCGACAGGCGTGGTGCGGGCGATCCTCCGCGTTCGCGTGCGGAGCCGGAAGTGGCGGCTGGCGCCACCGCGAGCGTGGATGCGATGACCCGCGCGGCGCAGATCGAGCAGCCATTTCTGGCCCTAAATCGTGCCATCACCAATACGCTCTCCCAGCCGGTCCTGGTCGGCTGCGCAGGCGTGGGCCTGTTGATTGGTGCGCTGTGTTCGGGCCTGAGCGGGTATTTCTGTTTTGCGCTGAATCGATCCGCCCAACCGCCTGCCTGGGTCGGCTATTCCTTCTGGGGGCTGTGCGGGGTGGCCTTCGTGGCTGCGATATACCTGATCGCCACCGGGCGTAGGCGGATGGAGCGGCGGGTTTACATTGCGCTTGTTTCCCGCCTGGCGCCGCTCGAACCGACCGAACAGGAATTGGTCGACTGCCTCGACCGCCTGAAAGCGCGCCAGGTGGAGAGTGCGCGCTACTTGGACGCGGAGGATCTTTGGTTCCGCATTGTCGCCTGGCAGGTGATTCTAGCCAACCGCGCCGGTGTCAAAGGTAGGGCGTCCTGATTCGGGCCGATTGGCTGCCACCTCATTCCTGGCGGCCAGCCTGTTTGATCCAGGCCTGGTTGGCGCGCGCTTCGTCGGTTTGGCGCAGCAGTTCGATCTGCCGCCGCAGCGCCGATCCGCCGAAGGGCAGGCCCACTCGCGCGGTTATTCCGGCGGGGCGCGGCAGTCGCGCGGCGCGGTGCGCCAGCCACCAGTACACCCCATCGGCGATCAATCCCACCGCTGCTGGCAGCAGCGCCAGCGCCAGCCGCCCTTGGGCCGGATCGCTCCAGCCCCGCGCGGAGTCGAAAAAGAAATCCACCTGATAGCCGATGTAGCAAATGTAAAACAGCGGCGAAAACAGCTTGAACAGCAATTCCCGCAGCGCCACCAGCGGCAGCGCCAGCCACATCGTGAAGTACAGGACGCAGCCGGCCGCGGTGAAGGCCGCCCACTGGAAGGGCAGTTCCCCGGTCAGAATCAGCAGCGGCGCCACCGCCACCCACCAGGCCAGTCGCATCCGGCGGTCGCAGCGCAGCAGCGCGGCGCATTGCGCGTCGGCCGCAGCGGCCGAAGCAGTTGGCTCCACGGAGTTGGCGCCGGCCTCCTGCGCCGGCGGCGGCTCAGGATTCATGGGACGGTCCTCCCCGGTCGCGCCAGGCCTGGGCGCGCAGCTGCGACCCTTCGGTGCGCAGGCGCGCGACGGCGTTGCGCAGCTGGCCTCGGAAGAACGGTCGGCCGATCGCCCCGGCGAAGCCGCGCGGCAGCACCAGCGATCGCGCACTGCGGCGCAGGACGCCGCCGACCACCAGCCCGGCCAACCCGGCGACCGTCAGCGCCACCGCGATGTAGCTCAGACCTTGCAGCGGCCCCGGCTGCGCTCCTCCAATCCCCAGGCTCACCAGCAGGAAGAGGGCGCACAGATACAGCATCCCCACGAAGACCGCGCCGTAGGGTCCGCGGTTGATCGCCGCATCGAACAGAAACCAGCCCACGATCAGCGGCAGCACCAGCATCGCCGTGACGGACTTGAAGTCGAGCGGCCCGGTAATCCAGAGGTCCCACAGGAGGTAAAGAATGAAGCCGGGCAACGGGAGCACCGCGGCGCCATTGCAGCAGCGAATCCAGAGGTCGGTCTGCAAGATGTGATCGAAGTCGAAATCTTCGATCGCGCCCGGCGCGGCGGCGGAGTCCCAGCCGCCGGCGAGTTCCTCCAGCACATCCCGGCGTCGGCCGAATAGGCTCATGCGGGGAACTCCTCGCCATCGGTTTTTGCTGCCGCCCACATTAGCAGGCGGCTCTGGCGGTCGAGCGCCAAAATTCCTTCGAAATCGAAACCTTCCGGCGCGGCGTTTTCCGGCGCGGCGTCCCACCCGGGAGACGGCGCAGACGGCGGCGGCGTGGCGCTCACGCCGGGAGTTCCACTTTCTTCTCGAACTTCGCCAGCACCTGCGCCAGTTCCAGCGACTGACGGTTGCGGCTGAAGATTTTCAGCGCGTGGCGTTTGGCCTGCTGGCCCATTTTTTCGGCCATGCCGCGGTTGGCGAGCACCTGCGCCAGCAGTTTCTTCAGCCCTTCCACGTGCAGGCTGCTCAGCCGCCGCCGCACATCCAGCACCTGCTTATTCGAGCGCCCCTGGTCGGATTTCTGCAGCCGCAGGACCTCGTCGTTGGTGTCGGTCAGCAGCGCGACATCCTCTTCGCCGAGCAGTTCCAGGGCGCTCGATCCGCGCACCGCGATGATCGGCTTGCCCGCGCCCATCGCGTAGATGGCCGGAATTTCGCCGCCGGATTCGGCGCTGCACCAGACGTACACGTCGATGGAAGGCATCAGCGCCGGCCAACTCGCCGCCGACGCACTGATCAGAATCCGGCTGGTCAGCCCCAGCGTGTCGATGCGTTTGCGCAGGCGAGCTTCGCCCGGTCCGCCGCCAAAAATGACGAAGTCGATTCCGGGCCGCTTGACCGCCAGTTCCGCCACCAGCCCCACGAAGGTTTCGATCCCGCGATCGGCGATCAGGCGGCCGGCGGTGGCGACCGTGAGCCGGCGCGATTCGTCGTCGCGGGTTTCGGGGTCGTAGAGATCTTTCACGGCGCCGTCGCTTTCGGCCCAGGGGTTGGGATCGGGGCGCTGGAAAATATGCGCGGGCATGCGTTCGGCCCAGAGGGTTTCGATCTGGGAGGGGCCGCTCAGCGCCATCCGGCTGTCGGCGCAGGGCGGGACGACTTCGCACAGGCCGGCCGAAATGCCGTGGTCGTTGACCAGGCACTCGCGCATCGACTGGATCGGCACGATCACGCTGCCGATCGAACGGTTCAGGCGGATTTTGCCCAGGCGCGGATGCAGGGCCGGATCGTAGGCGCGGGCGATGGCGAGGATCTGCGGGACCTTGCGCAGGTGGCCGAACAGCCGCAGCAGGCGCAGGCTGCCGGTCTCGAAACCGAACACGATTTCCGCGCCGCAGGTATCGAGCGATTTCAGCGCGCGGCGGACGAACAGCGGGCTGCGCAGGCCCTGGAAGGCTTCGGGCATCACCTGAAAATCGAGCTTGTGCGCTTCCAGCAGGTTGCGCCAGACCCCGTCACCGGTGAGCAGGCGTACGGCGTGGCCGTGGCTTTCCAGCGTCAAAGCCATGTCGATGGCGTAGGCGGTTTCTTCGCAGGGGGTCAGGTCGGGGACGATCATCATCAGGCGGCGGGTGCGGCCGGCGCGGCCAGCCAGCACCGCCGGATCGCCCGCCGCCACCGCCGTCACCGAGGTCGTGATTTTGTGCGCCGATTCGCTCATGGTCGCTCCTGGTCCACCGCCGCGGCAGTCCCGTCCCGCCCCCAACCGCCGGTCCATTCTACAGCAGGTGCAGCGCGCCGAAGGCCAGGAAGCCGGGCCCCGGTTTACGTGCCTGTTGCACCATGGACAATCGGTCCCGGAGAATCAATCATGATCAGCAAACAAAGAGCGGCGTTTGTTCCGATCAAACCGATCCTGTGCGACAGGTATCCAGGGTGCAGCATTCTTCTTTTTGGCAGCGTGGGTCGTGGCGAAGAGCGGCCCAATTCCGACTTGGACATCATGGTGTTTCATGCTGGCGACGGACAGATTGCCTGGGAGCCCGGCGCGTCGCTTGGCGCGCCTGACTTGAATGTCGACCTGGCGGTATTTCCCGAGGACGCCTTCAACCGACTGGTCGCCACAATGTGGTACGTGTTTTTTGAATTTTCCCAGGCTGCCATCGTTCATGATCCGACCGGACTTGCCGCGAAATATCAGACCATGATCCGGGAGAAATTCGCGGAGCACCCGGAGGTGCGCGGCGTGTGGGAAGAGGTGCTGGCCGCAGTCGCTCGTCGCAAAAGGGGAGAAAATGTGGCCATTCCCCACGGCGATCGGGAGGGAGCCGAAAGATACATACGCCACCTGCTCTCAGGGGCAGACCAAGAGTAGTCAAAAAGTCGGCGTGCGTTCCTCGCGGCCCGCGAGGAATGCTGGTTACAGCGCCTTGTGGGAGCCGTCGCAGAACGGTTTGTTCTTGGAATGCTTGCACTGGCAGAGCGCCACCTTTTTCTTTTCGGCGATCTCCAGCTTCATCGGCGAGAACTTGCGCTCGGCTTTGTGCGAGCCATCGCAGAAGGGCTGATTTTTCGACAGACCGCAGGCGCACCACCAGTACGTGCCCGGCTCCAGTTCCAGCACGGCCGGTTTCTTGAAGGGCACGGCCGGTTCGGGAGCCGGCGTGTTGGCGGGAGTGGCGGGCGGATTGGTCATGGCGGCGATCCTTGCTGGCGTTGGGTCCGAAAGGCGGCTGCGCCGAATTGGCGGCGCAGGCCGGTCCTTAATCCTAAGCCTGCACCGGTGGCTGTCCATGGGATGCGGTGCAGCCTCGCGACACGCGGCGGAGGCAATGGGCCGAAGAAGGGTCGGGGGGCGGACTTAAAATCATCCCACGTTCGGCGCTCGCAGTGGTAGGATATTCTTCGACAGCCCCGGGTTTTTGTCACGGACCGAGCGTGCCGCCCCGCACTCCAAGTTGCGCCCGCCGCCCCGGCCTCACCTGCCGCCGCGCCGCCCGCAGCCTGCCCTGCTCCGCCCTGCACGTTACGCGTCTTCGCCGCGAATGGAACTGCAAGGAGCCTGCTCATGACCACCGCCGCCACCGTCACCCCCGCCAGCAACATCCGCAACATCGCCTTCATCGGCCAGATGCGCACCGGCAAGACCACCGCCATGGAAGGCATGCTCTTCGCGCTGAAGGCCCTCAAACGGTTCGGCTCGGTGGACGACGGATCGAGCGTGCTCGATGCCGACCCACAGGAAAAAGCTCGCAAGCAGTCGATCTTCCCACATTTGTTCACCGCATCCGGTCATGACGACGTTCACATGAACATGATCGACACACCGGGCGCGCCGGATTTCATCGGCGGCGTCGGCCCGGTGCTGCGCGGCGCCGAAACCGCGCTGTGTTTCATCGCCGCGCACCGCGGCCTGGAAATGCACACGCGCCGGCTGTTCGATCTGGCCGGCAACCTTGGCAAGACCCGCGGCTTCGTCATCACGCATGTCGATCACGAGTCGCAAAAAGACGCCGAACGGCTGCTGGCCGATCTGCGCGAAGCTTATGGCACGCATGTGCTGCCGGTCAGTTGGCCGGACGCTTTCGGTCCCGGCGTGAAAAAAATCCAGGACCTGATTCACGCCGACAATCTGACCGCCGACGCGCAGCGCTGGCGGCACGAACTGATCGAGACGGCGCTCGGGGCCGACGAAAAGCTGATGGAAAAATATCTCGCCCAAGGCACGCTCGCCCCGGAGGAAATTAACGTCGTGTTGCGCGAAGGGGTGGTCGCCGGCGAAGTCATCCCCGTCGAATTCACCGCGCGCACCGTGGAGACCTCCTACAACCTGCTGGCCGAGCATGTGCAAGACCTCTACCCGGCGCCGGCCGACCAGCCGACCAAGCCCTGCGTCCATCCCGACGGCAGCGAGGAAATGGTCGATTTCTCGCATTACGCAGGCGGGTTTCTGGGCCAAGTCATCCGCACCGTCGCCGATCCTTTTGTCGGGCGCGTCAGCTACATCCGCGCCTTCGCCGGTGAAATTCACGCCGACGGCGTGACGCACACGGCCACCGACGAACGCGGGCACAAAGTCGGCCACATGTTTGCGCCGCTGGGCAAGGACCGCAAGGAAATCGGCGCGGCGCGCGCCGGCGAAATCTTCTGCTTCGTGAAGCACGACGAATTTGCCACCGGGGTCACGGTGTACACCGGTGAAAAGCCGAACTTTGACCTCGCGCCGCTGTCCATCCTCAAGCCCATGTCGGGCTTGGCGCTGCGGCCCAAGTCGCACAAGGACGAAGCCAAACTGCCGGTGGCCATCGCGCGGCTGGTCAGCGAAGACCCGACCCTGGAAATGCACCGGCAGGACAACGGCGAGATGGTTTTGCAGGGCGTTTCGCAGCTTCACCTGGAAGCCATGATCGAACGGATGCGCGCCAACGATGGCGTCGAAGTGGTCGCCTCGCCGCCGCAGATTCCGTACCTCGAGACCATCAGTACGCCGGCCGAGGGCCATCACCGGCATCGCAAGCAGTCCGGCGGCGCGGGGCAGTTCGCCGAAGTCTACCTGCGCCTGAAGCCCGGAGCGCGCGGGTCGGGCTACGAGTTCGTCGATGCGGTGGCCGGCGGCGCGATTCCGCGCCAGTTTATTCCGTCCTGCGACAAGGGCATCCGCCAGGTGATCGGCACCGGCGTGATTGCCGGCTGCAAAGTGGTCGATGTCATCGCCGAAGTCTACGACGGCAAGGATCATCCGGTGGACTCCAAGGACATCGCCTTCCAGACCGCGGCGCGCAAAGCCTTCATCGAGGCCTTTCAGAAAGCGCATCCGATCTTGCTCGAACCGTACGTGCATCTGGACGTGATGGTGCCGGCGCAGTTCATGGGCGACATTTCCAGCCGGGTGTCGGGTCTGCGCGGCCGGATCGAAGGCACCGATCAGGTCGGCGATTTCATGCTGATCAAGGCCGAAGCGCCGCTGGCCGAAGTGCAGGACTTCAATCAGCAATTGCGAGCGCTCACCAAGGGCGAAGGCAGCTACACGATGGAGTTCAGCCACAACGAAGTGGTGCCGCCGAATCTGAAGGACAAAATCGTGAAAGAACTGGGCTTCACGGGGCCGCAGGAAGAGGAATAAAAACCATTGATGATTGATGAATGAAGAATTAAAGAAAGTGGAGCCGGAAGCCCGGTTGGCAATTTCGGCGCTGAATTTTGATTTTGTGACGGCTTTTTAATCATCAAACGGCAATCATGAATCATAATTCGACCGTCGCGAAACCAAATTGGATGGAATACATCGCCAATGCCCCTGTACGGACATATCGGCTCGCGCCGGCTGGTGCGCACCTTCATCGCCTTTCCGACGCCCGACGACATCGTGCGGCGGCTGATGAAACTGGCGGCGGGGTTTCAGTGGCCCGGCTGCAATATGCGCTGGTCGAAGCCGGACCAGTACCACCTGACGGTGCAGTTTCTGGGCAACGTGGAATGGATTGAAGTCGGCAAAATCGGCGCGACGCTTAAAAAAATAGCAGCGCCGTTCCCGCCGATTCCGCTCCGGCTAACCCATCTGGCGGTCTTCCCGCCGCGCAACCAGCCGCGAGTGATCGTCGCGGCGCTCGAACCAAACCCGACGCTGCTGGCGCTGGTGGAAGCGATCCAGGCGCGCTTGCAGGCCGACCACGCGATCGTGCCCGAAGCCCGCCGCTACACGCCCCACCTGACGCTCGGTCGAGTGAAATCCGTCGCCGACCGGGAGGCTGGCGAGGCGTTGCGCGCGGACCTGGCACAGGTTGATCCGGCGCTGTTCGACCGCTGGGGCGAATGGGAAGGGGATGAACTGACATTTTTCCAGAGCGACCTGGAAAGCCGCGGCGCGGAGTACATCCCGCTCAGCCACGCCGCGCTCGACGGCGGACGGGATGCGGACGACGACGAAGCCGACGACGACGAAGCGACGGAAGACGATTCCGCGGCGAAGGCGCGGCTGGATGAGGGCGACAGCGAGCAGGCGGTGCAACCGAGTATCCGTTTCGGCGACCTGCTCGACGCGGCAGAAGGCGAAGAGTAGCGACCTGGGCAGACTCGACGCTCGAAATGGGGGAGGTGCCCGCCGCGGCCCATTTTTGAGCGTGGATCGAAAGGGCCTGTCCACCGCGCCTTGGCGTTCTTGGCCGCTTGGCGCGCGGAAATCTTCTCTTTTTCTTCCCCACCGGCGCCCCCCGCCCGGCATTGCCAAACCGCCTGCGCGTACTATCTTAACAGCGACGAAAATACGCGGCGGCGGCGGGCCGCGAGCCGTCTCGATTTGTCATCGATACAGCACCGAATCGGTGCTATATTAGATGTAGCGGGCTGCAGCGTGCCGATTCGGAGCGTACCTCCACGTGATCTTCGCCTCCACACAGAACTTCACCGAATTTTTTTCCTATGGCGCGGTGCTGTTTTTCTTCATCGCCTCCATGGGCCTGTGCATCGGGATGATCACGGCCAACCGCATTCTCGGCGCCGGCAGCAACCCGAACCCGGACAAGATTGAATCGTACGAATGCGGCGAGGAGCCGATCGGGTCGGCATGGCTGCGGTTCAACATTCGTTTTTACATGATCGCGCTGGTGTTCGTCGTGTTCGACGTGGAGCTGGCGCTGGTGTTTCCGATTGCCTGCGTGCTGCGGAAACTGGTGTACACCACGACCACGCCGGGCGCCTTCGTGAATCCGATGGCGCTGGTGGTGGCCGGGGAGTTGCTGCTGTTTGTCGGCGTGCTGTTTTTGGGGCTGGTGTATATCTGGAAGAAAAACGACCTGGGCTGGAACCGTGTCTATCGCGAGAACGCCGACTTGGAAGAACTGGTTCAGCAGCGGCTGGCGCACTTGCCGCCGGTGAAAATCCGTCCGCGCACGATGCCCCCACCGCCGCTCAAGCCGGCCGCCGCCAAGCCCGCCGCGGTGGCCGCGCC
>JBOHNC010000393.1:0-6543 GCA_050730415.1 Planctomycetota bacterium
GCCCCGTTGGGCGGAGGCGCCGCGCCGGGCTCCGCTGGCGGGAGCAGCGCAAACAGCGGCGGCGGCGGCGCGGCTGGAGTATAATCGGCCTGCGCCCGGGACCGCCGCTCCGATTGACAGGACGCCGGCGGCGGAACCTTTGCCCGCGGCAGCAGGAGGTTCGTGCATGAAACGTGTAAGCGCTGCGGTCTTGACGGTCTGCCTGTCGGTTCTGCTGGTCCTGCTGTATTCCGGCCGGCAGGCATCGGCCAATCAGGCCATCGACGCCTCCGACCTCGAACAAATCCGCGGCATGGGCAACTGCTTCACGATGTATTCGCAGAAGTACGACTCGTTTCCGGCCATGACCAATCCGCGGCACGCCAAGGACATCAACGCCGTGCGCGCCAAGGGCGACTGCCTGTCGCTCAAGCTGCTGCTGTCGACCGGGCTGCTGGACGACCCCAAGGCGCTGTTCTCGCCGCGGCTGGGCGAGGTCAGCAACGCGACCATCGCGGCGATGACCAAACAAATGGATCCGACTCAGGACACCACCTTCGCCTGCGGCTACGCCTACGACGCCGGCCACAGTCCGCAGGAGAGCCAGACCGTCTTTTTCGGCAGCGAATCCAGTTGGTTCCAGACGCACCCCACCGAACACGCGCACGTTTTGAACTGCGCGATGACCGTGAAATCGATCGAACCGGATACCAACAAGAAATTCATCATCACCAACCGCGTGCCTGGTGGGACCACCAGCGCTCAGGACGATATCTACACCGACGACAGCGCGACGTTCAAGTGGAGCGACAGCGACCTGAAATGGGATGTGCCGGTGTCGATTGCAAAAAAGTAGCCGTTCCGCCCGGGCCTGAAAATCAGTGGCCTCTGCTCGGCGCGGGATAAAAAACTGGCGGAAGAGGAAATCCAAGAAGCCGCGCTGGAGCGCGGCGCTCCCAGGGGGCGCCCAGAGGGGCAGCCAGAAAAGCTACAGGCTTTTGCGCAGGCAGACGATGCGCTGGACGACCTGGTAGCCGAGCGCCTTGTGGGCGCGTTCGCTGACCACGTTTTCGGGGGTGTGGTCGCTGGCCATTTCGGTCGCGCCCTGCTCGCGCGCCCACTGCTCGACCGCATGCACCAGCTTGCCGCCCCAGCCCTGCCAGCGCAAGGCCGGTTCGATGTACCACCCTTCCAGGTATCCGACCGGGCTCGATTTGCAGCCCTCGGCGTCGGACCGCATGGACGCTTCGGCGAACCCGCCCAGCGTGCCGGCCGGCAGCGGATCGCCTTCTTCGCATTCGAGCATGTAGCAGATCATCGCGCGGCCGGTCGAGCCGTCGAAAAACTGGTTCAGTTCGGCGGTCAGCTCGTTCGAAGCATGTTCCTCCCAGAGCTTGTGGCGCAGGTCGCCCCAGGTCAGGACATCGTCGGGTTTCGCGGGTCGGATTTTCATCGGTGCAGCTCGCGTCAGGATTCCGAAATCACCGCCAGGCGGCCGGCGTCAGGCGGTGGTCGGCGGTGGCCGCCTGGTAGGCGGCGCCCGCGCGCAAAAGAGCAGCTTCGTCGAAGGGCTTGGCGGAAATCATCATCCCCACCGGCAGGCTCACCCCCTGATAGTCGGTGTTGCCGACCGGGATGCTCATCGCCGGCACGCCGGCCATGTTGGCGGTGACGGTGTAGATGTCCGACAGGTACATCGCCAGCGGATCATCGGCGCGCTCGCCGATCTTGAACGCCGGCTCGGGCGTGACCGGGTTGAGCAGCACGTCCACCTCGCCGAAGACCCGCTCGAAATCCTGCCGGATCAGCGACCGCACCTTCAGCGCCTTCAAATAGTACGCATCGCGGTAGCCCGAACACAGCACGTAGGTGCCGAGCATGATCCGGCGCTGGACTTCGGCGCCCAGGCTTTCGCCGCGCGAACGCGAATAGGTTTCGATCAGCCCCGCCGGGGCCGGGGTGCGGAAGCCGTAGTGCATCCCGTCGTAGCGCGCCAGATTCGACGAGGCCTCCGCCGGCGCCACGATGTAATAGGTGGCGATCGCGTATTTGCTCATCGGCAGCGAGACTTCGTGCACGTCGGCGCCCAGCCCGCGCACCACCTCGACCGCCCGGTCGAAACAGGCCCGCGTCCCCGCGTACAGCCCGGTCCCGAAATATTCCTTCGGCAGCCCGACCTTTAACCCCTTCAGGTCCCGCGCCGCATCGCCCTGCGGCAACTGCCCGGCGAAGTCCGGCGCCGGTTCGTTCAAACAGGTCGCGTCCGACCGGTCGCCACCGGCCATCGCGGTGAGAAACAGCGCCGCGTCCTCGACCGACACGGTGAACGGGCCGATCTGGTCCAGCGACGACGCATAGGCCACCAGCCCGTAGCGCGAAATCCGGCCGTAGGTGGGTTTGAGCCCCGTCACGCCGCACAGCGCCGCCGGCTGGCGGATCGATCCGCCGGTGTCCGACCCCAGCGCCGCGAGCACCAGCCGCGCGCCCACCGCCGCCGCCGATCCGCCCGACGATCCCCCCGGCACGCGGCTCAGGTCCCACGGGTTCCGAGTGGTAAAAAATCCCGAATTCTCCGTCGACGATCCCATCGCGAATTCGTCGGTGTTGGTTTTGCCCAGCACCACCGCACCGGCCGCGATCACCCGCTCCACCGCCGTTGCGGTGTACGGCGAGACGTAATTTTCCAGATAGCGGCTGCCGCAGGTGGTGATCGTGCCTTCCCAGTTCAGCACGTCCTTGATGGCGATCGGAATTCCGCACAGGGGTCCGGGATTCGACCCGGCCGCAATCGCCGCGTCCACCGCCGCGGCCTGTTTGAGCGCCGTCTCCTCGGTGACACACAAAAAGGCCTTGATCTCCGGATCGAAGCGCCGGATGCGCGCCAGAAAATGCCGAGTGCTCTCCACGCAGCTCACGTCGCGCGCCAGAATTCGGCGCCGCAGTTCGGTTGCAGTCAGTTCGTGCAAAGCCACGGAGCATCACCTTTTCCAGACGAAACACAGCGCCAAGTCGCCGGCCGCTGCGAGCCGCCGTAGCGAGGGCCGCCGGGCGGCCCCGGCGGCGACGCGGCGATTTACTGCTCGGCGTCCTTCAGCACTTCCTGCGCCGCCGCCACGTTGTCGGTGCGCACGACCAGATGCCCCGGCGAATGGCCGCCCGGCACCGAGCCGTAAATGTATTCGATGTTGATGTTGGATTCGGCCAGCTTCTGGCAGACCGTCGTGAGCTGCCCGACCTTGTCCGGCAGCGCCAGCACCAGCACGTCCGACTGGACCACCAGCACGTTGCGTTCTTCCAGCACCGCAACCGCCTTGTTCGGCTCGCTGACGATCATCCGCACCACCGCGTGATCGACGGTGTCGGAGATCGAAATCGCCAGCAGGTTGATTCCCACCTTGGCCAGCGATTCGACCACGCGCGCCAGCACTCCGGGCTTGTTTTCGAGAAACACCGAGAGCTGCTTGGTCACATACATGGGTGGAACTCCTGGCCCGCGGCACGCCGCCGACGTGGCGACGCCAGCCAGGCGACACCGTGATCGGCGGCGCGGCCAAAGGGCCGCGTTGGTTTGAAGCCGGCTCGCGCGACGCCGTGATCCGTCCGGCGACGCACGGCCTTTTACTTGGTTCCCGCCGAAGTTTTCAGCGCCTGCTCCAGCGCCTGCGAATACGGATTGTGCGCCTTGTCGTCGGGCGGCAACTGGGCCGCCAACTCCTGCGCCGTGAGCGTGTCCACTCGACCGTCGTGGTGCAGGCAGAAGAAGGTGCCGCCCTGACCGCTGGGTTTGGCTTCGTAGACCACCACCACCGCGCCCGGCGAACGATCCTCCACGCCCTCCACGTACACCAGCCCGCACTGCTCGGGGTTCTGCGCCTGGTCGGGCACCTGCAACGGTTTGCCGTTGGGCAAGAGCGAGAAGGTGTCCAGGAAGTCGTTGGTCTGCAGCGCGTCGAACTTGTTTGCATCGGGCACGAATTTGTCGGTGCCCAGGTCTTTGTGCAGGTCGAACAGCGCGGCGCGCGGCGGATACCGCCCCGTGTCCACCGCGTACAGATCCAGCGCCAGCTTGATCTTGCGCAGTTTGGCCGAAACCTCCAGCCAGTGCTTCAAATATTCCGCGGTCCGCAGGCTCAACTGGTCGTAGGCCAGGTCCAGACCCAACGGCGCCAGGTGGCCGAACACCGAGGAGGACTTGATCAGCACCCCTTCGCGAATCTGCTGCACCTTGAACGCGCTGGGCTCGGCCGCATCATGCAGAATGTCGAACACCGAATGGAACTGGGCGATGGCCTTCTGCACCGCGGCATTGCCCATGCTCAAGGCCTGCTGCTGCTCGGGCGTCAGCTTGTCCGAGAACACATCCGTGCCCAAAAACTTGATCGCGCCGGGCGCGTTGAAATACACCGTGATGCCCGGAGCCGCCGGGTCGAAATCCTTCAGCGCATCCTGGAAATCGGCGTTCACCGCCAGACTGGTGGCCTGCTTCACGCTGCTCAGAATCTGCCGCAAGGTGGTCACCGAGCAACTGCACAGAATGTATTTGTGCATCGCGCCCTTGTCGTCGCGCTGCGCCACGATCGTGTAGCAGGGGAAAAAGTTCAGCGCCTCCAGGTTGCCCTTGCCGCCCTGACCATGCAGCACCCGGTTGACGAACCCCCCCGGGGTCAGATCGTCGGTCGCCGGATCCCCGGTGCCGAAGCCATGCTGCGCGATGATGGTGTTGTCGTTGACCGCGATGTTTACTCCGCCGCCCTGGAAGGCGTCGCCGCACTGGTTGCGCACTTCCAGCAGCCACTGGTCCATCGCCGCATCGTCGTTGGGATTGGCCTGCTCGAAAATGTACACCGGCCGCAGATAATCCGGAGAGGTCGGATCGGGATTGAACCGCGTGTAATACACCACGGCCATCTCGCCGCCCAGCGCCTTGCGCGCCGACGGCGTCGTCAGCCACGGCGGCACGCCGCCGCCGATCAACTGCTGGGGCAGGAACAACTGCGACCAGGTGTCCACGCTGCCGTAGGTCGAAGCATAGAACAGCGTGCGGTCGGGGTCGAGCAACTGCGCGGTCAAAAAGCGATCCGGCCCGGCCTTCGGGTCGTCCTGCCGATCGCCGGTTGCCGCAAACACCCGCTCCTGGACCCGGCCCGAGGTCGGATCGAAATGAATCCCCGCCCCGATGTCCAACTCCCCGTTGGGCGCCGCATGCGCCAGTTCCGAAACCCGCGCCTGCAATCCCTCCGGCAGGTGCTTGATCAACTCGGTGTCGAGGCGGCAGGTGAGCAGCAGATCGGCCGAACTTTCGGTGCTCATTTGCCCCGCTTTCTGCTGCATCGTCGTGAAGAAGGTCTGATTCGGGCCGCCCATGCTGCCTTCCGGCGCATCGAGCCGCGCCAGGATGTCGTCCACGCCGTTCGGCCCCTTGGCGTAGATCACCAGGTTGTTGCGCACGCAGAAGGCTTCGCGCGTGCCGTCGTCCAGCGTGATCTGTTTCACCGCGGTCGCGGACTTGCTGGTCCGGAACATGTGGTCAACCACGCTCACCCGCACGTCGTTTTCGCGCCGGTTGTTGAAGTAGTCCCGCAGCATCGACGCTTCGTCGTTCAGGTCGTTGCCGCTCACAAACGAGGCCATCATCACGAAGGTCCCCGGCGATTGCGCCTGGTCGTGCGGCCAGTAGACGAAGGCGGCGTACTCGTGCACCGCTTTGCTGTAGAAGGCCAACCGCATCTGCCATTCGGCCGCGTGCTCTTTTTCCTGCGCCGGCGTGTAGCTGCCGTTGCCCCGCGCAAAATCCTCCTCGAACGCCGCCGAAATCAACTTCAAGTACTGCGCCACGTCCGGCCGCGCCAGCGTCCGACCCAGCCGCGTGCGGCTGAAATTGTCGTGCAGCCGGCTCATGTCCGGCCCGTACATCAACAGCTCGGTGGTCACCGGGATCCCGTTGAGCATGTTCTCCTGCGTCAGCGTGGTCTGAATCGGCGCCTGCAACAGGAACAGGCGGCTGGGATCGGGGATCTTGTAGTTCGCCCCGGCTGGACCGAAGGAACTGTCGTCGGAGGAGTCGTCGCTGGCACGCAACGCAGGCAGACAGGCTGCGGCCAGGATCAGACCGGCCGCCAACGCCGCCCGGGGCGAGAAGAGTTTGACCACCATACGTGCACGTCCTCGCCTGGCGCCCTCAATCGTATCTCTTCGCCGATGCGGAGGATACGTCGCGGACAACCGGGTCTCCCACGAGCCGGGCGACCCGGCTGAGCTGAAAGTCCTCTGTGCGCGCTATTATATGGGCAGGCCCGCCAAGTGCGCAGTCCAAAGCTGCGATTTTCCACGCCCGTGGCTACAGGTTGTTCCCGGCCGTCCGCCCATGCCGTCCGCCCGTGCGGGCCTCCCGTGCCGGCCTCCCAGCCGCTCCACCCCAGCCGCCAATACACAGTTCCCCCTGCGCGCGGCGAGGCCCGCGCCGCCGCGCCTCTCCCGGCGAAGTCCGCTGTGGTTGCTTGCGATGGATCGCCCCCCGCCCGCAGGCGGCGGGGTAGGCCGCGCGCCAAGCCGCGGGGCCGGGGC
>JBOHNC010000394.1:0-1586 GCA_050730415.1 Planctomycetota bacterium
GGCCACCGCCACGCCCGCCACGCCCGGCACGCCCGCCGCGGCCGACCGCCAGCCGGCCGCGACGCTCGAAGAAACCCTCGAACTGGCCAACCTCGCCAGCGGTGTCACCGTTTCCCACCTGGGCACCTATGCCCCGACGCCGCACGATATCCTGGACCTGCTGGCCCAGCACACCATCACCGACGAATCCACCAAGCTGGTCGATCGCGCCGCGGCGCTGGCGGTGGTCAAGCGCTGCCGGGCGCAGGGAAAAAAGATCGCCTTCACCAACGGCTGCTTCGACATCTTCCACGCCGGCCACGTCCAGACCCTGCAGTTTGCCAAAAGCCAGGGCGACGTGCTGATCGTCGCCATCAATTCCGATGCCTCCGTCCGCCGCCAGGGCAAAGCCCCCGACCGACCGCTGGTCGACGAGTTCGCCCGCGCCATGGTGCTTTCTTCGCTCGCCTGCGTCGACCACGTGGTGATCTACGACGAGGACACGCCGATTCCCCTGCTCAAGCAGCTCCGCCCCGATGTCTTGGTCAAGGGCGGCGACTACACCCGCAAGCAGGTCGTCGGCTGGCAGATCGTGGAAGGCTACGGTGGGCGCGTCGTGGTGGCGCCGCTGATTGACGGGCTTTCGACGACCCGCCTGGTGGCCAAAATCCGCGCCGGCGACGCGAAAGAATAGCAAGTTGAACCGCCATTACGGGCCGTGCAGCTCGAGCGCAGCGGGAGGAACCGCCGGATGGCCAAAAAATCGAGCAAAAAACGGGAGCGCGAAGAGCGCCGCGAAGGCAACGCGCGGCTGGCCTTCATCGGCACGCTGGCCGCCGGCCTCGCGCATGAAATCCGCAGCCCGCTCAACGCCATCGCCCTGAACCTCGGGATGCTCGAAGAGGACCTCGACAAGGTCCCGCCGCCGGTGCGCGAAAAATTCGCCAAGCGCCTCAAAATCGCGACCGGCGAACTGGAGTGGCTCAAACAATTTCTGGATGAATTCCTCAGCTTCGCGCGCCCGCCGCGACTGAAACTTTTTCCCACCAAACTCACCGGCCTCCTCGACGAACTGATCGACCTCATCCGCCCCGAATGCGAAAAACGCCAGATCACCATCCACCGCGACTACGCCCCCGATCCCTTTCCCGTCCTGATCGACCGCAACCAGTTCGGCCACGGCGTGATCCTGAACCTGCTGACCAACGCGATGGAGGCCATCGGCGAAGCCGGCGACATCCGCATCTCGACCCGCATCGTCGGCGAGCGCAGCGACATGATCGAAATCAGCGTCGAAGACAACGCCGGCGGCGTCGCTCCGGAAATCGGCGATCAGGTCTTCGACCTGTTCTACTCCACCAAGCCCCACGGCACCGGGCTGGGGCTCGGCATCGCCCGCCGGATCATGACCGAACACGGCGGCACACTGGTGCTCGACAATGTCCCCGGCGTGAAGGCCATTTTCCGCGCCAGCCTGCCGCAGGCGAAAATCCTGCCCCACGAAGCCGACGCGCCCGCCTCATCCTCGCCGTAGGGGCCGAGCCTCCGCGCCCGCCCTATTCGCGCTGTTGGGGCGGGCCCCCGTGCCCGCCCTATCCCCGCGGTAG
>JBOHNC010000395.1:0-30218 GCA_050730415.1 Planctomycetota bacterium
GCGTCAGGCGAACGATGTACTTCTTGACCATGGTATGCCCTTCAGGTTAGCCCCTGAAGGTATATCGACCAAATCCATCCCAAACTTTAGCAATGACGAAGCACTAGCCGCCTGCCGCATTCCGCCCCCGCCGGCCGCTTCCCGCCCCCGCCTGCCGCTTTCCGCCTCCGGCTGCCGCTTTCCGCCCCCGGCTGCCGCTTTCCGCCCAAGGGGCGTCCGCCGAGCGCGCCAAAACCGGGAACAAAATCACGATTTTGCGCCAGAATGGCGTGCGGGAGGTTTACAGGCGGGCAAGAGTGTTTAAATTGACCTGATTCCTTCCGAGCTGCGTCGGCGGTGCACGGGACAGGTGTGTCTTGGCGGTCGGCGTGAAGGCTCGGTGGCTTCTGGCGCCAGCCCACAGCCCCCAAAGGTGCGCGCACCTTTGGAAGACCAGGAGCGGAACGATGGAATTCCCGGCCCGTACCCACCACGGCGGGCAGCGGGGCCGCAACTTCCATCCGGCAGGGGACCCATCGCAGTGAATTGGTCGGAGCTAGCCTTCTTTGGCTGCGCCTTGCTGGCGATTATTTCCGCGATGGTCCTGATCAATCAGCGCCAGCCGGTCTATGCCGCCCTGGCGATGCTGAGCTTGTTTCTCGGGCTGACCGGCATTTTCACGCTGCTGGATGCTTCTTTCGTCGCGGCCATGCAAATCATGGTCTACGGCGGCGCAGTCATTGTCATTTTTCTGTTCGTCATCATGCTGCTGAACTACCAGCCCGAGGAGCTGCCGCAGGAACGCGAAACCGGCTTCAAACTCGGCGTCGCCCTGGTCTGCGCGCTGCTGGCCGCCGGCCTGGGGCTGCTCGTGGAATTGGGTTCGGCGCGCGAGGTGGCGGAGCAGCCGACCCTCATCGCCAGCACCATTCCCAGCATCACGCGGCTGCCGGCCGCCGAACGAACGCCCGAGGAATCCGAGCAGTTCCTGCCGATTCCCTCCTACACGCTGACCGCGCGCCAGGCCGACCTGGCAGCCCGCCAGGTGAAGGTGGAGGAGGCGGTTCAAACGGCCAAATCGGCGAAGGACAAAGCCGCGATGGCCCGCGCGGGGCAGGCGATGGTGGAGATCGAATCCGAGCAGGATCGACTGGCCCACGAAGCCTCGGCGGAAGCCGCCTTCGGATCCACCAAGGGCGTCGGTCGGTCGCTGTTCAGCCTGCGCGAGGACGACGCCCACACGCGCTATTCGACTGCTTACGTGGTGCCCTTCGAACTGCTTTCGCTTTTGATCGTGGCCGCGATGCTGGGCGCGGTAATGCTTGCCAAGCCGCGGCTCATGGATGAGCCGGTCACCGCGCGCGAACCGGGCGCGGGTGCATCTTCCGGCGACGAAACCGACGGCGGTCACGCTGCAGCGGCCGATGCCGCCGGCAAGGAGGGCTAGCGCATGAACCTCGTCGCGCTGCCCGACCTCACCGGCATCCTGCATGGGATGCCGTTATTGGCGGTGTCCGGGCTGGGCCTTTCGGAATGCCTGATTCTGGCCACGATCCTGTTCGCTTTGGGAGTCTACGGCGTGGTCTCGCGCCGCAACGCGATGGTGATGCTGCTGTCGATCGAAATCATGCTCAACGCCGGCAACCTCGGCGCGCTGGCCTTCGCGCGGCACTTCGAGGGGCGGGCGATGGAGATGGCCGCCGAGCGCCAGGGGCTGATCGAACAGCGGAGCACGCTGGAAGAGCAACTGCATGTGCTGCAGAAAAAGGGCGGGGACACCGTCGCCGTGCGCCAGCAGTTGGGACGGGTCGAGGGGTGGCTGAGCCAGGACCAGATGACCGTCGAAAGCGCGGCCGCGGTGGGACACACCGGCCATGTGCTGGCGCTTTTCGTGATGGCCATTGCCGCAGCCGAAGCGGCCGTGGGGCTGGCGCTGTTGATCGCCCTGGTGCGCCACCGCGACACCGTCGACACGCGGGAAATCCGCGAGCTGAGGGAATAGCGCCGTGCAGAACCTGTCCGATTTCCTCATCTATATTCCGCTCCTGCCCTTCTTCGGCTTCCTGATCCTGGGCCTGGGGCAGAACCGCATCTCGCGCTCCGGCGCAGGGATGATCGCCAGTTGCTTCGCGTTCCTCAGCTTTCTGCTGTCGCTGCTTGTTTTCATCCACCAGTGGAACGGCTTTCAGGACATGCTGCAGGCCATCCCGGGCTGGTCGAGCATGCTGGGTCGCCCGCATGCGCCGCCGCTGGAACAGCATATTGCTTCGTGGTTCAACTTCGCCGAGCCGAACTCGGTGGCACAGGCGCGCTACGGTGCGCAGATTGGCTTCCAGGTTGGGTTTGACCTGGCCGTCGACCGGCTGAGCTCCCTGATGCTGCTGATCGTCACCGGCATCGGCACCCTGATCCATATTTACTCGATCGGCTACATGGAACATGACCGCAGCAACAGCCGGTTTTTCGCCTACATGAACCTGTTCCTGGCGATGATGCTGGTGCTGGTCATGGCCGACAACCTGGTGCTGATGTTCGTGGGTTGGGAAGGGGTGGGCCTGTGCTCCTACCTCCTGATCGGCTTTTGGTATGAAGATCCCGAAAAAGCGAAGGCCGGCCGGAAGGCGTTTGTCGTCAACCGCATCGGCGATCTGGGATTCCTGCTGGGCATTTTCATTTTTGTGTATCTGGGCGGTTCGAGCTGGCTGAGTTTCCACAGCAACGGCGGTCCCGCCGCCTATGTCGCCGGCGGCCACCACGAATTCCTGAACCTGACCCGCGTGGATATCGCCAACCTGCCGGTCTGGGTGTCCCATTTCTGCCTGCCCGGCCAGGCAGCGCCCTCGCCGGCCTATCCCTATCAGGGGGTGCAGAACCTGATGCTGGTCGGGCTGATCTGCCTGTTCATCGGCGCGATCGGCAAATCGGCGCAGATTCCCCTCTTCGTGTGGCTGCCCGACGCGATGGCCGGTCCGACGCCGGTTTCGGCGCTCATCCACGCCGCGACCATGGTGACCGCTGGCGTGTACATGGTGCTGCGGCTGGAGCCGCTGTACGGCGCGCCGTGGGCGGAATCGGTGCGGATCATCATCGCCACGGTCGGCATCGTCACGGCGCTGGTGGCCGGCTGGACTGCCATCGTGCAGAACGACATCAAAAAACTGCTGGCCTATTCGACCGTTTCGCAGTTGGGCTACATGATGCTGGGCCTGGGCGTGGGCGCCTTCGACGCCGCCTTTTTCCACCTGCTCAGCCATGCCTTCTTCAAGGCGCTCCTGTTCCTGTGCGCGGGGAGCGTGATTCACGCGATGTCGGGCGAGCAGGACATGCGCAAGATGGGCGGGCTGAAATCGAAGATGAAAATCACCTACTGGACGATGGTGATCGGCGCGGCGGGGCTGGCGGGGATTCCGCTGTTCTGCGGCTTTTTCTCCAAGGACGAAATCCTGTATCGCTCGCTGCAAGCGGGGCTCACCGGCAACTCCCTGTACACGCTCTACTATCTTGTCGGCGTGGCCACCGCTGCCATGACCGCGTTCTACAGCTTCCGCCTGATCGCGCTGACCTTCCATGGGCCGTCCCGCGTCGCGCCGGAGGTCGCCGCCCATGTCCATGAATCCCGTTCGACCATGACCATCCCGCTGATGGTGTTGGCGGCCGGAACGGTGCTGGTGGGGCTGCTGAATCTCCCGGCCAATATCAATTCTCTATTCGTGTCCTCCGAAAAGGGGCACGGTTTCTACCAGGAAGGCTTGGTTTCGCGCTATCTCATGACCGATGACGCGGTTTGGTATTCGCTGCACGGCAAGCTGGCCTCGATCGTGCCCGGACGGGCCACGCCCAAGCTGTCCAAAGCGGAACAGGCCCGCCTCGCCGCGGCCCGCGCCGAGTCCGCAACCGAAACGGGCGTGGTCACCGAAGCCGAACTGCCCAATGCGACCACCTACGAATGGGGTGGCATGCTGTTTTCCGGGCTGGTGGCGCTGCTGTTCGCCGGGCTGGCCCTGAAGCTCTACGGCCCCGGGCCGGCGTGGGGCGAACAGATGATCCGGCATGGATGGGTCAAGCCTTTCTATCTGCCGGCGGTGGGCAAGTTCTATTTCGACGATGTGTACGACAGCTTGGTGGTGTTTGTGAAGGTGCTGTCCTTCCTTGCCTGGCTGCTCGTCGATTACATCCTGATCGATTCCCTGGTGGTCGACGGGCTGGGGACGCTGGCGCACTCGATCGGCGAGAACCTGCGCAAGCTCCAAACCGGCGTCGTCAACACCTACCTGTTACTCATGGTGCTGGGGGCGGTGGGCATTCTGTGCTACATCGCCGTGCACCTGTGGATGATCTAGCCCATGCACGCGGTCGGCGACATCCTCCAGGCGGGCTTGAATATGGCGGCGCTCCTGCCCCGGGGCGGCGCGGCGTTGCCGCTATCGACCCTGATTCTCCTGCCGGCGCTCGGCGCGCTGGGACTGGGGCTGCTGCGCAACCTGGCACCCAATGGCGTGCGCGGATTGACTCTGGCGGTCACGCTGGCGGTCTTTTTCGCCTCCCTGGCGCTGCCGTTGCACTTCGATGGCCATTCGGCCCAAATGCAATTCGTAGAAGACCATGCCTGGGTCCCCAGCCTCCACATCCATTTTTCGCTTGGCCTCGACGGCATCAGCCTATGGCTGGTGGTGTTGACGACCTTCATTGTGCCGGCCGCGGTTTTGGGGTCGTGGAATCTCATCCAGGAACGGGTCAAGGAATTCCACCTGGCGCTGCTGGTCATGGAAGCGGCGATGATCGGGGTCTTCTGCGCCACCGACCTGATGCTGTTCTACACTTTCTTCGAAATCACGCTGATTCCGATGATGCTGATCGTCGGCATCTGGGGCGGGCGCGAACGCGTGCGTGCCACCATGAAATTCGTGCTTTACACGCTGTTCGGCAGTCTGCTGATGCTGGTCGGGATCATTTTCCTCTACGTGCGCACCGACACCTTCAACATTGCCGAACTCACCCGTCTGGTGGCGCTGAACCACGGCCCGCACGGCGCCGATCTGTTCACGCCCAAAGAGTACACCTTCCTGTTCATGGCCTTCGCCCTGGCGTTCGCGATCAAGGTGCCGATTGTGCCGCTGCACACCTGGCTGCCGTGGGCCTACGTGGAAGCCCCCACCCCCGGTTCGGTGATTCTTTCGGCCGTGCTGTTCAACATGGGCCTGTACGGTTTCATGCGCGTGGCCATTCCGTTCTTCCCGACTGTGGCACAGGTCTTCAGTCCGGTGTTCGTGTTCTGCGGCGTCGCCGGCGTGATCTACGGCAGCCTGATGGCGATGGCGCAGGAGGACATCAAAAAGCTGATCGCCTACAGCTTGGTGGCGCACCTGGGCATCTGCATCCTGGGCCTGTTTGCCTTCAACCGGCTGGGCTGGTCCGGCGCGCTGTTCCTGATGCTGGCTCACGGGGTTTCGAGCGGCGCGATGTTCATCCTCGTGGGGATGCTCTACGAACGCACCAGTACGCGTGAACTGGCGGCGTACGGCGGGCTGGCGCGCGTGATGCCGGGCTTCGCGACGATTTTCATGATCGTACTCCTCTCCCTGATCGGCCTGCCGCTCACCAATGGCTTCGTGGCCGAAATCACGGTTTTCCTGGGCGTTTTCGGCGGCGTGGGGCGAGTGGTTGCGCTGCTGGGCATGACCGGCGCCATCCTGGGCGCGGCCTATATGCTCACGATGTACCTGCGGGTTTTCTACGGCCGTGTAACACAACCCCAGAACAACCGGCTCACCGACCTGTCGCTGCGCGAAACCGCGGTACTGGTGCCTTTCGTGGCGCTCATTTTTCTGATGGGCCTCGCGCCCACGCTGTTTTTCGCACCGATGGAGGCCTCCATCGACCGTAGCCTCACCGACTACCAGTACGGCCTGCGCCATGAGGCGCCGCTGACCGAGGGCGTCGCGCCCACCGTTCCGGAGCGTCCGGCCGCAGCATCGACCGCTGGTCGGCCCAGCCGCGCAACGCCGTCTCGGGCCCCGCTGGCCCTGATCCCACCGATCCCACCGATCCAACCGATCCAACCGATCCAGCCAGCCCAGCCAATCCCTTCGACTCTCTCAGCCCTTTCGGGGAGTGTGAAATAACCAGCCATGGCAGCCACACCCGACCTGACGCAAGGCTTCATGCAATCGATGGCGCAACTGACGCCGGTGGCCTCCCTGCTGGGCGGCGCCGCGATCGCGGTGTTGCTCGACTTGCGCAAAAATGAAAATCTGCGCGCCTTCCTGCCGTTTGTCGCGCTGCTGGCGTTGCTGATGGCGATCAGCAGTCTGTTCAGCCAATTGGCCTCGGTACCGGCGCAGGGATTTTTGGTGGCGACCGGCAGCCTGCGCCTGGACGGCTTCAGCCTCTGGATCTCCGTGGTTATCGCGATCGGCGCCGGCGTCGCGGTGCTGGCGGTGAGCGGCCGGGAATCAATGTCAGCGCCGGGCAAGCCGGGCGTGCTGCTGCAGAAACCGCCGCCCGCCGAGTACTACGCGCTGCTCCTCACGGCCGCCGCCGGCGCCATGCTACTGACCATGGCCAACGATCTGATCACCGCCCTGGTGGCGCTCGAAACCCTCTCGATTCCAACCTACGTTCTATGCGCCAGCAACCCGCACCGGCGGACCTCGGCCGAAGCCGGCATGAAATATTTCATGACCGGCGCGTTCAGCACCGGCTTTCTCATTTTCGGCGCCGTTTTCTTCTACGGCGCCACCGGTTCGCTGTCGCTCTCGCCGGAAAAATGGCTCGCCTTCGATCCCTTCTACAACACGTTGTTCCTGGCTCGCGGCCAGGGTCCGAACGCTGCGGCGCTGGGCGCCACGCCGTTTTTCTTCTACGCCGCCATGGCCCTGCTATTCGTGGGGTTCCTGTTCAAAGTCGGCGGTGTGCCCTTCCAGCAGTGGGTGCCGGATGTCTATGCCGGCGCACCGACGGCGGTCACCAATTTCATGGCCACGGTGGTGAAAGCCGCGGCCTTCGCTTTTCTGGCGCGCTTGGCGCTGGGCGTTTTCAGCACCGACACGCTGGCCGAGGTCGGTCGTCAAATCGGCCGCCTCCAGCCCATCGCCGGGGTCGATCCCGACCGGCAGGCGCAAGTACACACGCTGGTGCAGTTCCAGGATCGCATGAAAGATTTCGTGTCGCTGTGGCAGAACATGCTTTGGTTCCTCGCGGCCGCCACGATGATCCTCGGCAACACCATCGGCCTGGTCCAGACCAACATCAAACGCATGCTCGCCTATTCGGCTATCGCGCATTCCGGCTACCTGCTGATGGGCGTGATGTCCCTGGTCAGCGCTCTGCCCAACCACGCAACGACCCAAGGGGTGGAGCAGGGCATCGTGTTCTACCTGCTGTCCTACGCGCTGGCCGCTGGCGGCGCATTCGGCGTGATCGGGCTGGTGCGCCGGAGCGGCCGGGAGTTGAACACCCTCGACGACTTCCGCGGGTTGGCGCGCGAGCGCCCCGGCATCGCGCTGGCGATGACGTTCTTCATGCTTTCCCTTGCCGGCTTCCCGCCGTTTGGGGGGTTCATCGGGAAGTTCATGGTGTTCCGGGGCGCGCTGGATGCCGGTTTCGGCACGCTGGCGGTCCTGGCGATCATCACCACCATCGTCTCGGTGTACTACTACCTCGGGCCGGTCATCATGATGTACATGAAGCCGCCCGCCGGCTTGGAACCCGATCCGTTTGCGCCGCCCGATGAGCACGGCCAGGTTGCGCTCGCCGGCGATGTCATCGCCGATCCATTGGCTGAACCGGCCTGGGGCCCCAACGTGCTGATCACCTGCTGTGCGGTCGGCATTCTGGCCATCGGCATTTTCGCGCAGGTGATCCTCAGCCACATGGCCATGGTTTAAACCGGCCTGTAATTTTCCACAGGAAAGTAAGACCGCACGCCAAGGCTACTCCTGCCACAGGCGCCGCCTCGAATTCGCGGCTGCGATTTTTCAATTTACATGGCTCGCGCTACATTTTCTGCGTCAGGCGCGCCCAGTTCTGTTTGGGTCGCAGCGCTTCGCTGCCCAGCCGGCACAGCGGGCAATCGGCCGCATCCCATTGCTCGACTTCCACCGTCACCACCGGCTCGATGGCGAAGCCATCCAGCGCCGCGCGGCCGGAGCGGTTCACCAGCGTCGCGATCACCGGCAGAATGTGACAGCCGGTGGCTTTCAGCCCGGCGATGGTTTTCAAAGTCGAACCGCCGGTGGAAATTACATCTTCGCAGACCAGCACGGTGTGCTCGGGGCCGATCGGGAAACGCTTGAGCTCCATCCCGCCGTCGTCGGTTTTTTCGGTGAAGCCGGCCAGGGCATCGAGCGCCTGCGCCAGCGCGTAGGCCCAGGCGATCGCGCCGACCGCGCTGCCGACCACCCAGTCGACGGCCTGGCGCGGCGCCTGCGGCAGGCGCGCGCGATAGGGCGAACCGGGCGCGAGAATTTCCGCCAGCAATTCCGGCCGGCAGGTTGCCAGCGTCGTGTTGATGAAGGCGTTGGAATGTTTGCCGCTGGTCAGCAGAGCATGTGCCCGGTGCGGGTTTCCATCGTGGCGCCAGATGGCGCCGAAGTCGGTCAAACGCTGAGCAAAATCGGTCACGGTTGCGGCTCCAACGAGCGCCCACGGCACTCTGCGCTAAAAATAACTCGATCGCTCCGGATCTCCTTCCCGGCCTGCGTGCTTTCAGTATACGGCTTCCGCGTGCGGCCGCGAATCGCAGCGGCAGGGAAACGACCGGCGTTATAATGGCGGTTCTTGTCAGTCATGGCGGGCCCGCTGGCGGCAGGTCCGTTCAAAAAGGATACGAACGATGGTGCGTGCCCTCTCCCTGCATGCGGCCCTGGCGGCGCTCCTGCTGTGCGGCTTCCTGGCCGGCTGCGGCGAACCCTCCCAGATCGACATCACCAGCCGGACCACCTACGATATTTACACCCGCGGCGATCCGCAGGCTGCCGTGAACTACCACTCCCACGTTTCGGGCCAAGACAATTCCTACGGCCTTGACATGTCCATGCTCACCAGCGCCTACCTCGCCATGGGCGACTACGACGACGCCTATCGCGCGCTGCATCGCGCCTACGATCTGATGAACGGCTTCATCTCCGACCAGGGTGGCGCAAAGCACTTCTACAAACCCGAAAGCGTCAAGACGTGGATCGGCGACCAGGTCGAAATCGCGCTGAATTCCTGGTACATGGCGATTCTCGATTTCCGCCGCGAGGACATGGGGAACTGCGTCGCGGCCTGCAAAAATGCCATCCTTGCCGACCAGCCGCTGAAATGGGAGGACCAGACCGCCGAGGAGGCCAAAAAAGGGATTGTCCCCAAAACGAAGTATGTCGACGACATGGGCATGATTTACCTGCTCGAAGCCCGCGCCATGATGGACGGCACCGGCTGGACGCAGGCGGATATCGACCGTGTCGTCGCCGCCGGCAAGGACGCCTTCCTGCGCACGCCACTATTCGACCCCAGCGTTGCCAAAGACAAGGTCAATGAACTGTTCCAAGAGGCCACTGATCCGAAAATGAACGTCATCTTCGTGGTCGATCTGGGGCTCTGCCCCAAACATGTGCGGGCCGGAGAATACGGCGACCGCGTCCGGATCCGGCCGGTCGACTATCCCGACAAAAACGCCCGCATCGTCGTCAACGGCGATGCGCTCGCCACCGATCGGGTTTGCGACGTGTACTACCAGAAGGTTCATCGTGGCGGGCGTGAATTCGACGAAACGCTGCAGGGGCGCGCGCTATTCAAGCAGAACGCCACCGAGGGCGGCAAGGCCGGCGTGATTGTCGGCGCTACACTCATGACCAGCGACAACGCCAAAGTGCGCGCGGCCGGCGCGGTGGTGGCCGGCGTGGGCGCGCTGTTCTGGGTCCTTGGCGCCAACACCCATCCCGAAGCCGACCTGCGCCAGTGGGAGGCGCTCCCGGGCCAGATCAACATGGCCTTCACCACCCTGAAACCCGGCACCTACACCGTGCGCTGCGAGGCGCTCGGCATCGACCAGAATCCACTGGGCGATCCGCGCGACTGCGTGCAAACCGTGGTCGTCCCCGCCACCGGGGATCAAATCGTCTATTTGCGGCCGCTGCCGGCCTGCGCCCACCCCACCCCACCGAACAATCCCAAACCCGCCTCCAAGACCGGCGATACCGACCAGGTGCGCGCGGCCAACGACAACGGCAATGCCGCCTTTGCGCAGGATCAGCAGAACAAACAAAACCAGCAGCAGCCCGCGACGCCGACCGCGCCCGCCGCGCCCGCCACCCCCGACGCGCCGGCCAAGTAACCCGGCCATCGCCTTCGGGAAATCACGATTTTCGAAGCGTTCACCGGCCCCTGCGTCATACAGGGTACTGCCGCAAATTAGAACCTATTTCGTTAGACAGCGCGGCGCTCAGGAGGCTCGCATGGTCCGGCCGGAATCGGCGCCCAGGCGCAGGGTGCCTCGCGGTGCCGGAGATTCCGGGGTCGCAGCCGAGCCCAAGGGCGCGACGGCCATGCTGGCCATGGGCAAGTTCGGTGGCGGCGGCGCACCGGGTGGAGGGATCGGCGGCGGCGGCGCATGAAGGGGCGGCGCCGCGCTCAGGTCGCCAGGGACCGAATGCGCACCGCGATCGGTTGTTTCAACCGCCGCATCGACCCCGACCGGCGCCAGCGACGTGAAATCGAGGTTGTAGCCCGGCCAGATTTCAATCCGGGAGGGCGTCCTTGCCGTGAGTTTTGACCGCGTACATCAGGCCATCGGCGGTGCGGATGATTTCGTCGGTGGTCGCGGGCAGATCCATGAAGGTCACCACGCCCATGCTAAGACTGAGCGGCCAGCGCGCTGACTGGTAGCCCTGCCGCAGCCGCTCGCGAATCCGTTCCACCACCTGCTGCGCGCCAGCCCGGTCGGTTTGGGGCAGGATGACCGCAAATTCGTCGCCGCCCAACCGTGCCACCAGGTCGCTTTGGCGCAGCTCCGCCCGGATGCCCTCGACCGTGTGGCAAAGCACCGCGTCGCCGACGGTGTGTCCGTGCCGGTCGTTGACCGCCTTGAAATTGTCCAGGTCCATGTACACCAGCGATAGCGCATGGCGGGCGGTACGGGCTCGACCCACCACCTCTTCGAGTACGCTGCGAAAATGCCGGCGGTTGGCCGCCCCTGTCAACGCATCGGTCTGGCTCAGTTGCTCGACGTGTTTCCATCCGCGGCGGATTGCATCGAGGAGAAACACGACGACGTAGAAAAACAGGATTTCAATCGTCAAGTTCCAAGCCGGCTGCGCCGGATGAAGGGTGGTATTAAAGTCGCTTTCGCGGATCAACAGCCAACTGATGCCGTTGAGCGTTGAAAACAGGATTCCCGGCCAGCGGCCGCAGCGCCAGGTGACCAAAAATACCGGCAGTAGGTAGAAAATTCGAAAGGAGATATCCCGACCGGTCACATAGTCGCCGAATGTGACCGCCACCACCAGGGCCAACCCGACCAGATACACCAGCCACGTGGGTTGACGATCCAGCCAAGCCAAGAATATGCGCCCGCGGGGTTGCGCTTCAGACATAAAAAAACTCCCCGCAAATACGGCCATCCCTCAGAAAGGAAGACGCTCAAAGCACGCAAACCCGTCACGGATTTGGCGCCTCGCGTGCGGGAAACTGGCACGCCGTTGGTATTTGCAACCGCTGCCGACGGGATTGTAGCGCTTTCTGAGCGCACAAAAAAGACGGCGGCACGGAGCCGCCGTCTTGCAATCAATTCCGCTAACCCGCGCCGCCTGAGCGGCCGACGGGGCGGTTCTCAGTACATGTCTTCGGGGCTGGGCGCACCGGCCGGAGCACTGTCTTTTTTCGGCGCCTCGGTGATCACCGCATCGGTGGTCAAGAGCAGTCCGGCAATCGAAGCGGCGTTGGTCAGGGCCAGGCGCACCACCTTGGTCGTGTCGAACACCCCGTCCTTCATCAGGTCGGAGTATTCGTTGGTCAGCGCGTTGAAGCCCCAGTCCTTTTTGTCGGCGAGCTTGACGTACTCCTTGACCTTGGAGACCGCGACCGCGCCTTCCACGCCGGCGTTGTCGGCCAAGGTGCGCAAGGGGGCTTCGACCGCCCGGCGCACGATGTCGATGCCGATTTTTTCGTCATCGGTAGCCTTCACCTTGTCGAGCACCTGCGAGGCGCGGATCAGCGCCGTGCCGCCGCCCGGCAGGATGCCTTCCTCGACCGCAGCCCGGGCCGCGTTGAGGGCGTCTTCGACGCGGTATTTTTTCTCTTTCATTTCGCTTTCGGTCGCGGCGCCGACGTTGATCTGGGCCACGCCGCCGGCCAGCTTCGCCAGACGTTCTTCCAGCTTCTCGCGATCGTAGTCGCTGGTGGTCGCTTCGATCTGGTTGCGCAGTTGAGCGATCCGCGCCTTGATGTCGGCGGTCTTGCCCGCGCCTTCGACCAGCGTGGTATTGTCCTTGTCGATGACGGCCTTTTTGACGCGGCCGAGGTCGCCGACCTGGATGCTTTCCAGCTTGATGCCCAGGTCTTCCATGATGGCTTTGCCGCCGGTAAGCACCGCGATATCGCCGAGCATTTCCTTGCGGCGGTCACCGTAGCCGGGTGCCTTCACCGCGCAGACCTTCAGCGTACCGCGCATCTTGTTGAGCACCAGCGTCGCCAAGGCTTCGCCTTCCACTTCCTCGCTGAGGATCAGCAGGGGCTTGCCCGACTGAGCCAGCTTTTCCAGCAGCGGCACCAGGTCCTGGATGTTGGAAATTTTCTTTTCGTGGATCAGCACGAAGCAGTCTTCGAGCACGGTCTCCATGTCCGCCGCATTGGTCACGAAATAGGGCGACTGGTAGCCGCGGTCGAACTGCATGCCTTCGACCAGTTCCACGGTGGTTTCGGCCGACTTCCCTTCTTCGATGGTGATGACGCCGTCCTTGCCGACCTTGTCCATCGCCTTGGCGATGTCGTCGCCGATCGAATGGTCGTGGTTGGCCGCCACCGAAGCGACGTTGGAGATGTCGTGCGAATCCTTCACCTTGACCGCCATCTTGTTCAGTTCAGCCACGATCGCCTCGACTGCCTTGTCGATGCCGCGCTTGATCGAAAGCGGATTCACGCCCGCAACCGCGTGGCGCAGGCCTTCTTCGAAGATCGACTCGGCCAGAATCGTGGCAGTGGTGGTGCCGTCGCCGGCGGCGTCGTTGGTCTTCGAGGCAACCTCCTTGACCATGCGCGCGCCAAGGTCGGCGTACTTGTCCTCGAGTTCCACTTCCTTGGCCACCGTCACCCCGTCTTTGGTGATCGTCGGCGAACCGAAGGATTTTTCGAGAATGACTTTGCGGCCACGGGGGCCCAGGGTCACCTTGACCGCACGAGCCAGGGTCCGGATGCCCACCCGGATCGCCTCCCGCGCTTCCTGGTCGAATACGATCTGCTTGGCGCCCATCTGGTTCTCCTTCGCATGGTTGAGCCGGCGGGTTCATCCGTCGGCGGTTGATTTATTGCAGGCGACCCGAACGGCCGCCGCCGGTTAGGAATTCTTGATCACCGCCAGGACGTCGTCCTCGCTGAGCACCAGGTATTCTTCGCCGTTGATCTTGATTTCGCTGCCACCGTAGGAGGTGAACAGGATGCGGTCGGAGATTTCCACCTGGAAACCCACCCGCTGGCCGTTGTCGAGCACCTTGCCCTTGCCCAAGGCCACCACCTTGCCCTCGCGAGGCTTTTCCTTCGCGCTGTCGGGCAGCAGGATGCCCCCGGCGGTCTTTTCTTCTGCTTCCAGTCGCTTGACCAGAATCTTGTCGCCCAGAGGCACTACATTCGCCATCGTCAAACTCCTGTTTTGCAGCTGGAGGCTCGAAACAACGAGCCAGCCCGAAAATGTGCTAGCCAACGTGAGCCTGGTTCTGCAAGCCCCGGACCAATCGAGAAATTTGCGGGTTCCGAGGGAATCCGAACCATGGTCGGGGGATCAGCAGGGATTTCAAGCCGTCGGGAACGGAAAGTCTGGCCATTTTGACAAATCAATTTGGGCCGGCAACGGGTCATTTTCGCCCGGACTGGCCTGCACCTTGTGCCTTTCAAGCCATCCAACGGCTCGATGGACGTAACATTCGTTTCGCGCGCCGTATCTTCCCTGCGGAACATCTCTCCCTCAGGCGGAGACCTTCTGGGAGACCGACCTACACCCTCTTGGTTTTACCTGTTGGCTGTTGCCACACGAGGTTCCAAGCCATGCTGCTGCGCTTCGTGTGCCTGTCACGCCGGTTGGCTGGATTTCTGCCCCTGCTCTTCTGCGCCGGTTTCTTCCTGCTTGCGAACGCATCCCTCGCGGCGGCCCAACTGCCTACGCCCGGCGCCCCCAACGCACCAAACGAACCGAATGGACCCCATCCGCCCAAGCCAACCGGACGGAACGGCGCCACCGCAACTGCCGCACCGGTCGGCGCGCACGCCCGGCCGCTGCCCACCGCCAAGCCGACCGTAATCGTTTACAAGAGCATGCCCTTCACCGGCTGGTACGTGGACAGCGACGCCGAACGGTTCACCTTCCGCCTCCAGCCCGACGCGCAGGGCCACGGCGGCGAACTCACCCTGCCTTGGGACGGCGCCACGCCAGACGAACGCGCCAACCTGATCCACCAGTTCGGCCTGCCGGCCGTCGGCGATACTCCGGTTTTCGGCGACAAGATCAATGCAGAACGGATCACCCTCAAAACCGGCACGGTTTACTTCGGCTTCACCACCCTCGTCGCGGACGATCAGGGAAAAACCGTCGTCAGCCTCACGACCCGCCAGATCAAAACCCTGATCCTCGATCCCTCCGAAATCGCCTCGGTCGAGGAAGTCCCCGCCTACGAAAGCCAGGTCTACTCCAACCAGGAAATTTACACCCGCCACAAGCTCAGTGGGGACCGTGTCCACACCGCCGCCGACCATTACAAGCTGGCGGTGCTCTGCCTGAAACTTTACCTGCCGGACGAAGGGCTGGAGCAAATGGACATGGCCGCCGCTATCGACCCCCGCTTTCAGGCCGACGAAGGCCCCATCGCCCAGCTCCACGACGATCTGAAACAGCAGCAGCAGCGCAAAGCCGGCGATGACCTTGTCCGCAGCATGAATGAACGAGTCAACGACCACGACTACGCCGGGGCTCACGCCGACGCCGCCCGCTTTTTGAAACTCTTCCCCGACCACCCCATGGCGCATTACGTGCTCAAGCTGCTGGGGCTGATCGACGAACGCGAAGAAGCGGAACAGGCGGCCGAGGCGATCTCGGGGGTGTACGCCGGCCTGCCGGTCTTCATTCGCGAAAAGGTGACAACCTCCGTCTCGACCGGCGTCACGATGCCGGGCAAGCGCGTCCTCGGCACGGCCGGCCAGGTCTGGCAGGGTCAGGTCCAAATGGAGACCGCGGAATTCATCACGCTGCTGATTCCCACCTCCGGCGGGGAAACCCGGCCCTTCAAAATCTACAAGACCAACGTGCTGCGCGTTCAAGATATTCAAATTGCGCCGGCCGACACCGGGCCCAAGGTGGCGCCGACCTGGCAGGTCATCAAGTCTTGGATCGAAAGCGGCCGCATGACGACCGAACTGTTCGCCCGCGTGGCGCAGAAGACGCACCTGACGCCCGATCAGGTCAAACACTACTGGGAGCAGCGCGGGCAGGTGGAGATGGTGCTCGACACCAACGGCAAACTGGTGATCCCGCGCGACAACCGGCGGCGCATAACGATCGACGTCGGCGACGGCAGCTTTCTGCTCAACAACATGAACTTCATGATGGCCGGTGGCCGGCGCGGATTTTTCCGCCCGCCGACGCAGTCGGCCGCGCAGTTGGCCGCCTCCGCCGCGCAGAAAACCACCTTCAGCGGCGCGACCGGGCAGCCGGGGGCGAACGGCGCCACCACGGCCGCGGCCGCCGGCCCCACGCCGCAGGAAATCCAGCCGCTCACCGACACCGAATGGTGGACCGCCGCCAACGACACCGATCGAACCGAGGTCGCGCTGGGCCTGGCCGCCGTGAAAATGCTGGCGATTGAATCGAGCACCACCTACACCTGCCCCACCTGCGGCGGCAAAGGCTACGTTACCTCCGTCGACGGCAACGGCGACGCGGTCTATAAATGCTGCCCGACCTGCAACGGCAACGAACAGCTCATCAAGATGGTGGGACAGTAGCAGCACCGGAGGCCACAACCGGCCATGCCGACCCAGTCCAACCCTGCGACAAAATGTCCGACCGGTTTAAAGTGAGCACCGCTCCAAAATGGGCGCCCTCCTGGGAGCGCGGGTGACCGCACCCGCCCTAAAAAAGTGCCGGCGAAGCCGGCGCCTTTTTCCTCTCCCACCCCGATCGTCGCGCGCGAGTACAATACCCTCCGAACCATTTCTCGGAGCGCGACTCCCGCCATGCAGATTCAATTCTCCGCCTTCCTGCCGCAACTTGAACGGCTGCGCGCCGCCCTCGCTGAAGACATCGGCCCCGGCGATGTCACTTCCGAAGCGCTGCTGTCTGAAACTCAGACCGCCAAAGCCCGCTATGTCGCCCGCAGCGATGGCGTCGTCGCCGGCCTGCCGCTCATTCCCATTTTCCTGCAACTGTGCGGCGCAACTCCGGCGATGACCGAGGTGCTCGCCAAGCTGATGCAGGCGCTGAACCTGCCGCCGGCCGCAAGCAAGGAAACCGCCGCGGCGGGACCGGGCGATTTCGTGATTGAAGCCTTCGCCGACGGACTCGACGCCGGCGGCGAAGTCCAGGTCCGCATCGACGCGACCAACACCTTCCAGATTAAATGGCTGACCAAAGACGGCAAAAAAGTGCGCGCCGGCCAGGCCCTGGCCGAAGTGTTCGGCCCGGCGCGAGCGCTGCTCGCCGCCGAACGGGTGTCGCTGAATCTATTGCAGCGGCTTTCGGGCATCGCCACGCTCACGCGAAGCTACGTCGACGCCGTGCAAGGCACCGGCGCGCGGATTCTCGACACGCGCAAGACCTTTCCCCTTTGGCGCGACCTGGAAAAATACGCGGTCCGCATGGGCGGCGGCTTCAACCACCGCATGGGGCTGTACGACGAGGTCATGATCAAGGACAACCACCTGGGCTTCAGCGGGCTGGCGCCGGCCGACGCGGTGCGCAAAATCCGCGCCGCCGCGCCGGACAAATTCCTGGTGGTCGAACTGGATGCGCTCGACACGCTGGAAGCGGTCCTCGACGCACGGCCCGACACGATTCTGCTCGACAACATGCCGGCCGAGGTCCTGCGCGAAGCGGTCGCCCGGCGGCGCTCCTGGGCGAACAAACTGGGACTGGTCCGCGGCGTCGATGACAGCGTGCTGCGGGATCGCCAATTCCACAGTGCCGAGGACATCGCCGCGGCCAAGCTGGGCTGGCCGCTGTTTGAATCCTCCGGCGGCGTGAACCTCGACACCGTCCGCGCCAAGGCCGAAAGCGGCGTCGAACGGATTTCCGTCGGCGCGATCACCCATTCGGCCGGGAGCCTCGACATCGGCCTCGACCTGGAGGTCTGATCCGCGCAGGAAAATCCAAAGCGCCTGTACGGGCGGGCCCCCGTGCCCGCCCTCTTCGCCAGGAATGTCTCCCGCGCGGCTTATTTCCCCGCCGCCATTTGCGTGTATAACGTCACAAATTTGGAGCACACCCATGCACACCCCTGAACCCGCCCGCGTCGCGCTCGAAGACGGTTCCATCTTCCGTGGCCGCAGCTTCGGGGCGCACGCCACCGCCTTCGGCGAGGTCGTTTTCAACACCGCGCTGTCGGGCTACCAGGAAGTTCTCACCGACCCCAGCTACCTCGGCCAGATCGTCACCATGACCTGCCCGATGATCGGCAACTACGGAGTCAACGTCGAGGACGAAGAGTCCAAAAAAGTTCACCTGTCGGGGTTCATCGTCAAGGAAGCCGCGACCTGCGTGAGCAATTTCCGCGCCACCATGCCGCTGCCGGGCTACCTGAAGAAACACGGCGTTCCCGGCGTCGAAGGGGTCGATACCCGCGCCATCACCCGGCGGCTGCGCGACACCGGCGCGCTGCGTGGCTGCATCACCACCGACAACACGGTTTCCGACGACGACCTGATCGCGCAAATCCGCGCCCAGCCGACCATGGCCGGCCAGGACCTGGTGAAAAAACTTCCGCACGAAGGCGTTACGCACTGGACGGTCGGGTTTCTCACACCCTTCGACCGCGAATGCCGGCCGAGCTTCAAAAAGCACGCCTTCCGCTGCGTCGCGATCGACTGCGGTCTGAAAACGCATATCGCTCGCTGCCTGGTCGAAGTCGGCGCCGACCTGCACATCGTCTCCGCCACCACGCCGTTCGAAACCATCCGGGACCTCAAGCCCGACGCGCTGTTCCTGTCCAACGGCCCGGGCGATCCCGAACCGCTGGCGTACGTCCACAAGCTCGTGGCGCAGTGCCTGAAGGCCGACCTCGCGATTTTCGGCATCTGCCTGGGGCATCAGGTGCTTTGCCACGCGCTGGGCGGCAAAACCTACAAGCTGAAATTCGGCCACCACGGCGCGAATCATCCGGTCAAGCGCCTGAGCACCGGCAGGGTTGAAATCACCAGTCAGAATCACGGCTTCGCCGCCGATGTGAAGAGCTTCGGCAGCGAGGTGGAAGAAACGCACGTCAATCTGAATGACGGGACCAACGAAGGCTACCGGCACAAATCGCGCCCGGTGTTCGCGGTGCAGTACCACCCTGAAGCCGCGCCCGGCCCGCACGATTCGTTCTATCTCTTTGAAGAGTTTGCCAAGCTCGCCGCCGCCCGCTGAAGAAACTCCCCGCGGCGACACAGTACCCGCGGCCAGAATCGTCTTTTCCATTGGATAGATCGCCCCGGAAATGGCGACGCGCTCCAGCCTGTTCCGACGCCGGTTTTCGGCCCTCTCGGCTATTTTGTCTCGCTCCGAAAATATCCTCGTCCTCTGTGTCTGTGTGCCTCGGTGGTGAAAATTCTTCCCTTGCTTTGCGCCCCCGCTCCGGTAGCATGGATTTTCCATGGAAGCACCTGAACGCGCGGCCGATTTGCAGGTCGATTTTTCGGATTGAGCGCGGATGAACTGTTTCCATGGAGCCCCTCCATGCCGGTCGCGCTGATCATTCCTGCTCGCTTGCAGTCCACGCGACTGCCGCGCAAAATGCTCCGCGCCGACACCGGCAAACCGCTGCTCACCCACACCGTCGAACGCGCCCTGCAAATTGCCGCGGCCTCGAATGGCCTGGTGCGCCGCGTCGTCGTCGCCATCGACGATGAATCGCTGCGCGCAGCCGCCCGGGTGGGCGAAACCGAAGTGGTGCTCACCGACCCCGCGCACCAATCCGGTACCGACCGCATCGCCGAAGCCGCCGCCAAACTGCCCGAGGAGATCATCGTCAACCTGCAAGGCGACGAACCGACCATGCCGGTCGAAAACGCGCTGACCGCCTGCCGCCTGCTGACGATGCCCGGCTGCGACGCGCCGATGGGTACGTTGGTGACGCCGCTGACCGCCGGCCAGGATGACGCGGCCATCGCCAACCCGGCGGTGGTCAAATGCGTGATCGGTTCAGGGCCCGGTTATGCCGGCGGATCGGTCGCCTGCGCACTGTATTTTTCGCGCCATACGCTGCCGTTCGTGCGGCCCGGCGACGGCCGGTCCCCCACCCCGCGCTGCTACCAGCACCTGGGCATCTACGCCTACCGCCGCGATTTTCTGCTCGGCTACAGCCAACTGCCGGCCAGCCGGCTGGAAGCGGCCGAGAAACTGGAACAGCTCCGCGCCCTCGAAGCCGGCTACCGGATCGCGGTCGCGGTGGTGCAACATTCGCCTCAGGGCATCGACACCCCTGAGGACTACCAACGGTTCGTCGAATTCATGAAAACCAAAGCCTGATCGGGAGAATCCACCCATGGCACAGCGTCTGAAATATATCTTCATCACCGGCGGCGTGATTTCATCGCTGGGCAAGGGTATCACGGCCGCCTCGATCGGCATGCTGCTCACGCGCATGGGCGTGAAGGTCAAGCTGCAAAAGCTGGACCCGTACATCAACGTCGATCCGGGCACGATGAACCCGTTCGAACACGGCGAATGCTACGTCACCGACGACGGCGCTGAAACCGACCTTGACCTCGGCCATTACGAACGGTTCACGGGAATTCCCGTCCGTCGGGCCAGCAACTACACGACCGGGCAGATTTACAGCGAAGTCATCCGCAAGGAACGGATGGGCGAATTCCTGGGCAAAACGGTGCAGGTCATCCCGCACATCACCGACGAAATCAAGCGTTCCATCCACAGTATCGCGGAGGACGACACCGAGGTGATCATCTCCGAGATCGGCGGGACGGTCGGCGACATCGAAGGCCTGCCGATGCTGGAAGCCATCCGCCAACTGCGTCACGAGGTCGGCAGCCGCAATGCGATGTTCCTGCACCTGACCCTGGTGCCCTACATCAAGGCCGCCGGCGAGTTGAAAACCAAACCGACTCAGCAGTCGGTGGGCGAGCTGCGCCGGATCGGCATTCAGCCCGACGTGCTGATCATCCGCTGCGAGAAGCCGCTTGAAGAGGACCTGCGCAAGAAAATCGCGCTGTTCTGCAACGTCGATCGCGAGGCGGTCATCGAAGAACGGGACGTCGACACAACCATCTACGAAGTGCCGATGGTGCTGTACGCGCAGGGGTTGGACCGGCTGATCGCCGAACACCTGAGTCTGCCGGTCGGGCGGCCGAAAATCGCGGACTGGATCGAGATGATCGAAAACATCCGCGAGCCACGCTGGGAGGTGACGGTCGGCGTGGTGGGGAAATACGGTCTGCAGGATGCGTACAAATCGATCTACGAGGCGCTCAGCCACGCCGGGGCGCACCACAAAACGCGGGTGAAGATCGAACGGATCGACGCGGAGAAAATCGAGAAGCATGGGGCTGATGCGCTGCTGCGGGATATCCACGCGCTGCTTGTTCCCGGGGGATTCGGGTCGCGCGGGATCGAGGGCAAAATCGCGGCCATTCGGTACGCGCGGGAGCACAACCTGCCGTTTTTCGGCATCTGCCTGGGCATGCAGTGCGCGGTGATTGAGTTCAGCCGGAATGTCTGCGGCATGAAAACGGCCAATTCCAGCGAATTCGACGAATCGCCTTCCTGCGAACCGGTCATTCACCTGATGCCGGGCCAGCAGGGGGTGGTGGCGAAGGGCGGCACGATGCGGCTGGGCGCCTACCCGTGTCAGCTTGTGCCTGACAGCCGGGCGCGGGGGGCGTACGGGCTGGACCAGATATCGGAACGGCACCGGCACCGGTACGAGTTCAACAATGCCAATCGGGAACGGTTCGAACACAAGGGCATGCGAGTCACGGGGCAAAGCCCGGATGGGAAGCTGGTCGAAATCATCGAAATTGCCGATCATCCGTGGTTTGTGGGCGTGCAGTTCCACCCGGAATTCAAGTCGCAGCCGACGCAGCCGCAGCCGCTGTTCCGGGAGTTCGTGGCGGCGGCGCTGGCGCTGGTGCGGGCCAATCTCAAACCCACCAGTGCCCGGCATCGGATGAGCCGGCGGCGGTCGGCGGGGTCGGAGAAGGCCTGAATGGGTTTTGGGCCGGGTTTACAAAACAAAGCTACTTTACAAAACGAAGCTAACCGGCCGGAGGGCCGATGACGAAACGAACCCATATGCGCATATTATTCGCATATGGCTTTGTTTCGCTGCAAGCCTGTCGGCCTGGACTTCGGATCGCGCGGCCCTGGCCCCGGCCTCCCCGGCTCGCGAGCCATGCGTTGTGTTCGTTTTGTGGATATGCAATCGAGCACACGAAAAGCGGGCGTGCCCGCCCGCGGGCCCGACTGCGCGCTGCGGCGCGCAAGAGAGGAGATAGGGAGCGCGCTTCGCGCGCACCTTTTTTGCACGGGCCTGGAGACCCGTGCCACGGTGCTCACGACATTTGAGGGGAATGGATAGACTTGCATGGCCGAAGGGGCGGTTGGGAAGAAGAAGCCGGGGGGGGCAAATTCTACGGCGGTATTTCCTTGAGCTGCACTCGTGCATACAATGGAGCCGGCAGTCACCACCTTGGACCGACACCGCGCGACTCTATCCACCTGCCGCCACGGAGCGCCCACTCTGCGTGACCAGCCAGACACCGCCTCTAATTAACGACCTCGCCAAGCTGCTTTCCACGCGGCTGAATGCGGCGCTGCAGCCGGTGCGGGTGGCGGAAGGCGGGGGCTTCAAACAGACTTGGTTTGTGTTTCTGGGCCAGGAGCCGATGGTGCTCCGGCTGAGCAAGAATCCATCGGCGATCACCAAGGAACTGGTGGTGGCGGAGATTCTGAAGGAACAGGGGCTGCCGGTCCCCGAGGTCCACCACCACGGCTTGGACTTGGTCACGCCGACAGGCGCAACGGCGCCGGTGCCGGTGGCTTGGATTCTGGAACAGCAACTGACCGGGGTGCATTTCGAACCGTGGGCGCTGCCGCCGGGCGAAGCTGCCGCCGCGGCCGCCGAAATGGGCCATTGCTTGCAGGCGCTCCACACGGTCGAAACGAAGGGGTTCGGCGCCATCACGGAGGCCTCGCTGCAGGCCGAATCGCCGACGATGGAACGGTGGCTGGCGAAAAAGGGCGAGCACATTTCGCGCTGGGCCGGACAGGTTGCCGCGGACCGCTACAACCAGACGCTGCTCAATCTGGTCCAGCGCGCGCTGGCGATCCTGGCCACCTACACCGACCCGCCGGTACTGTGTCACGGCGACTTCGCGCACGACAACCTGCTGGTGCAGAGCGGGCATTTTTCCGGCGTGGTGGATTTCGAAAATGCCGGGGGCTACGATCCGGCGTTCGAGATTGCGCACTGGCATTTCTGGTCGAAGTCCGAAAGCTGCCTGACGGCGCTACTGAACGCCTACCAGCCCTACAATCCGCTGGTGTTTCGCAAGCGGATCGCGGCGCACATCATGCTGATGGGCGCGAGCGGGATCGCGTTTTTCGAACATCAGAAAGACCCGCAGGGTGTGCTGCACTGCAAGCAGTGGATCAAGCTGGTGGCGCCGCAGTTGTAGGTACCCCCCGCCGAGCCGACGGTCCTGATCCGGCGCTGTTCCGTTTCGGGATATCGTTTATCGTGGAGCGTTCCGATTTCGGGGGGGTAGTATTTCATGTCCAGCGACACGGCGCCGCGCGGGCGGATTGACCGCCGCAAGCAGGCGCAACGCGATGAAGCGGCCAGCGAGGCCATGTCCGGCCGGCGCTCGCCGCCGCACGACCCCGGCGCCGAACGGGGGGTGCTGGCGGCCATCACCTGGTCGCCCACGGCGCGATCGCTGGCCTTCGAGCAACTGGACGAGCGGCATTTCTACCTGCCGCAGCACCAGCGGATTTACAACGCGCTGGACCAGTTGAACCAGGAAAACCGCGAGATCGACGCGCTGGTGGTGAAGGACAAATTGAAAACTCTGGGCACGCTGGAAGACGCCGGCGGCGAAGCCTTTGTCGATGAGGTGCTCACGAGCGAGACCTCCGGCCTGCACATCAGCGAGTACATTGAAATTCTGCTGAATCAAACCATCGCGCGGCGGCTGCATCACTTGGCGCAGGAGGTGCTGGCGGATGTACACGCCGGCGGGGCCAGTCCGACGGCGATTCTCGACGATGTCTCGGGCACCTTGCTGCAGATTGCCGAGGACCGGCTGAAGGACCAGAATGTTTACATCGACCGGCCGATGGATGAAATCTTCCGCGAGATGCAACAGGCAGCGCAGGACGGATTTTTCATCAAGCCATCGGTCACGAGCGGGTTCCCCAGCCTCGACAAGGCGCTCGACGGCGGCTTCAAACCGGGCGAACTGATTGTGATCGCGGCGCGGCCGGGCATCGGCAAGACGACGTTTATGTTGAACTCGATCCGTGGCGTGATCGAAAAGTCGCGGCCGTCGCAGGTGGAGGTGCCGATCGCGGTGTTCTCGCTGGAAATGACGGAGAAGCAACTGTCGGAGAACCTGCTGGCGTCGATTTCCAAGACCGACGCGCGGCTGATCAAATCGCGCACGTTTTTTTCCGACCAGCGGAATATCCGCGACGAGGAAGCCTTTAACAACGTGGTGGGCGGCATCACCGAGCTGCGGGCGAAGAAGATCATCATCCAGATGGCGCCGGGGATGAATGTGCGCATTTTGGGATCCAAACTCAAGCGCTACCTTCAGAACCCCGGGGTGAAGGCCGCTTACATCGACTATCTGCAATTGATGGCGCCGGTGAAAACGAGCAACTCCCGGCAGGAAGACGTGGCCGGGATGTCGACGGCGATGAAACGGCTGGCGTTGAGTTTGAACATCCCGATCATCGTGCTGAGTCAGTTGAACCGCGGGCCGGAGAATCGGACCAGCCCGGAACCGCAACTGGCCGACTTGCGCGAATCGGGGGCGATCGAACAGGACGCGGACGTGGTGATGATGCTCTACCGCGAGGAAAAAGATGAGGCGCTGACCAACACCGTGCGGGTGCGGATCGCGAAAAACCGCAACGGGCCGACGACCAGCGGAGAGCGCAACGTGAAGCTGGGTTTCCGCAGCAGTATGTTCCGGCTGGATGAGCAGACGGATGAATACAATCCGATTTAGCAGGCTGGGGCGGAAGAGGGTTGGGAAAGAAGAGAAGAAAATTCGCGCTGACGCGCGCAAGAATTTAATGGCCCCGGCTTCGCCGGCTTGTTTGGCCACGGGCCTAGGCCCGTGCCACTTGGGTGGGTGACATTTTTAATGCGGGATCAGAGGGCGGGAACTTCGCGATATTTCAGTCGGATCGCCGGGAATATTAATTTCGGATTGATTGGGAAAAAAGAGTGCGCTTGAGGTGGCATTAGAAGATGCCGGCGATTTTGCCTACGACGAAAATAATGACCACGGCCACGACGGCAACCACGATGCAACTGCAGCAGCCGGTGGCGCGTTTGGATTCTTCGCGGCGTTCCTGCTGTGGGGTTTCGGGGGTGCCGATGGGGTCGTTGTCGCTGGCCGCGGGCACTTTGATGCCGTTGGTGCAGACCGGGCAGGGCACGCGCCGTCCGATGGACCACTCGGGAGCGCCCAATACCGACTGGCATTGCGGACATTTCCAACGGATCATGCGTCCGGGCGACTCCGGTGGTGCGAGGATCGGTGCCAACGAAGGCGGGCGCGCGGGCGAAAATCGCGCCGGTAGGGCGCCGCCGCAAGCCGGCCAGTCACGGGGCCGCGGACGCCTCGGCGCCGGGCCGCCATCATGGTACTACACGCCGCGCTGTTTGATGCGTTCGAGCGCGGGATTGCGGTTGATCGTCAGCAAAACCTGCTGGGCGGTCTGAAAGCGCTGGCGCGGGTCTTTGTCGATGCACTGCGTGATCATTTGCATGGTCAGGGCGGAGACTTTGCTGTTGACGGTCTTGACGGGCAGCGGCTTGACGTTGCGGTTGAGGATCGCTTCGATGATTTCCTGGTCGGTGCGGCCAGGGTAAGGCAGCGCGCCGGTGGCGGCCTCGTACAGGGAGACGCCGAGGGAGAAGATGTCGGTGGCTTCGGAGGCTTTCTTTGTGACGAGCAGTTCGGGAGCCATGTAGGCGGGGCTGCCTTCGAGGCGGCGATGGAACAGTTTTTTAAGCGAAAATCCACGCTTTTGGGCGAAACCGAAGTCGATGATTTTCACGCCCTCGGGCGGGTTGTACATGATGTTGTCGGGCTTGATGTCGCGGTGCAGAATGCCGCGCGAATGGATGTAGTCGAGGCCGGTGCACAGGAGGCGGGCGAGGCCGACGAGGCTGAGGTCATTGAGCAACTGCTTTTTGGCGACCAGTTCGCTGAGCGGCTGGCCGTCGCAGAACTCCTGGACGGTATAGGGGCGGTTGTTCATTTCACCGCAGGCGAGGGTGCGGACGACTTGGCCGTGGGGCTTCAGGCGCAGGCCGAGTTCGCCTTCTTCGACGAGGCGGGCGCGTTCGATTTTGTCCTGGAGATGACGGGTGGCCAGGAGCTTGATGACCACCTTTCGGTGCGTTTCCAGGTCGAGGGCTTCGAAGACTTCCGCGCAGCCGCCACTGGCGATCTTGCGGTTGACCAGGTAGCCCGGAACCTTGGGCAAATCGGAGGCCATTCTGGATTGAACCCTCGCCGGCATGGCCGTTGGAACCGCTGTAGCAATCATAGGCAGTTATACCCCAAAACGAAAAGCCTAACAGGGCCGTTGCGGAACGAGCAGGTTGCCGTGCAACGGGAACTTAATGCCTTTGCCTTCCGGGGGGAGGCCTCCGTTCCAAGGCGTAGGCGCACGTTAATGGGGTTTAAGTGCACCAGTTCAGACTGGAAAAATTAATTCATTTTCCGGGCGTTGAATTCGGATTGCGGTGGGCACTACACCTGGTCGTCGCGGCGGCGGCGCGGAACAGGGTGGAGGGCGGGCCGATTGCGGGGCGTTTGGGTGGGCGGGATGGCGGAGGGGTGTGGGATTGGTTTGAAGCGGATTCAAAGGCATATTTATGCGCGAAGGGGAACCGGGGTGCGGTCCTGGGGAATCTGCCAAGGTGGCAAAAATTGGCCGGCCTTGTGAGTTGGGACTAACGGCGGCGGGACAGGGCGACAATTGGGAAACGTGGAGCGCTCCCGGCCAGGTTCAAGCAACCGGCCTGGGAACCGCGATTTTCCACCGACTGGCCCGCCAATCGCCACATCTCATGAAGTGCTCCTGCTGGCGGCGAATTTTGACCGCTTGGCGGTGGTATTGCTTTAAGGCACCGGCGGGCGTTAAGGCATATTTTTATCTCGCTCGTGGAACTGGATGCTGCGATGAAGATGATCGAAGCGATCATTCAGCCGATGCATCTGGAGGACGTGAAGAACGCGCTGGCGGGGGTGGAAGTGTTCCGCCTGACCATCTCCGACGTGCAGGGGGTGGGTCGGCAGAAGGGGCACACGGAGGTCTTCCGCGGGCAGGAGTACACCGTCAATTTGCAACGCAAGGTGCGGCTGGAAATCGCGGTGAACGAGAATTTCGTGGAGCCGACGATTCAGGCGATTCTGACGGCGGGGAAGACGGGCAGCGAGGGGCACATTGGCGACGGGAAGATTTTTGTGCTGCCGCTGGAAGACTGCATCCGCATCCGCACGGGGGAGCGCGGGGGCGAGGCGATCTGAAGGCCGGGATCGGCCGGGCAACGGTGAATTTTTGCGGCGCGCATGAAACGCGGACAGAACGGAGCGGGGTGGAGCGGAACCAAAACATTTTTCGGATGCAGGGAGGTCTTGTGTCCGGGAAGGTCGCGAGCGCGTTTGCGGTCGCGCCAGACCTCCCCGCCGGGCGGCGTGCCGGGCGGGGAGCACCAGGGGAGAAGGTACATGGCTAAAAAAGACATCGCCAAAGCGCCCAACGTAGCGGGCATCAAGAAGGTTCTTGATCTGGTTAAGAAGGAAAATATCAAGGAATTCGACCTGCGGTTCATCGACATGCCGGGCATCTGGCAGCACGTGACCCGTCCGATTTCCCAGCTCGACGAGGAAACCATGGCCGAAGGGTTCGGCTTCGACGGCTCGTCGATTCGCGGATTCCAGGCGATCAACGAATCGGACATGTTGCTGATTCCCGATCCGACGACGGCGTTCATCGATCCGTATTTCGCGACCAAGACGCTGGTGCTGATCTGCACGATCATCGACCCGCTGACGCGGCAGAATTACAGCCGCGATCCGCGGTTGGTGGCGCAGCGCTGCGTGGACTACATCAAGTCGACGGGGGTGGCGGACACGATTTTCATCGGGCCGGAAGCCGAATTTTTCATTTTCGACGACGTGACCTACGGGTCGGGGCTGAACTTCGCCAGCTACAACCTGGACAGTTCGGAAGGCCATCACAATTCGAACCGGCAGGACGGCCCGAACCTGGCTTACAAAGTCCGGCCGAAGGAAGGCTACTTCCCGGTGCCGCCGACGGACTCGGTGCATGACATCCGTTCCGAAATGGTGCAGACGATGATGGAAGTGGGCATTGAAATCGAAACCCACCACCACGAAGTCGCGACCATGGGGCAGTGCGAAATCGACATGAAGTTCGACGAACTGCTGCCGATGGCCGACAAGATGATGAAGTACAAGTACGTCGTCAAGAACACGGCGCGCAAGTACGGCAAGACGGCGACCTTCATGCCCAAGCCGTTGTTCGGCGACAACGGGTCCGGCATGCACACGCACATTTCGTTCTGGAAGGGCGGCAAGCCGCTGTTCGCCGGGAACGGGTATGCGGGATTGTCGGACATGGCGAAGTACGCCATCGGCGGGTTGCTCACGCACGCGCCGGCGATCCTGGCGATTTCCAACCCCAGCACCAACAGCTACCGCCGTCTGGTGCCGGGCTTCGAAGCGCCGGTGAATCTGGCGTATTCGAGCCGCAACCGGTCGGCGTCGATCCGCATCCCGATGTACAGTCACTCGCCGAAGTCCAAGCGCATCGAATTCCGCTGCCCGGACCCCAGCACCAATCCGTACCTGGCTTTCAGTGCGATGGCGTTGGCGGCGCTGGACGGCATCGTCAACAAGATCGATCCGGGCGAGCCGCTGGACAAAGACATCTACGATCTGCCGCCGGAGGAATTGGCCAAGGTCCCGCACACGCCGGGCAACCTGACCGAGGCTCTGGAGGCGCTGAAGAAGGACCACGCCTTCCTGCTGAAGGGCGACGTGTTCACGCCGGACCTGATCAGCACCTGGATCGAATACAAGACCAAGAAGGAGATCGAGCCCTTGGCGATCCGTCCGCACCCGTACGAGTTCTTCCTGTACTACGATATCTAGGACCGCAACGGCGGTTTTGGGATTTGAAAACGGCGGCCCTTGGGCCGCCGTTTTTTTTTGCTGCGGGGAAAAGTCGGGGGGGAATAGAAGATCGGGTGGGTTGGGCGCGGCGCCGAATTCGTGGTTTGGACGAAGAGCGGGCGCGCCTGCCCGCGGTGCCGGCTGCGCGCTCGCGTGCGCAAGAAAAGAAAAAGGCGCGAGCTTCGCTCGCACTTTTTTTGCATCGGCCATTGGCCGATACCACGGGGCCTCGGGCGGGTGAAGGGAGTGGATAGACTTGCGGAGCCGAAAGGACGGATCGGGCGAAGAAGCCGCGCTGGAGCGCGGCGCTCCCAGGGGGGCGCTGTGTGTGGAACAACCGGTGGCTTTTCTTCCATGGGCGCGGGGTGCCGGTAAAATACCAGTTAGACTTTTCCCATCCCTCCAGGATTGCACGCGTGCCTGAAGTTCACCGCAAAGCTCGGCCGAAAGAATTGCGCGCGCCGCTGCTCACCAACCCCGGCAAGGGGTGCGCGACGTTTCAGCGGTTCAACGGCGATCCGCTGTTTCCGGGGGAGTGGTGGTCGGAGGAAGGGCCGCTCACGTTTCCGGCCGCTCACTGCGATGTGGTTGAACACTACCTGCCGACGACGGTGGCTTCCTGCCGCTGGTTCTGGGAAAAACTGGAACCGCGCGAGGGCGAATACCACTTCGAGATGATCGAGGGGGCGCTCAAGACGGCCCAGGCACGGCATCAGACGCTGCAGGTCCGCTTGATGGGGCATGGATCGGAGGCGCAGCCGCGGCTGCCGGTGTGGTATCGCGAGAAGTACCCGACGCGGCGGTATAGCGATTTCAAATCGAATTATCTGGAGGCCGACCATGACTGCCCGGAGTATCTTGCCAAGTGGGGCGGGCTGATTCGGGAGTTCGGGCGGCGATTCGATGGGCACTCGGACCTGGAATCGGTGGACATCGCGTTTGTCGGCCGGTGGGGCGAAGGTGTCGGTCAGGTCAGCGATGGCACCTGCGAAACATTCATCGACCTGTACCGCGAGGCCTTCCCGCGCACGCCGCTCTTGATCAACTGCGAAGGGCCTCAGTTTCGGCTGGGCATCGCGCGGGGACTGGGCTGGCGGGCCGACGCGTTCGGGGATCTTCGGCAGAGCAGCGTGCCGGAAGTCCCGGCGCACCTGGGCTGGAATCACACGTTTGACATGTACCCGCGCTGGATCCCCTTCCACGCCGCCTCGGAGACCTGGCGTAAGCGGTCGATCACGTTGGAGACCTACAGCGCGCCGCTGGAGATGCAGCGGCTGGGTTGGGACTTCGATTTTGTGCTCGAACAGGGCCTGAAATTCCACCCGTCGATTTTTGTGCCGAAGTCGACACCGCTGCCGGAGGCGTGGTTTGAAAAGCTGGCGCGGTTCTGCGACCGC
>JBOHNC010000396.1:0-6801 GCA_050730415.1 Planctomycetota bacterium
GTCCGTGGGGCGATCCGGCGATCGGGCCGGCGCATTTCGCCGCGGCGTGGGCGATCCTGGCGGCGGCCGCCAGCGCGGTGCTGATCGGGATGGCGCGGCGCGGGCTGGCGCAAGCGGCCGAAGCGAACGCAGCCGAACGGTTCGTCGACCGCGTGGCATGGGTGATCTGGCCGCTGATTCTGTTCGACATGGTGTACGAACGCAACCTGCGGATGGTGGGGTTTTCAGCCCAAGGAATTCCGTTTGATTTCATGCACTGGGGCGAGTGGTGGGCGCCGTGGGAGGCGCTCCAGCACGGCGGCCGGCTGTGGGTAAATGTCTTTCCGATCCATGGGGTCGGCAACGACATCGGGCCATGCTCGATGGCCGCCTGGCTGGGGGATGCTTCGCTGTCGGGGCGGTTCCAGGTCGACGCGGTGCTCAATGCCGTCATGTTCGTGCTGTTCTATTGGGGGCTGTTGAAGATCAGCCGGCTGCGGTCGGTGGCGCTGCTGGGCGTGCTGATGATCGTCTGGGAGGAGCCCTCCTGGTTCAAGACGTGGCTGGCCGACTCAAGGTACCTGATGCTGTTTGCCTGGGCACTGGCGGCGCTGGCGGTGGGGGACCGGCTGAGTCGCGCGGCGGCGGGGTCGAGTCGCGGCGCGACGGGGCTGCGCGCGGCGGCGCTGCTGTTGGGCTTGCTGCCGTTGGTCTGTTTTCTGGACAGCGTGGATGTGGGCTATGTGACGCTGGTGGCGACCGCCGGACTGGCGGCGCTTTTGATTCTCTGGCCGGCGCGGTTCAGCGCCGAGGCGGCGCTGGCGCGCGGGGCGGGCTGGATTGCGGCGGCGGCGCTGCTGGGATCGTGCGGGGTATTTCTGGTCGGGCTGGGCGACCGGCTGCCGACGTTCTGGGCCTACCATTGGGCGGTGTTCCGCGACAAGGGGTGGTTCGATTTTCTGCCGCTGGGATTTTCGGACGCCTATTCGGCCGTGAAGGTGCTCTACATCGTCGCCACGCCGGTTGCGGTGGGCGGGACGGTGCTGGCGGTGCTGCGCGGCGCGGGCAGCGGCGCTGCGCCGGCGAGCGATCCGACGGTGAGCGAAGGCCGCTGGGCTTTCGGCCCGCTGGCGGTGGCCGGCGCGGCGTTTCTGTATTTCAAGAAAGGTCTCGACCGCACCGACACGGCGCATTTCGAGCAGGCGGCGATTCTGACGCCGCTGCTCGTGGCCTACCTTTTGGCGGTGCTGCAACGGCGCTGCTGCTTCCGCCGGGCGGAATCCGGCGGGGCCATTCGGGAGAGCGGGAACCTCGCGGTGAGTTCGGTCGGCGCGTTGGTAGGCGCGCCCGGTGCACTGGCGAGCGCGCCCGGCTCGTGGACAGGCGCGCCCGGTGCGCCGGCGGGATTGGCGCTGGCGCTGGGCGCGGGATTGCTGTGCTGGGTGGGCATCACGCAGCAGGTGGTGTCGCTGGCGAGCCATCCGGCGCGGCCGCAAATCTGGGGGTTGGTCGAGCCGCACCCGAAGACCAATCTGCCCGACTGTCCGCGCGCCGGCACGCTGCGGTGCATCGGCGAGCAGGCCGAGCCGGTCGACGCGACGCTGGCCTGGCTGCGGAGCAACACCGCGCCGGGCGAGCCGGTCTACGATTTCACCAATTCGAACCTGTGGTCGTTCCTGGCCGACCGCCCGAATCCGACCCGTTTTGCGCAGAGCTTTCACGCCCTGGATGACGGATTCCAGCGTGAGGCCGTCGCCGACCTGAAGCGCCATCCGCCGGTCGCGGTGCTGTTTCCCAGCGGGCCGACCGGTGTGGACCATGTCGATCTCACGCTGCGCCAGCACTGGATCAGCGCCTGGCTGCTTCAGCACTACGCACCCGCGCTGCACGTGGGCTATTACCTGGTGCTGTTGCCCATCGACCCCGCCTGGCGTTCGGTGCGGTACCGGCCGCCGCCGCCGGGATTTTCGGCCGAAGATTTCCTCGGCGAGCAGGACCAGGGATTCGTGCCTCGCGCCTTTGCCGCCGCGCCGCCGGTGGCGCTCGGCCCGCCCCAGGAGACGGTGGCGCCGGGTGGCTCGACGGCCGCGGCCGAACCGCTGCGGCTGTACGGGCTGACGCCCGACGGCGATCTGGCGCAGGCCTGGCGGTTTCAAACCACCGAGCCGCGCGCGCGGGTGATCCTGCCGCTGCCCCGGCCGATCGACCCCCGCACCGCCGGCTGGCTCGATCTCGATCTTTCGGTTTCCGCCGGCACCTATGCAGCCGTCGATTTTCTGACCGCCGCCCAGGTGGCGGCGCTCGACCCACACACGCCGCCGGAGGCTTTGCACCGGGTGGACTTCCGGCTGATTCCCGCCCGGCACACCGGTTTGGTGACCACCTACCGCTTCCACCTGGCGGCGCTGCCCAACTGGATGTTCCGCCGCGATCCCATCGTCGCGCTGGACCTCACGCCGACCGACGAGTCCTACATTCAGGTCCACATCGCCGCCGTCCGCTTCTACCCCGACGCTTCGCTCGCCCCACCGGCCGCGCCAGGAGAATCTGCGCCATGACCATCAAGACCCACCGCCTCGGCTTCGACATTGGCGGCACCAAATGTGCGGTGCTGCTGGGGGTGAACACTCCGGCTGGCATCTCCATCTGCGAGCGGGTGGCATTTCCAACCGCGCCCGAAGGCGGTCCGGCCGGCGTGCTGCGCCGCCTTCAGCGTGAGGCCGAATTCTTGCTGGTGCAGCACGCCGTCGCCAGCGAATCCGTCGCCGGCATCGGCATCAGTTGCGGCGGGCCGCTCGACAGCCGCCGCGGGTTGGTGCTCAGCCCGCCCAACCTACCCGGCTGGGACGCCGTCCCCATCGTGCGGCATTTCACCGACGCGATGGGCCTGCCCACGCACCTGCAGAATGACGCCAACGCCTGCGCGCTGGCCGAATACAAATGGGGTGCGGGACGCGGCTGCCGCAACATGGTTTTCCTGACCTTTGGCACCGGCATGGGCGCGGGCCTGATCCTCGAAGGCCGGCTGTACCCGGGCAGCAACGACTTGGGCGGCGAAGCAGGCCATCTCCGGCTGGCCGAAGACGGCCCGGTGGGCTTCGGCAAGGCCGGCTCGTTCGAAGGTTTCTGCAGCGGCGGCGGGATCGCGCGGCTGGCGCAGGCGCGGCTGAAGGAAGCCTGGGCGAAGGGCGCGAGCTCCAGGCTGTGCGCCGCTGCGGCGGGTCTGGAGACGGTCACCGCGCAGAAAGTGTTCGACGCGGCGGCGGCCGGCGACGGGCTGGCGCGCGGCGTGATCGCGACCTGCGGCGAATATCTCGGGCGGGGATTGGCCGTGCTGGTGGATATTTTGAACCCCGAGGTCATCGTCATCGGCAGCATCTTCGCCCGCCAGGAGGCGGTGCTGCGGCCGCTGATGCAGGCAGCGCTGGAACGCGAAGCGATTCCGCTGGCGCTGGCGGTCTGCCGCGTGGTGCCGGCGCAGCTCGGCGAACAGATCGGCGACTACGCCAGCCTGGCGATCGCCGAAGGCATCTGAGTGGCCCCGGGGGCCACGGCCCCACCGGCCTCGCTTCGCGTTGCCGACTTCCCGGACATTTTGAGCCGGGATTGAGCCGGGACGGTCGCTCCCGTTGGTCGCGGGGGGAGCGCCCTGTGGCTGCGGGCAGGCTCGCGGAGCCAAAGAGGTGGTTTGGGCGAAAAGCGGGCGTGCCCGCCGAATGGCGCATTTTTAGGCACAAGTCATTTTCCTGGCAACCCTTGGGCGCTGTTCCGACCCACCGTTCCAGGTGTTTTTCTGGCTGCTTTCAATTCGCCGTCCAATCCCCCTTGTGATCCTTCCCACCCTGAGGCGGCTGGCTCGTGCCGTCCGGCACGAGACACCGGCGGCGGGGGGCGCAGGGAGCGATCCGAGCAGCCCTGCGCTCGGATTCAGCGACCGCAGTCCCCCGCCGCAGCCGCCGACCCCACGCCTCTCCGGCTTCTTTGCGACTTGGCGTCTTGGCGCGAGGTCTTCTCTTCCCGCGTTGGAAACCTCCACCCGCCTTGATCGATCCCCTCCAGTGCACCGTTCTAAAAATAGCGCCATCCGGCGTGCCCGCCCGCTCTTCCACCAAACTGTACATTCGGCTCCGCGAGCACGCCCACTCCCGGAAGCGCCGCATCCTGCCGGTTCTTGCACGCGCCGCACGCATCTTAAAGTTTGGTGTGGTACAGGCATCCAGCCGGCTTGGAAAACGGCGCCGGCATCGCCGGCATTTTTTGGAGCGGACCTGGCGTTCCGCGTTCCCAGCGCGCCGGCGGCATCTGTGCCGCCGTTTTCTTTCGCCTTCCGCGACCGACGGGAGCGACCTCCACGCATTTTTGCATGCAGGCAGTCGGCAACGCGAAGCGATGCCGGCGGGACAGTGTCCCCCGGGGCTACTACTGCCCGCCTTTTTTCTGCCGCGTTTCCTGTTCCACCGCACTGACCAACCCGGTCCGCGCGTCGCTGTACCATTTTTCGTAGTCGTCATAGCCGCTGAAGGCGGGCTTGTCCTGAACCTTTTTCCAGGCCGCCAGAAAATCGTCGTAGAACTGCAACCGCTCGGCGTTGTCCTTCCACGCCATGCCGCTGAACCGGCCCGCGTCCCGTTCGGGAACGCTCGGATCGATCAGCCGATAGGCCGTGTAGACGAACAGGTCGGCGCTCGAGGAGTAAATCATCGGGCTGCCGTTGAAACTCGACGCGCTTTCCTGGAGCTGATGCTGGCGCGCCAGTTGCAGCAGCGGCTGAAAGGCCCCGACCGCCTTGCGTTTGACGATCGCCGCCGACAGGTCGGCGAGAATCGAATTCCCGGCGCCTCCGCCCATCCGCATAAAGCCCATCCCCTGCGCCTGCCCGGCGTAGTTCTGCAGAATGTCGACCAGCAAATGATCGGCTTCGTCGCCCGGAATCAGCGCGACCAGTTTGAAGGCGGCCTCGTGCCACGCCCCGACCGGGCTGCCGCCGCCCTGCATCTGCATCTGCATTTGCATCCGCATCTGCATCGCCATCAGGTTCCCGCCGTCCTGGTCCGTTTTCATATACAGCGCCTGGTAGCCCTTGTGCAGCAGATCGGTGAGCGGCTGCAGGTAGATCCGCGCGGCTTCGGCGCGCGCGGCGGCGGCGGCGGCATCGGCCGGCTTGCCGTCGGGCGGCGTCAACGACGCGGTGGCGGCCTGCATCACCGCGGTGGCGACCGTCGGGTCGGAGTCGTTCAGGGCGGAACTCAGGAAGATCGCCAGCGTGGCGAGGTCCGGCTTGGTGTCGGCCAGTTTGCCGACCAGATCGGCGCGGACCGACGGATCCGAGGCGAAGAATTCGGTGAATTCCGGGCCGGCTTTCTTGAGCATCGCATCGACCGCGGCGCGGTGCGCGGCCGGAATTTCCATCAGCGAGGATTCATATTGAATTTTGGCCCGCAGCCGCAGCCCGATGATCGCCAGCAGCTTGCGTTCGTCCGGCGTGTCTTCGTCCGCCGGGACGCGGTACAGCCCTTCCACCAGACGGTCGAGTTCCGCGTCGAGCTGCGCCAGCGCCTTTTCGCGCGTGGGCTTGTCTTCGTCCGTCAGCCCCGCCCGCAGATCGCGCAGATGCGCAATCAGCGCGTCCAGCGTGGGGGAGGCCGCCAATGCGGCGGATTTGCCGCCGGTCGGCGGTGGGGCGCCGGGAGTGCCGGTGCCGGCTGTGGCGCCGGTGCCGGGTGTGGCGGGGGTGGCGGGTGTGCTCGCCGGCGGCACTGTGGGCGCGGTGGCCGCGGGGTCGCTCTGAGCCGCCGCCAGGGTCGCGGGCAACGCCGCCAGAACCAACCCGGCCGCCACGCGGCGGCAGGCCTGAGCCAATGTTCCTTTCACCTGTACCCGTCCTCCTGATAGCCCCGTCCTGCGCCGGGATAAACATCTTTTCCGCTGCCGATTCTTGGCCCCGGAAGGGCCGCCTGTCGGTAGCCGTGGATGACTGGAGCGCCCCTGTCAAAGGGGCGCGCAGGGAACCCACCGAATGCACCGGACCAAAATCGCTCCCGACCCTGCAAGGGGTCGAACGAACGGCCGGAGCCCCCAAAACGCGAAGGCGCGCTGCTGACGTAGAGAATTAGACGCCTTTGTGCAGGCGGACTTCAAACGGCTCGCTGCGGACCTCCCGCCTGGCCGGAACCGCCGGACGAAAAGTTCGGCCCGTTCAAGTCGCGTGGACCGTTCGGATCGCGCGGACCGGCGCCGCCGCTTGCGCCGCTTGCGCCGCCGGAGGCCTCCTCGATGGTACCGTAGATTTGCAGCCGGTGGCGGTTCATGCGGAAACCGTACTGGTGGCAGATTTCGTCGATCAGTTTGCGCAGGGCATTGGAGCGGAATTCGATCACCTGCCCGGTCCGTTCGTCGATCATATGGTCATGCGAGCCATGACCGTACTCCAGTTCGTAGTAGCGGATTTTGTCGGAGAGCCGGGTTTCGCGCAGAATGCCGCTGTCGAGCAGCACCGTGATGGTGCGGTAGATGGTCGCCTTGCTCACGCGCACCGCCCGGTTGCGGATGATCTCCATCAGTTCTTCGGCCTGAAAATGGTCATGCGTTTCCAGCACCGCGCGCAGGATTTCGCGCCGCTCGTAGGTGTACTTGAGTTTCTTTTTTTCCAGGTAGCGCCGGAAACGGGCTTCGGGCGTTTCGGTCTCCCCGCGGCCCACGGTCTGGAGAATGTCGGGCAGAGCGGGCCGCGCCGATGGACTGGCGGACGTGGCGCCGGCGGCGGGATTGGCGGGGGCTGCGGGATTGGCGGGCGTCGCGGGCGTCGCCGCGCCGGGCGTGCCG
>JBOHNC010000397.1:0-10216 GCA_050730415.1 Planctomycetota bacterium
GTCAATGATCGCGTTCGACCACGAAGCGCGCGAGCAGCCGCAGCGGTTCGCCGGCGTCGCCGAAGGGTTCGAGCGCGGCCAGGCCTTGGGCCAGCCAGGTCTGGGCATCGCGGCGCGCGGCTTCCACGCCGCCGGCCACGCGGGGGTAGCTGTACTTGCGCATGGCCGCGTCTTTCTGGGTGGGCTTGCCCATTTTTTCGGCGGTGGAGGTTTCATCCAGCACATCGTCGACGATCTGAAAGGCCTGGCCCACCGCGGCGGCGAATTCGCGCAACTGCTCCACCTGCGTCTCGCTGGCGCCCGCGCACAGCGCGCCGCCGACGATCGCGGCGCGGAACAGCGCGCCGGTTTTGCGGCGGTGGATCGCCACGACGGTTTCGACGGTGAAGGGCGGTTCGACGGCGTAGGCAGGGGGCAGTTTTTCGGCGTCGGAGGCGATCATGTCGAGCACTTGGCCGCCGACCATCCCCGGCGCGCCGGCGCTGTCGCCGAGTTCGGTCAAGAGCGCCGGGAGCATCTCCCGCCGTGGCAGTTCGGCCAGTTGGCGAAAGGCCAGCGTGAGCAGTCCATCGCCGGCCAGCACCGCCATGGCTTCGCCGAAAGCTGCGTGGCAGGAGGGCTTGCCGTGGCGCAGCGCGTCGTTGTCCATGCAGGGCAGGTCGTCGTGGACGAGGCTGTAGGCGTGGATCATTTCCAGCGCCGCGGCGCAGGGTTCGCACTCGGCGTCGGTGCCCTGGCAGACGCGGCAGGCTTCGCGCACGAGGGCCGGGCGGAGGCGCTTGCCGCCGCCGAGCACCGCGTGGCGCATGGCGGCGTGGAGGACTTCGGGCGACTGCGACTCGCGCGGCAGGCGGGCGTCCAAGACCGTGTGGATCCAGGCCTGCGCTTCCTGCAGGATGATGGCGGCGGAAAGTTCAAGCCGGGCGGCGGCGGAATCGGGCGGCGGTTCGGCGGTCATGGGCGGGGAGAGCTCCTTTCCGCCTGCGGCCGGCAAGCCGCGGCGGTTGGGGGCCTATAATAGACCTGAGCGAAGATTTGAAAATCCGGGCCGGCGGCGAACGCTGCGGCGCCGGCGGGGAGTGCTTGACGTGGACGCATTGGGTTTCATCGGCGCGGGGAACATGGCTTCGGCGCTGGCGGCGGGGATCGTCAAAGCCGGCATGAAACGCCCGGACCAGATCGTGGCGTCCGATCCGGATGCGGGCCGGCGGGAAGGATTCGCCCAAGCCGTGGCTGCCGCGGCCGGCGGCGCGCACCGGGGCAGCGGCGCGGCTCGCACGACCGCCGAAAACCAGGAGGTCCTGGCGGCCGCGAAAACGGTATTTCTGTGCATCAAGCCGCAGATGGTCGGCCAGGTGCTGGAGCCGCTGCAGGGCGTGTTCACCGTGGAGCACCTGATCGTGACGATTCTGGCCGGGACGCCGGCCGAGGCGGTGTACAAGCTGGCCGGCGGTCAGGCGGCGGTGGTGCGGGCAATGCCGAACACGCCGATGCTGATCGGCCAGGGCGCGGCGGCGATCTGCGCCGGTCCGGGCGCGGGGCCGGAGCACTTGGCGACGGCGCGGCGATTTCTGGAATCGAGCGCCGTGGTGGTGGATGCCGCGCCGGAGCAGATGAATGCGGTGACGGCGCTGTCGGGTTCGGGGCCGGCCTATCTGTTCTACCTGGCCGAAGCGATGCTGGAGGCGGCGCAGGCGATGGGGCTGTCGGTGGAGCAGGCGCGGACGCTGACGGCGCGGACCTTGACCGGTTCGGCGGCGCTGCTGGCGCAGTCCGAACTCTCGCCGGCGCAGCTGCGGGCGCTGGTGACCAGTCCGAAGGGAACGACTCAGGCGGCGGTGGAAGTGCTCGATGCGCGTTCGGTCCGCGCCGCGGTGGTGGCGGCGATTGTGCGCGCGCGCGATCGTGGTATTGAACTTTCCGCGCCTTCGAAAGATAATTAGCACTGCAATGAGAATTTCATTCGATTTGCGGGGGAAGGGGATGCGGGCCGCGGCTTCGCCGCGGTTTTTTTCCAGGGGCCATAGGCCTGTGCCACTTATGCCTGCCTGGATCGATCCGTCCTATATCGACGGCGCCGATGTGGCTGGGCGCCGGCGGTCGGGGCTTGGAACCCCGACGACGGCCGATGGCGGGGACCGCCGCGGAACGGGACGCGGCCGATTCGAGGAAAGGAAGCTCCTGGCGTGGCGTGGCTGATCGTCGAAACCGGCAACGACAAGGGCAGTAAGATCGAACTGCCGCCCGACGCGCCGCCCATCCTGGTCGGCCGGCTGAAGAACTGCGGCCTGACGCTGACCGACTGCATGGCCAGCCGCCACCACTGCAAGGTGTTCTACAAGGGCGAGGTCTTCCTGCTGGAGGACCTCGACAGCCACAATGGCACCTACCTGAACCGGAAAAAACTGGCCGACACCCAGCCGCTGCATGACGGCGACCGAATCCTGATCGGCAATTCGCTGATTTCCTACCGCGAGGAGCTGGGCAAATCGGTCGGCGCGCACACCGGCAAGACGATCGGCGACTACAAGATCGTGCGGCTGCTGGGCGTCGGGGGCATGGGCGAGGTGTACGAGGCGCAGCAGAAATCGCTCGACCGCCGCGTCGCGGTGAAAATTCTGGCGCCCGAACTGGCCACCGATTCGGAGACCGTCGATCGCATGATCCGCGAGGCGCGCAACGCGGGCAAGCTGAACCATCCCAATGTCGTGCAGGTCCACGACGTGGGCAAGGCCGACGGCATCTACTATTACTCCATGGAGCTGGTGCCCGGCGGGTCGATCCAGGATTTGATCACCGGCGGCCGGCGGGTCGATCCCGAGAAGGCGGTGAAGTTTCTGTATCAAGCCGCGGCGGGGCTGGCCTACGCCGAAAAACAGGGCATCGTCCACTGCGACATCAAGCCCGACAACCTGATGCTGGCCGCCGACGAAACCGTGCGCCTGGCCGACCTGGGCATTTCCAAAACGCTGGTCGACGGCAAGGCCGACCAGTCCGAAGGGGTGTTCGGCTCGCCGCACTACATGTCGCCGGAGCAGGCGCAGGGGCTGCCTTTGACCTGTCGCAGCGACATCTATTCGCTGGGCGTGACCGCCTACCGGATGCTGTCGGGCCACCTGCCCTTCGACGGGACGACGGCGCGGGAGATCATGGAGCACCATGTTTTCGACGAGCCGCACTCGCTGCGGGAGAACGCGCCCTACCTGTCGGCGCGGCTGATCGAAATCGTCGAGAAGATGCTCCAGAAAAACCCCGCCCAGCGCTACCAGTCGGCCCGGGAACTGATGGACGACCTGGGGTCGGTCGAAAAGGCGATGCGCGACGGCACCTACCTGCCGACGATTCTGCAGCTCAAAAACCGCAACTCGGTGCGCATCAAGAAACGCGACAACCAGCAGCAGCGGCGGATCATGGCCATCGCCTGGGGCGTGATCGGGCTGGGGGCGCTGATGGTGGCCGCGCTGGCGGTGTGGTCGAGCCTCTCCAGCGGTCCGCACGAAACGCCGGTCAATCTGCTGATGCAGAAAGCCGCGCGACTGGTGGACGACCGCAAGCTGGACGAAGCGCGCACGCTGTACGAACAGGCGCTGCGTGCGAAGGAAGTCACGCCCGACGAGACGACCGAAATCCACGGGTTGCTGGCGCACCTGGACACGCTGGCGGCGACCGAACGCATCACCCAGGAACGCTCGGCGGCGCGCGATGCGGCGCTCAAGATGGATGAATCCACCCCGCCGGCCATGCTGAAGAAACTGCACGCGCTGCAGGCCGCCGGCTGCCCCGCCGACAGCGAGGAAGTCACTTCGCTGACCTACCAATTGGCGCTGGCCTGCGGCAAGGAAATCGACGACCTGCTGCTGAAGGCCGGGCAACTGAACAAACAGGGCCATCCGCTCGCCGCCGCCGCGTTGCTGGCGGCGGCGCCGGAGTACATTCCGGTGGCGGTGAAGGGCACCGAGAAATACGGCCAGCCGTGGAACAACCTGAAAAGCGAAATCGCGCCGGCGCTCAGCCAACGCTGGGCGAAACAGAAAGCGGCCTGCGAGAAACTCGCTGCCGCCGGCAAGATCGACGAAGCCTGGCAGCAGGCGGAAGACTTCCGTGTCAAGGTGGCCTGCTTCGACCTCGCCAAGCAAATCGCGGAATACGAAGCCACGCTCAAGCCGCCCGCGCCTGTCGCGCCCCTGCCACCACCGCCGCCGCCGACCGCACCCGCCGGCAGCGCTGAATTGCCCGCGAATTCCACCGCGACCCCGGTACAATAGACGCTGGCAGGTGGTCGCTGCTCGGCCCGGCATTCGTGGCCCACGAGCGCACCGCCATGTCCCTCCTTGCCACCTCCGCCCGCGCCGCCGGTCTGTCGCCGCGCGAACGCGTTCTGCAAGTCCTTCACGGCGGCCGCGCCGACAAGGTTCCCTTCACGCTGTACGACAACAAAATCTACAGCTGCACCGCCGAACGGCTGCTGCGCAATCGCGGGCTGTGCATCGTGCCGCGCCGCGCGCCCTTCAAGACCCACCGACCCAATGTCAAGACCACGCAGTCGATCCGCTGGGAGGGCGACCGTCAATGGGTGACCACCCACCACGAAACGCCGGTCGGCGTGCTGACCTCCCTGCACGAGCCGGTCGGCTTCACCAACTGGGTGCATGAAAAGCTGTTCAAAACGCCGGAGGATTACAGGGCGCTGGAATTTTTCATCCGCGACGAACGCTACGAGGAAGACTACGCTGCCTTCGCGCAGGCGCAGCGCGATTTCGGCGAGGACGGCCTGATCCGCGCGACGATCGGCCTGGAGCCGCTGCAGCAGTTGCAATCCGGCGGCTTCATGGACATGCAGCAGTTCTGCCTCGAATGGATGGACCACCGCGACGAGGTGCTGAAGCTCTACGCCGCTCTGGTGGCCGGCCGCCGGCAAATCTACCCGCTGGTCGCCGCCTCGCCCGCCACCCACGCCAACTACGGCGGCAACGTGACGCCCGAAGTGGTCAGCAACAAAATGTTCGAGCAATACTACCTGCCGCACTACCACGAGGCGGCCGAGGCGCTGCACCGCGGCGGAAAGCGGATCGGCTGTCACTTCGACGCCAACTGCAAACGGCTGGCGAAGCTGATCGGGCAGGCCGACCTCGACTACATCGAAGCGTTCACGCCCGCGCCGGACACCGACATGACGCTGGGCGAAGCGCGCGCCGCCTGGCCCAACCGGGTGCTGTGGATCAACTTCCCGTCCTCGGTCCACCTGCGGCCGGACAGCGAAGTCGCCGCGACCGCCGTGGAGCTGCTCGAGCAGCTCGACCGTCTGGACGGGATTCTGTTTGCGGTCACCGAAGACATGCCGCCGGAGCGCTGGCAGGGCAGTTGCACCGCGATCATGGACGGCCTCGAACGTCACGCTCGCGAACACCCCGACCGCTACGCCCCGTAGCGCCCATCTTAAATCTTCTTAAATCTTCGTTGTGGTGTCGGCTTCCAGCCAGCTTGGTGAGGTGGGCATTTTGCCCACCGGTTTTTTCTTGCGCGCGTCCGCGCGCAGCCGGGACCGCGGACGGACACGCCCGCTCTTCGTCCAAACCGTGAATTCGGCTCCGCGAACGCGCGCATTTCGCGGGAGCGGCGGCCGCCGGTACAAGCCGACTGGAAGCCGGCAGCACAAACCTGCGATGAGCTTGAGCAAACCCGGTGATCGCCCGGCGATCAGGGCGGGCTCAGCAGCCGTGCGGCGGCGGCGGCGGCGATCGCCGCGGTTTCCACCCGCAGCGTCAGCGGCCCCAGCGACACCGCTTGAAATCCAGCCGCGCGGGCCTGCGCCATTTCATCCTTGGTCAGCCCGCCCTCCGGCCCGATCAGTACCGTGAGTTCCACCTCCGGCCCGCCGGTCGCCAGCCCCGGCGCCAGCACGGCGCCGATCGGCGCCGCGCGCGGGTCCCGCGGCGAAGTCGCCACCAGCCGGATTCGCGCGGCGTCCCCCGCCGCCTCCTCCGCGTTTGCCGCGTTTGCTGCGTTCGCCGCGTTCGCCGTGTCCGCCGCGCTTTCCGCCAGCACCGCCGCCAGCGGCAGCGGCGCCGGCAGGTCCAGCGGTTCGTTGCGCCGGCATTGCTCGCAGGCCTTCGCGATCAGCCGGCGGAACCGTTCCTGCTTGAGCGACCCGAAGCGTTCGCCGCGTTCGCTGCGTTCGAACACCACCGGCTGGAGGCGATCGACGCCGAGCTCCACCAATTTTTCGACCATGAAATCGGCGCGTTTGGCGCGCGGCCAGCCGCAGGCCAGGGTGATCCGCGCACGGGCCTGCGACGCGGCGGCGCCGGTGGCTCCGGCGCTCTCTGGCAGGTCGTCGGAACCCTCCCGCGCGGCATCACTGGCCCCACCCGCTGCCGCCGCCGCTCCCGCTCCTCCCACCGGCGCCAGCTCCTGCAACCGCAGTTCGCGTTCATCGCCGGTCAGCGCGCCCTGCCAGGCGCCGCCCTGCGCGGCGAAGACTTCCACCACCGCCCCGGCCTTCAGCCGCAGCACCGTCAGCAAGCGGTGCACCTGCGCCGCGGCAAACGGCGGCGAGATTCGATCCTGTGCCGCCACGCCGGCAGCGGCGGCGGCGAGCCATTCCCGATCGACCATGACGCGAGGAATGCGGGCCACCGGGATGTGCTCCTTTTACGACACGCGGTTGCGGAAGGATTTGGAGGCGCTCGAAAGGAAATCGCGTTCTTTCTGCGAGAGCGCGGTGATGCCTTCGTGCGAAATTTTTTCCAGCAGTTGGTCGACGCGCGCGCGGGTTTCTTCGGCCTTGCGCTGCGCCAGTTCGGCTTTTTTCTGCTGCTGTTTGACCACCCAGCGCGCGAAAAATCCCGGCTTGGGGTTGGGCTTGTCGGCCGCCCGCCAGTCCTCGCTCTCTTCGTCCAGTTCGCGCCACGAGGACAGGTACAGGGAGCTTGCCGGCTGGTAGACCGGCTGATATTTCACCCGCTCCCATTCCTGGCGCGCCGACATCCACAGCACGATCACCAGCAGGACCCAGAAAAAGCCGTCCGACACGTCGCCGAAAATCATCTCCAGCACCGCGCCGGCGATGAACAACGCGCCGACGACATACCCCACGTAGATCGCCGCCCGGGTCGCCTTGGCCGGCGCGTACCACTTCGCCAGCGTCGCCCGCAGAATCCGCGCGCAGTCCATCGGAAAAATCGGCGTGATCAAATTGAAGGCCGCCTGCGCGAAGTTCACCAGAAACAGAAAGGTGATCAGTTCCATCCCCACGTAGCGCCACGAAATGAAGGTGGTCTCGGTCCAGATCGGCCGCAGATTCATGTGCAGCGCCCACTGCCAGCCGAACAGCGCGGACAGAAACACGACGACGAACACAAGGTTCACCAGCGGACCGAAAAAGGTGATGACGATTTCTTCCCGCGGCGAGCGCGGCCAGCCGCCGTGGCAGGTGCCGCCCAGAAATCCCAGTGAAATTCGACTCACCGGCAGGTTGTAGGCGCGAAACGCAAACGCGTGCCCGCATTCGTGCAGGTAGACAAACAGAAAGATCGCCGCCGTCATCCAAACCGACTGCACCATCGGGTACCACATCGGACTGCCCGCGCCGCCCTCGGTCAGCAGGCTGTAGATAAACAGCGGCACCAGCACCAGCGACCAGTGGACCTCGACAGGAATGCCCATCAACCATTTGCCGAGCGGCAAATGGTAGGCCATGATTTTCTGGAACTGACTGCCCGAACCTTGCATAGGGACTGAACCGTGATTCGCCACCCCCAACGAACGCGGTCGATTGCGCCTGCCGGCGCCGGCGCTCCACCGCCGATTAAGGGTACCCTCAATCGGGGTGGATTTCACCTTGGTTTTGCATTTTTCGATCGGCGCCGAGCGCTCCGGACCTAAGACCATGAAGGCTCCGCGCAGGCACCCCGCAGGCAACTGTACCGTATCACGGAGGTGTTACCGTGAGACACACGGTAACCCAGTACAGTCGCCTGCGCGATTCCCGCCGCGCCCCGGCCCTTGCGCGCCGCCGCTCCGCCGCTCCGCTGCGCCGCTGCGCCGACAACCTAATGCATTGCACCCGGCAAACAAACCCAGGCTTTGACGGTTGAACCGAAAAATTCGTGGTCACGGTATCTTAGGATAGGCCGGCAGCGGTGGATTTAGGACCTGTGCACGACCCGCATCTTGCGTGCATGACCCGGGAGCGCCGACCGTCAGGTCGGTTTTTTCGCGCCAACGGCGCGACCGTAGCAAAGCCAGGGGTTGCCGGAGGTCATCCGCAGGCGTACCCCTGGTGCGCGGTCGTCAGACCGCTCGCGCAGGCCGACGCAACGTCGCGCTTCCCACGTATTCCCGCGCGGAACGTCGCGGGCGATGGATCGAAACGAATTCCTCTCGATGAACGCCGGGTGCGGTTCCGCGCCATGGCAGGCTGACGGCGTGGTTCCGCCTCGGATGGCGCGGGGAGCGATCTGGCGACCGCCTACCCAGGGTTGGGGCTGCGCGCTGCGCGCTTCGAGCCAACCCTGGGTTTTCATGGGGTGCCCTTTCAGGGCAGCGGAAATGGCGCGCTTTGCGGCCGGGCCGTCGAGGGCAGAACGATCGAACCTTTGGGCCCTGAAGATAAATTCTACTGAGCCGCTTCAGCCTTCGCTTTTTCCGCTCTTCTCCGGTTTCACGTCGATCCCGTGGCAACTCGCCGGCGTCCCGTCCGCCTCGCGGAACGCATTCCCGTGCTCCTCATTCGACACCAACCGCGTGTTCGCGCCGCGATAGAACAACTGCCCCGACCGCCGCGAATACGAGCTGGTATTTGGCGGCGTGAAATGCGGCAGCATCACCGAAAATAGCAGCACCCCGCCGGCCTTGAGTTCCGCCGGTACCGCCCGGCTGATGTCCATCCGCCCGGCTTCGATCTCGCAGTCATCGCGATGGACATGCTTTTTCGGCCCCAGCCGATGGCCGCCCGGGAGCACCTGCATACAGCCGTTTTCCACCGTCGCATCTTCCAGCGCGATCCACACATCCACCCCCGCGCCGATCGGCTCGTAGCAGAAATACGCATGGTCCTGGTGCCACGGCTTGGCCACGCCGATCCGCGCCGGCTTGCACAGCGCCATATCGCCGAATAGGATCGGGCCGGGCCCCAGCAATCCCTCGATCAGCGGCAGCAGCCGCGGGTGCTGCGCCAGCATCCCCCACGCCGGATCGCCCTCGGTCGGGAAGCTGAATTTACGCACCCAGGTTTCCAATTCCGCGTCGGTGACCTGCGCAAGGTCAAACGACACCCCCGGCTCGAACAGCAAATCGGCCTTCGATCCGGGCGTGCTCATCCGCAACCCCGAGTAGTTCTTCATCCCCATCCAGTTGCCCGGCTGCATCGTCCCCTGCCCCGCCCGCACCGCCCCGGCGATGGTCGCGACCATGCGGGACATGCCGGCCGTCAGCGCCGCCACTTCGATCGGCGTCAGGAAATTCTCGAATGCCAGATACCCGTCACGCTCGAACTGCGCCACCTGCTCCGCCGACAGCCGCGCCGGGCAGTCCGGGAAGGCCGCCGTAGCCCGCCGCGGATGCACACCCACCGCCGCTTCAGGCGAACTCTTCGGCGCGCAGGTTGCGGAAGCGGCGGCGGTCGCGGCGGTCGGAGCCGTTTCGAGCGTGGTAGACATGGGGCGAGTCTCCTTCATGCAGCCTTGGGTCGGAATCCGACATCACCATACCCCGAACCACCCTCCCCGTCTTTAGCCCCTCCCGTCTGGCTTTTACCCTAATCCGCGATCCCCCTGGGAACGCCGGTCATCAGACCGGCTTCTTCGCGTGATCCGTCCATTCGGCTCCGGAAGTCTATCCATTCCCTACGCTCGCCCGAGACATTGTGGCATCGGTCGCTGACCGATGCAAAACAGTGCGAGCGGACCTCGCACCTTTTCCCCTCATCCTGCGCGCAAGCGCATTCTGACGTGGCACGGGCTGACCAGCCCGTGTCCAGCGAGTCATCGAGCGTTTCCGCTGAAAAGCGCGTTTCGCGCTCTCTTAAGCGTGAAGGTCCGACCACCAGCCCGCCGGGAAAAAAGGGGAAGTGCGATAGCCTGAATGGTCCGGATCGAAGCGATTTTAGAGAGCCCCATAGGTTGCGCGCGGGGTATCGGAGGGAATACAATGAAGAACGGCCGCCCTACTGACCTGCTCCCCGAAAACTGAACCAGGTATTATGAGAGTCCTGAAC
>JBOHNC010000398.1:0-3175 GCA_050730415.1 Planctomycetota bacterium
CGGCCAGGCTGGGGAGACACACGGGTGCGGCCGCGCGCCCCGCCGCGATCAGGCCGACCAAAACGCCCAAGGCCAGCGCCAGGCAGGGGTTCAAACGAGCGGTTGGGTCAGGCATGCGCATCCTCGACCGGCGGGTCCCGGGCTTGGACGGCCGGGCCGGCGTTTGGTTGCAGGATTTCTGCGGCGGACCTGCAAATCCGCCGGAGCGACCGAGCAACAGCCATTCCAAACCCGGAACGGCCAAAATCCGGAGCGGCGTCAGGGTCATCCTCAGGGGCCCGTGTAGGGCCGGGGGCAAGGCAGAGGCTGCGGCCCTGCGCCGGGCTACTTCTCAGGCGCGAGTTTTTCTTTCAGCGAAACCTGCGGCTTGTGCTTGGGCGCTGCCGCCGGCAGACTTTCCAGCCGCGCAGCGGTGAGGTCCGACGAACTGTCGGCCGGGGAGGTCTTCACCATCTGCTTGATTTTGGCGCGCAGTTTTTTGTGGCTCTCCTGTTTGGTGATACGGTTGGTGGCGAGCTTCGCCGACTCGGACTGGGTCAGTTTCGCTTCCCGCGTGTCACGTTCATATTCCAACATTTTCTTTTGGTGCGGCGTCAAGCGTTCCTTCGACATGTTGGATCCTTTTCTGGGCTGGACCATGGTGTATGTGGGGGCAAAAGGGCCGGCACGAACCCGTCCCTCCCTCTCATTTTACCCCATGGAATGGCCGGCGTCCGGGCGGGTCATACAATACAGGAAAGAAACCGCCCCAGCGGAGCGAGCACCATGATCGAAATCACCCTGCCGTCCCCCGAAGGCGTCGCCGACTGGCTGCGCACGATCGGCCAGCGCCCGGTGGTGATCTTCAAGCACAGCCCAACCTGCGGCACCAGCCACCAGGCACTGCGCGCGTTTGAACAGTATTTGGCGCAGGCCGAAAAATTGGCCGCCGACTACCGGATCGTGGACGTGCTCGACGAACGCCCCCTTTCGCAAGCGCTGGCGAAGGCCACCGGCGTGCGGCATGAATCGCCGCAGGTGCTGGTGCTCAAAAATGGCGCCTGCGTCTGGACCGCCAGCCACATTTCGATCAACGAGTCGTCGCTGAACCGGCATCTGCCGAATTTTGCCGCGAGCACGCCCGCCGCCTGACCGCCGCACGAGGATCAGTGCCGCGGCGCGGTTGGTGCGCGCTCCTCCCCCACCCCGGGCGGCTCCTGCACCGTGACGGGCAACGTTGGGACGGCCGCGGCCGAAGGCAGGACCGATCCCAGCACATCGGCCGGTGCGGCCAGGCCGACCTGTTCGCGAATCAGCCAACGCGGCCGCTGCTGGACTTCCTCGTAGATCCGCGCCAGATATTCGCCGATGATGCCGAGGCAGATCAAGCCCACCCCGCCAAGGAAAAGCATGGCCGCGGTGCCGCTGGCCCAGCCGGCCGGCGGCACGGCCCAGAACATCGAATAGGCGTGCGGAAACAGCCGCTGAAACACCACCACCGCGATGCCCAGGAACGACAGCAAGGAGACGATCAGGCCCAGCCAGGTCGCCAGCCGCAACGGCACGGTGGAAAAGGCAAACAGCCCGTCGGTGGCGAGCTTGGTGAGTTTCCAGAAGGAATATTGCGTCGTGCCGGCCGCGCGCGCCTGGCGTTCGTATTCGAGCCCCACCTGGCGGAAGCCGGTCCAGGCCCGCAGGCCGCGGACGAAGCGGTTGCGTTCGGGCATGGCGTTGAGCGCCGCAACGACGCGCCGGTCCATGACGCAAAAATCGCCGGCATCGCGCGGAATTTCGATGTTGGCGGTGCGCGCCAGCAGCCGGTAGAACAGCGCGTAGCACAGCCGGTGCAAAAGCGGCTCCTTGCGCCGCGTGCGCACCGCGTAGACGACTTCGAAGCCTTCCTTCCATTTGGCGATGAAGCGCGCCAGTTCCTCGGGCGGGTCCTGGAGGTCGGCGTCGAGCACCGCGACGCAATCGCCGCGCGCCTGCGCCAGTCCGGCCGACACCGCCGTCTGGTGCCCGAAATTGCGACTCAGGTTGATGCCCTTGAAATGCGGATCGGCCGCATGCTGCGCGACGATCAAACGCCAGGTGTCGTCGCGTGAGCCGTCATCGACGAAGATGACTTCCCAGTCCGGCCCCCAGCCGGCCGCCGCGGCCTGCAGCCGCCGCGCCAACGCGGGAAACACCGCCGCTTCGTTGTAGCAGGGAATCACGACCGAGAACAAGCCACCCCTCCCGCGCCGGCCCGGGCTGCGCCGCCGGCCGCTCTGTATCTTACCTCGGGATGCACGGTCCCGACTCTGATTTCTGGTAGGCTATAGCCGACAGGCGCGGCGCGTGGCCGGAGCGGCCGCAGCGCGTATCGGCCCGGCCGCGGCGCGAATCGGTCGCCCTTCGGCCGCCGGTGAAAGGCAGTGCATGGCCTCTGGCGAAAAACCTCCAGCCAATCCCCCGCCGGCGCGCCCATCGTCGGCCGGCGACGACCCGCGCCCACGCACCGCGGTGCCGACACCGCCGCCCTTTCAGCATTGCGCGCTGGTCCCGGCCGCCGAACTGCCGCGGCTGGCCGGGTTGCACGCGCTTTCGCGGCTGCGCGTCCATGCGCTCACCGCGCGCCCGGTCGCCGTGACAGCGCCGGCGACCTCCCCGGCCGCACAGGCCGGACCGGCCGGATCGGCCGCACCGGTCGAAACTGCCCTTCCGCCGCCGGCCGATCCCACGGCATCGCGGCGCGGCGATCCGGCCGACGCGCTGGCTTTTTTCTGGTCCGACGACCGGCCGCTCGAAGCCGCCCTCGCCGCGCTGCCGGGCGTTCAATTTTTCGACTGGGTCGATGAGCGCTACCGCGAGCGCCGGGCGGCGACGCCGGCGGGCTCCGATCTCGCCGCCGAGGACGCTTTGCCGGGCCCTGCCGGCCCGCCGCGACTGCCTCACCCCCTGCGGCTGGAATTCGCCGGCCTGCGCGCGCTGGTCGACTGCGTGCCCGGCCCGGCGCTGCCGCTGGGCAGTCTGTTGCGCCTGCCGCAGGTGCGATCGATCCGCAATTCCGGCGGCTATTCGATCGGGAGCAGCGGCGGCAGCGGCGGAGCGCCGGTCGGGGCCGGGGTCGGGCGCGGCACGCCGTCACGCGGCGTCAGTTTCGCCCGGCCAACCGCGAGCCTGCCCACCGCCGCCGGCTCCCCCCTGCCGGGCG
>JBOHNC010000399.1:0-4203 GCA_050730415.1 Planctomycetota bacterium
GCAGCGTCGGCTGCGCCACGATGCGCCCAAATCGCTCTTCCGCGCGACCCGAAGCGATCTCGGCCGCACCACCGATCCAACGCGCGGAGTTGCATCCGCCAAAAGTGTGGAGAGAACGAAGCCGGGCATGCGCCGAGCGGCGGATTGGGTTCAAGGGATTTCGGGACATCGGAAGGTTCCTTGGCAAATCGGCCGAGCGCGATGCTCGGACGGGGACGGGCAGGTGGAACCACCGAAAAACCGGCCGGTGTTCAAAAACCGAACGGTCGCAGCGACTGGCAGGCAAGGGTTTCAAAACGGAAGCGAAAACCGCTTATTTCCGTCGAACGGATCGGCAGGGATGCCACGCTCCGCGCGCGCCGGGAGGGACTCCCGGCCGACATCGGTGGAAAGGCACACGAAGAGTAAGCGAAGGGCCGTGCATGTCCGTCAGACGTAGATCCTGATGAAGGTTGAGTTCATTGGGAACGAAGCGGGGGTTTCCGAATCGAGCCGGCAATCCCTGTTTCGGTGGATGTGATGGTTTTCAGCGTGGTCAGATTCGATTGGCGCTCGAACCCGGTGCCACCTCCCATTTGGTTTGATTGAGCGGGCCGCCTGCCGCCCCTCGCCGGAGCAAGGGACAACGTGCAGTCCGGTAGGTTCTATATAATCGGGCAAACCGGTGCGCGTCAAGTCGAAAATACACGGGGTGGGCAAAAATCGGCGTTGGCGAGGTCGCTCCGGCGTCCGCGCGGGCGGCGGAGATCACTCCCGGAGCATGCCGTCCAGCGGGCCTTTGGGGGTGGGCGCCTGATCGATGGCCGGGACGACGTCTTCGCCCAGATGAGTCGGCACCGGGTCCTGCGGCTGGCCGAGCGCGGCCCGAGCACGCCGCCAGATATCGGTGCGAACGAACCGTTCGTGCCAGCGGCTCCATTTGTCCCGGTTCATCAGAACATCGAGTGCGGCCTGGTATTTGCGCAGGCCGACCAGTTGGTGTGCGTGGCGTTCGGCGAGTTCCTCGGGGACCCAGCCTTTTTTGAATGCACCGAGTTTGCGCAGGATCGCGCTGCGTTCGCGGTGGCGTCCGAGATGCGCCAGGAGCGCGTCGTATTCCAACAGATAGGCGTGATCGTCGAAGCGGTTGCGACGGTAGAGTTCGATGGCTTTGGCGGCGTTTTTCTCGGCTTGCCAGGCCATCAGGCCTTCGAGCCGGCGGCCATACGGATCGCTGGATTTGCGCAGGGCCGTGTTGGCCGCGGCGAATTCCTGGCGGGCGGCCAGCCAGGTGCCCAGCGCGGTGCGGTAGGCCGGGCGATGTTTGGCGGCCCAGCGCAGAGCGGCTTCGAGCTCCAATCCGGTCGGCGGCCAGTCGCGGTCGGCGGGGTTGTAGGGGGGCAGTTCGGAAGGCGCATTGTTGCGCATGGCGGCTTGGACCTTGAGCCAGCGTTGGACTTCGGGGATGTGTTCGTTGCCGAACCAGCGCGGCGGCGGCAGGTCGATTTTCGGCTTGGGCAGATCCGCGCGGGCGTAGTCTTTCACCCCCCGGGCGCTGGTCCAGAATTCGATGAAGCGGGCGCTCTCGCCGGGCTGGAAGGTGGCGTAGTCTTCCTGCGTTTTGAAAGCGCCGGACTGGACTTCGGCCATGCCGCGCCCGTCATCTGTGAGCAGTTCGGCCCAGCGGCGGGTGCCTTTGTTGCCCCAGGTCCACATCTTGACGCCCTGGACGATTTTGGGATCGGCCAGATGCATCAACCCGTGGCCGTAGGCGGGGTGAAAGGCGCCGAAGAAAATATCGCTGTGGTCAAGCCAGAACAGGCCGAGCATTCCTTCGCGATCGCCGATGCATTTCCAGTCCTGCGGCCAGCGGGCGAATTCGTCCTTGGTGCCGTGGACGATGATTTTGGCCTTGGGGTAGACGAATTCGGTGTCGCGGAAGCCGTCCACGGCGGCGTTGGACCACAGGTGCCACTTGGCCGCCCGGCCGGTGGGGTTGCACAGGAACGTTTCCTGCGTCAGAAAGGTGTCGTGTTCGCCGAGCGACAAGCGGACCACCCATTGCAGGCCGAGACGGCGTTCGGTTTCGCCGACTTCGACCACGGCGCGGCCGTTTTCGACATAGGCGCGGGAGGCGACGGGATCCGACGAGGTGTGGCTGTGAGCGACGGGAAAGTTGAACTCGATACCGGAACTGACGTAGGTATTGCGAGGTTCGACGACGTAGGGTTTCACGGAAGAATTGGAGAAAAGCAGTTCGGCGCCCGGGCCTTGCGCCTGCGCGCGGCGAACGGCCGGCGGCAGGTGCTTGCCGGTAGGCGTGGGGATGCGTTTGTCGCGGAGGCTCCACAGGTGTCCGCCGATTTCCGGCGCGACGAGCGCGCGCAGACAGTCGTTCTCAAGCGCCCACATAGTGTAGGTGCGAGGAACAGGCGGGGCTTTGGGCGCAGTGCAGCGCGTGTAGGGGTACAGCGGCACTTTGCCGCGGTCGAAGACCGGAGCAAGGCTGGTGACGACCGGTGCAGTGTGCGTGGGCAAGGTGAGCGGGAACTGGTAGACCTGGAGGGTCATGATGGCGGAATCCGAGTGGGGGGGGCGGGGCCTATATTGTACTCCACGCGGGGAGCGCGCGCGGGAGCGGGAGCGGGTGAACAGCGAGGCTCGGTCGGACGACCCGTGCATCCCCCAAGTTTTTCGCGCATGACCCGGGAGCACCGACCGTCAAGTCAGCTTCTTCGCGCCAACGGAGCGAGGTAACAAAGCCAGAGGTTGCCGAAGGTCTTCCGCAGGCTACCCCTGGTGCACGGCCGGCAACCCGCCCCCGCGTGGACCGGTCCGACAGGGGCGATGTCGCACTTCACAGGAATTCCTGCGCGGAAATTCCGGGGCCATGCGTCGAAATGCATTTGCTTCGTCGAACATCGAGTGCCGTTCCGCGCGATGGAGGGCCGTATAGGTAGGTCTGCTTCGGATCGCGCGGGTGCGTTGCTGTGCACCGCTGACCCAGCAGACGGCTTCCGCGCGGCACGCTCCATCTGCCGGCTGGGCAATGATTCTGCCGCGCTTCCGGCGCTGAAATCCTCATCCGCGTAACAGCCTTGCGACGTGAATTCCAGAACGGTGCCGGGGACAAGGCAAGAAAACAAACGTTAGCTTCCGAAAAAAAGTGGGCAATGCGCAGGTCTGGCGGCCGGCGAGGATCAGCGTGAGGATTTGGGGGGGGCTTGGGGCGGCTGTTTGGCGCGGAATTCCTTGGCGCGTTCTTCACGCGCGGTGGCGGTGATTTCCTGCCAGGCGTAGCTGCGCTTTTCGGTGCGCGGCTTGGTGGGCAGACCAAACCCGAGGATCAGCGCGCGGCGGCTGATATCGGAATTGTTGGCGCCGGCGTAGTGAAAGGTGCGGCTGGGATGGATCGTGCAGCCGCCGGCGGGAATCGGGCAGGCGACGGCTTTGGAGGCATCGTAGAAACCGGCGTCGGCTTCCAGGCCGTGAATGCGCGGGTCGTTGTTGATGTGGTGGTGCGGCTGGACCTCCCAGCGGTGGGTGCCGGGGATGAACTGCATGCAGCCGTTGGCGAGGGAGGCTTCCTGGAGCGGAATCCAGACGCTGACGGAGTTGTATTCGAGCGCGGGGTTCCAGTAGGCTTCGTCCTGGTGCCAGGGCGTGGGCGCACCGTAGCGGGCGGGCTTGAAGATGGCATGCGACCCGCCGCCGTCGCAGGTTTCGCCAAGAAGCTGTTTGCAGATGGCGCGGGCATTGGCTTCGGCCAGCGTGTTGTTGAGGTCGGCGTGATATTTTTTGGGGTTGAGAATCTGCGGCAGCGCAGCCTGTTTATTTTCTTCGTCGGTGCCGCCGAGGTCGAACTGGTTGCCCTCGTCGCGGCCCGCACGTTCGGCGAAAATCTTGTCGTAGGCCGCTTTCATGCGCTCGATTTCTTCCGGCGTAGAGATGCTCGGCACCGACAGAAAGCCGTTTTCGTGGAAGAAGGCGATCTGTTCGGCGGTGAGCCGGACAGTGGCTTCGACGGTCTTGGTGGGATCGGGAGCGATGGCGGCGCTATACATGGGCGGGGCATCCTGGCAGGCGGCTGAGGGCCGGAGGAACGGCGCGCGGGGAGTCGGTTCGGACGCATCCATGCGCTCGAAGCAGCCGGTTCCCCCGCGACGGAAGTCAATCTACCCTGCGCAGGAGCGGAAATCGTCCAAGATCGAAATCAGACGAAAT
>JBOHNC010000400.1:0-3415 GCA_050730415.1 Planctomycetota bacterium
AAAGGGGCGCGTCGAGCGATTGAATACACATGGGCTCGGTCCATCCTCGCCCCCCTCGCGCCGTTCGAGGTGCCAGCCCGGCAAAAATTTTGGGAATCTAAAAAAAGATGTGGGTAATGCACAGGTCGCAGACCGGCGCTCCCAGGGGGGATCAGGCGGGTTTCGGGCCGGCTTGGGTGACTTCGTAAGGGGCGCGGTCGGCGAAACGCTGGAAGTTTTCGGCGAATTTGCCGGCCAGTTTGCGCACCATCGTCTGGTAGGCGTCGGAGCTTTGCCAGGTATCGATCGGGTGCAGCAGTTCGCGCGGCACGCCTTCGCATTCGTCGGGCACGTCGAGGCCAAAAACCGGATCGGGCCGGAAGTTCGCGCGTTGCAGCGAGCCGTTCAGGGCGGCGTTGAGCAGCGCGCGGGTGTATTTCAGGCTGATCCGGTGGCCGACCCCGTAGCCGCCGCCGGTCCAACCGGTGTTGACCTGCCAGACGGTCGCGCCGCTGCGGTCGAGCCGGTCGCGCAGCATCCCCGCGTAGTGGGCGGGGTGGAGCACCATGAACGGCGCGCCGAAGCAGGTGCTGAAGGTGACTTGGGGTTCCTTCACGCCGACTTCCGTCCCGGCGACCTTGGCCGTGTAGCCGCTCATGAAGTGATACATCGCCTGCGCGTGATTCATGCGGCTGATCGGCGGCAGCACGCCGAAGGCGTCGCAGGTCAGAAAGAACACATTCTGCGGCACCGGACCGATGCCTTCGGTGACGCAGCGGTCGATGAATTCCACCGGGTAGCAGGTGCGAGTGTTTTCGGTGATCGAGACATTGGTGTAGTCGGGCAGGCGGGAGTGCTCGTCGAGAATCACGTTTTCCAGCACCGCGCCGTAGCGGATGGCGTTCCAGATTTGCGGCTCCCCTACCCTGCTCAGGTTGACCGTCTTGGCGTAGCACCCGCCTTCGAAGTTGAAGATGCCTTCGTCGGACCAGCCGTGTTCGTCGTCGCCGATCAGCCGACGCGCGGGGTCGGCGCTGAGGGTCGTTTTGCCGGTACCCGACAGGCCGAAGAAGACGGCGCAGTCGCCTTTTTTGCCGATGTTGGCCGAGCAGTGCATCGGAAAAACGCCCTTGCGCGGGATGACGTAGTTCATGATCGTGAAGACCGATTTTTTGATTTCGCCGGCGTATTCGGTGCCGACGATCAGCACCATCCGGCGGGCATAGTTGATGACCACGGCCATGGAACTGTTGAGGCCCAGTTCCTTGGGGTCGAATTCGCAACGGGCGGCGGTGAAGACCAGCCATTCGGGAGCGTGCAGCCGCAGGTGATCGTCGCTGGGGCGGATGAACATGTTGCGGACAAACAGGCTGTGCCAGGCGAGATCGTTGACGAAGGAAACGTCGAAGCCGTAGTGCGGGTCGGCGCCGCAGTGGCCGTCGAAAACGTAGACTTCGCGCTCGTGGTAGTAGCGCTTGACGATGGCGAAAAGTTTTTCGAAGACCTCGGGCTCGATCGGGCGGTTGATTTCACCCCACCAGATTTGGGACTCGGAGCTGGGTTCGCGGACGGTCCATTTGTCTTTGGGCGAGCGCCCGGTTTTGGCGCCGGTGAGCACGGTCAGCGCGCCGGAGTCGGCCAGGCGGCCTTCGCCGCGGCGGAGGGTCTCTTCGTAGAGTTCCGCGACGGAAAGATTACGTTTGACGTGGCTGGGCGCGATGTCAAGGAGGGGGAAAAAATCGACGGGCATATCGGGAGTCCTGTCACAGGAGCGTTGACGAAGGCCTCCATCATAACATTTGATCGGCGATGTGCGCGCAAGCCGGGCGCGCGCGAGAACCCGCTGGGAGTGCTGGCCGCCAGGCCGGCTGCTTTTCTTGGCTTTGGGCTTTGGAAAGTGGAACGAAGGTTGAAGCGTGAAGGCGTGAAGGATGAAGAATGAAGGAAAGAGGCAGACTGGTCTTCCCCAAAGCCCAAAGCCAAAAGCCTAAAGCCCGCTCCCCGGCATGACTTCGCGGCGCTCGGGGCTAGAATTTCCGACTCATGCAGGTTGGCAAAGACAAGAGGGCATTTCATCATGCGCTGGACGCAGACGTTTATTCCGACTCTCAAGGAAGCGCCGAAGGACGCGGTGGTGCCGAGCCACATCCTGATGCTGAAGGCCGGCTATATTCGGCCGCTCGGCAGCGGCGCCTACACCTACCTGCCGCTGGGCTACCGCGTGCTGCGCAAATGCGAGGCGATCGTGCGCAACGAGATGGACAAGGCGGGGGCGATCGAAATCCACATGCCGGCGCTGCAGCCGTTCGAGCTGTGGGAAAAAACCGGCCGCAACCTATCGATGGGCGCCAACATGTTTGTGGTCGAAGACCGCTGGGGCGCGAAGGTGGCGCTGGGGCCGACGCACGAAGAGGTGGTCACGACGCTGGCGAAAAGCGTGGTGTCGAGCTACAAGCAGTTGCCGGTGAATCTGTATCAGATCCAGACGAAATTCCGCGACGAGCCGCGGCCGCGCTTCGGCGTGCTGCGCAGCCGCGAGTTCGTCATGAAGGACGGGTATTCGTTCAATAAGGACTTGGACTGCCTCGACAAATCGTACAAGGAAATGTACGCGGCTTACCAGCGGATTTTCACGCGGGCGGGGCTGCGGTTCGTGACGGTGGAGGCGGAGTCGGGGCCGATTGGCGGCGATTCGTCGCATGAATTCATGGTGCCGAGCGCCAACGGCGAGGACACCATCTGCCTCGTGGAAGCAACCGGCTACGCGGCGAATTTGGAACGCTGCGCCTGCGGGCCGCTGGCGAAAATCGCCGACGAGCCGCCGGCGGAATTGAAGACGGTGGACACGCCGGAGCAGAAAACCATCGAGCAGATCGCGGCGTTTTTGAAGCTCGCGCCGAACCGGTTCATAAAATCGCTGGTATGGGTGGCGGTGGATGCGGCGGGTAAAAAGACGCCGTTCATGGTGTTGGTGCGCGGCGATTTCGAGCTGAACGAAGCCAAGGTGGGCAAGCTGTTCAAGGACGCGCGCGTCGAGCCGGCCGATCCGAAGACGGTGGCCGACGTGACCAACGCGCCGGTGGGCTTCGCCGGGCCGGTGGGGCTGAAGCCGGGCATTGCGATCTACGTCGATCATTCGGTGCTGAGCGTCGTCAACGGCGTGACCGGCGCGAATGCGGTGGACAAGCACATCACCGGAGTGAATCCGGGGCGGGATTTCACGCCGACGCAGGTGGCCGATCTGCGCCTGGCCGCGCCCGGCGATGTGGAAGTGAAGTCGGGCCAGCCGCTGGAATTCAAAAAAGGCATCGAAGTCGGGCATGTGTTCCGGCTGGGGGACAAATACACCAAACCCGGCGCGCTCGACATGAGCTATCTCGACGAACAGAACAACAAGCACACCGTATTGATGGGCTGCTACGGGATCGGCGTGAAC
>JBOHNC010000401.1:0-2704 GCA_050730415.1 Planctomycetota bacterium
GGTGGTGGTGGTGGTGGTGGCGGCGGCGGAGGTCCGTGCGTTCGCGCCCGGCGCCGCGGTTCCCGCCGGAACGGACGCGCCCGTTGCGCCCGATGGCACCGGCGCCCCCGGCACCCCCGGCGTGACCGTCCCGCCATCCCCGATTTTCACCGACGCCAACAGCGGCGTCATGCGCGCCTCGAAAAACCCGTGCCAGCGATCCAACGCCGTCGGCAGATCGGCCGCAGCTTCGGCCGACAGCGAACCGGCCGGACCCGGCGGCAGCAGTTGCAACCCCCGCTGCCGAGTGGAATTCAGGTACTGCTGGAGCAGATCGTGGTAGATTTTTCGGTCTTCGGCAAAGATCCCATCCGTCGGTCGCGCGGCCGCGTCCGCCAGCGCCGTGTGCAGTTCGTCGATCATGTTCTGCCAGGCCCCATCGGCTGCCGCGTTTTGCGGCGGAGCCGCAAATTCGTCGGTGCGCGCCTGGTTGGCCGCCTGCCGCGCCGCCTCCAGAGACTGCTCGTCCCGGCACTGCGCCTGCAAGTTCAAAAACTGCGCCGGCGGCGGTTCCTTCGCCGCGGCGAACAGCGCCTGCGCCGTCTGCAACGTCGCCGCCGCCTGATCGAACCGCAGCTTGTTGTAGGCGTCCTGCGCCGCGTTCAAATCCTGGATGCCTTCCAGCAGCGCACGCGCCGCCTGGATCGCCGGGCCAAACCGCTGGCTCAGCGCCGCCGAATCCGCCCCGCCCGGCGTGGTCGTCAACTGCTTCTCCAGATCGTCCAGGTGCCCCAGGTAGGTGGCGGTGTCGCTGCGCCCGAGCGTCCGCGCGTTGCGCAGTTCAATTTCCGCCTCGGCCACTTCCTTGTAGTGCGCCGCCTCCGCCGCGTCGGCCGGCCGGTTGGCCGCCTCCACCGCGAGGTCGTGCAGCGTCTCCCACTCGCCGTTGTGTTCCAGTTCCGCGCAGCGGTCCCCGAAGTTCTTGCCCGGCGTCCCCCCGCTGGAATGGTACTGCTTGTACAGGAACAGCCCCACCACCGCCAGCAGCAGCACCCCGGCCAGCGCCAGCACCGCCTTCTGCGCGCCGCCCAACGTTGCCCCGCCCGCTGCCTCGGTCGATTCCAGCGGCGGCGCCGCGAACAGCATCGTCGGCATCATGTTCGGATCGTGAATCTGCGCCACCTGCGTCGGCAGCCGGAAACTCGACGACTGCGTCCGCGTGTCGTCGGGCAAATAATCGGCCGACGCCAGCCGCAGCGCCGCCCCGAATTCATGCGCCGACTGGTAGCGGTCTTCCACCGCCTTGGCCAGCGCCTTCATCACCACCGTTTCCACTTCCTGCGGAATCGTCCCGTCGGTCACAATCTCCCGGATCGGCTTGGGCGGCTGAAACATGATGTTGATGATCATCGTCTGCACCGCATCCGACGGACTCGGCAGTTGCCCCGTCAGCATGTGGTATAGCACCGCGCCCATCGAATAGATATCCGACCGCGCGTCCACCACCGCCCCGCCCGCCTGTTCCGGCGACATGTACTCCACGGTGCCGAGAATCATGCCGGGGCTGGTCAACGGAGCGCTTTGGCGCGACATGATCCCCGTGTCCTGCAGGATTTTCGCGATCCCGAAATCCACCACCATCGCGAACGGCCGCCCGTCGTTGAATTCCACCATGATGTTGCCCGGCTTCAAATCCCGGTGCACGATCCCCGTGCGGTGCGCCTCGGTCAACGCATCCAGCACCTGCAAGGTGATCAGCACCGCCTCATCGAGCGACAACCGGCCCAGCCGCTTGATCCGCGCCTCGAGATTCTCCCCGCTCGAAAAATCCATCGTCAAATACACCGTGCCATCGGTCAGTTCGCCGACTTCCTGCACCGCGATCGCATGGCGGTGGCGGAACATCTGCGTGGCCCGCGCCTCCCGCAGGAACCGCTCCCGGACATCCGGCGAGGTGATCTTGTCCGGCGTCAGCACCTTCAGCGCGACTTCGACATTGAGCAGCCGGTTGTGCGCCTTGTACACCGACCCCATGCCGCCTTCGCCGACCTTCTCGAGCAGCTCATATTTGCCGGCGAACAGTTGCGCGCCGCCCGGGCCGGTGTCCGCGGCCGCGATCGCCGCCGGGTCCTGGTAGGCCGGCAGGTGGATTTCCGTCGGCGTGCCGCTGCGCGCCGTCTGCAAACTGGCCGACGGCTGCCCGCCCTGCGACGGCCCCTCGGACGGGACGAACGGCAAATCTTCCTCGGTCTTGAATTCGTCGGGGATAAAGGAGGAATGCACCGGCTGGTCGAGGTCCGGGTTGGTGGTCGCGGTCGTGCGCCGCGGCAGCCGCCCGGTCGCCGGCCGGCGATTGCTCTCCCGGCGCCCGCCGGAAGACCATTCAGGGATTCGAGGATTGCGCGAACCGGCCACAGCGAAGAACCTCCACGCCCCTGAGCCGACTGAATCGACCGAGGTCGTAGCGTCAGCCCGACCCCGCCAGAACTGCTCCCTCACAGCCCCACGGTTCGGACTCACATCGTGCCCTATTCAACTCCCACCCAAACGGGTTTCCACATAGCCCAGTTACGACCTCGCCCGTCCGTAACGCTATGTGCTGCAAACTATACCAGAATTCCCGTCACAGAACAACCACCAGCCGCCAAAAAGCACAATGTGCGGAACCGCTCTCTTTTCCCTGGACGCCCCCCTGGGAACGCCCCCCTGGGAGCGCCGCGCTCCA
>JBOHNC010000402.1:0-6293 GCA_050730415.1 Planctomycetota bacterium
CTTCTACACCAAGAAGACAAATTATAAAACCTTAGACATCCGCTACCGGAACAATGTCCGCAGCTATGTCAAGGTGATCCCCGCGGTGGACGGCGTGCCGGCGCTCAGCCAGGAAGACTTCGACAAATATCCCGACACCCGGCTGGAGAAAATGCTCGGCTGGAGCCAGTACTCTAACCTGACGGCCGATTACAACACCATCATGATGCACTACCAGATGGTCCGCGACCTGAAGGGCGATCCGGCCAAGGGCGGCAACTGGGACATCACCGCCTACGACTACAAGCCCGGCGAGGTCAAGCACGGGATCGCCCTGTTCCCGCTCGAAGACCCCAACATGGAAACCATGCGGATCCTGGTCGACGGCCTGACCAACGAACATTACTTCAACCACGCCACCTTCGATAATTTCTACCAGCAGTTGCAGGACCCCAACTACGCGATGTACAACCCGCCGGAATCCTGGCCGCACACCCTCCGCCGGGTGCTCGACCTGCGCTTCAAGCGCACCGCCAACACCGGCTTCGAAATGGGCAACACCACCTTCGATTTCATCTCCCAGCACTGGGACAAGGTCTGGGATCCGCTCGCGGACATGCAGATTCTTTCCGACATGCCCAAGCCGGAAATGATGGACGGCTTCTACCCGGACGCGGCCAAACATCCGCTCTGGCACGTCCAGTGGAAAATTACCAATAACACCAACCAGGTGCAGTTGATCCGCTTCGACAAAATGTATTACAACGTCAAGATCAACCTGGACCTGAGCGGCACCAACCTGAAGCACGAAGGCACCATCCCGGTCTGGGTGCGCGTCGTCGATGACGGCAACATGAGCATCTTCAAGGAAAAATACCTGAAGGAACACCCGGAGTTGACCGGCAGCGCCGACGACCGGACCTACTACGACCGCTACCACTTCTACCCGGAAAAGAACGACGAACTGGACAAACAGCCGCGCGAATTCCGCGACCTGATCGAACTCCAGCCGACCACCCCCGAAACGCGCGGACAGGAAACGCCCCAGACCACTCGCAGCAGCGTATCGGTCTTCGATGCGCAGGACATCGACTGGGACAACGTCTTCCTCCAAGTCACGATCGCCCTCTCCCGCGACATCAAAAATCCCAAGGAAACCATCGGCAGCGTGATGCGCAACTTCCCGAATCCCAAGGACGCCAAGGGCGCGCTGCTGGCGAAGGAATTGGCCGAAGCCGGCCGCCTGTCCTACAACCCCAAGTTCACCTTTGCCGGCATGAATGGCGGCGATCCCCAGAAAGACATCGACGATGTCAAAAAGCTGGTCTACGACGCCGTGGTGAAGGCCGTCACCGACGGCGCCAGCGCGAGCACCGCCGGGACCAAGTGCATCAACCTTTCGCTGGCGACGACCCAGCTGGGCCCCAAAGAACCCGACCAGTTCGAAGCATTCAAGAACGCCGATCCGCTCGGCCAGTACATCGGCGCGGGCCTCGAAACCAACACCTTCTTCCTGACCAAACGCACCCCCGTCGATCTGCATGACGTCCTCAACGAACGCGACAAGCCGGACGCCTCGCTCGGCGGCGAAACCGGTCCCTGATCGCGCCGCGCGCATATACACCCCGGGATCGCCGGCATTCTGCCGGCTCTTGCGCACCGCGGCGCGCACTCTTCATTTCTTCAATAAATTCACATGACGCCGCCCAAACCACGCGTTCCAGCCATTCCCAGCTCTCAGCCCCGCCCCAGACTCTCCTCCGCCACCCCGTGCCCCTGCGCCGCCGTCTCGCGCGCCAGCAACGCAAGTTTGCGATCTTCCCCCCACCGGTAGCCGCCCAACGCGCCTGAAGATCGCAGTACTCGGTGGCAGGGAATCAGCCAGCCGACCGGATTGTGTGCGACCGCCTGCGCGACCGCGCGAGCGCCGCGCGGGTGCCCCAGGAAATCGGCCAGCCCGGAGTAGCTCACCGCCGCCCCGGCCGGAATGCGCAGCAGCGCGCGCCAGACCTGGACCTGAAAGTTGGTGCCTTTGACATGCAGCGCAATCGGCGGCAGATTTTGCTGCCGCCGCACGAAGATCCGTTCGATCCAGCGCCGCGTGCCCTCGTGATCCTCTTCGAACTGCGCGGCCGGGAATTCCACCTGCAATTTGCTCAGCCGTTCGCGGCGCGCCTGCAGTTTCTCGCGCCCCCGTGCGTCGCCCAGAAAGCGCAATGCACACAGGCCGCGATCGGTGCGCGCCAGCAGGGCCTCGCCGAAGGGTGTGGCGCCGAAACCGCACCGCACCGTCAGACCCGCGCCGCCGGCTTTGAATTCGCCCGGCGTCATCGCCTCGATCGCCACGAACAGATCGTGCAGCCGCCCCGGGCTCGACAGCCCCACCGCGAAGCTGGTGCGCAGCACCGGCTCGGAAACGGCCAACAGCCGCTTGGCGTGCTCCACGGTGAGACTTTGCACGAACCGCTTCGGGCTGACCCCGGCCCAGCGGGTGAACAGCCGTTGAAAGTGGAACGGGCTCAGGTTCAGGTGCGCGGCCAGCGCATCCAGCGACGGCTGTTCGGCGGCGTGATCCGTCAAAAACCGGATGGCGCGTTCGACGCGCAGGTAGTCGCCGCTGACCAGCCCGGGCGTGGACACCGCCAACGGAGCCGACAGGGTGGGGGAGGTGGACATGGGAAGCTCCGAAGAACGGCAAAAGCACGCAAACAATCCCGCGGCGGCGGGCGCGCCGCGCGCGGACAGGCTCAACATAGCACGCGCACCCGGCCGGGGCAACCCGATTCTTGCGGTGAGATCGGACGGTTCGCAGAGGAATGGCGATGAAGCGCGGCAGGCGGCCGCTGCCCTTTTCGTTGTGGTGCAGGCTTCCAGCCTGCTTGTGGAGGTGGGCATCCCTGCCCACTGGCTTTTCTTGCGCGCGTCAGCGCGCATCTTTGTCTTTCCAACAACTTTCCGATTTCACGCCTCAGCCGGCCCTGCTGAGCTCTTCGCTTCCCTGCCTTTCCCCCTGGGAGCGCCGATCATCAGACCGGCTTCTTCGTCCAAACGGATCATTCAGCTTTGTGAGCGCGTCCACTCCCGGGAGCGCCGGCATCCTGCCGGCTCCTGTTCTTCGCGCCAACGACGCGAGGCGCCAAAGCCAGGGGTTGCCGGTGGTCTTCCACAGGCTACACGCTGGGAAACGGTCGCCAGACCGCTCGCGCGTGCCGAGGCGATGTCGCGCTTCCCACCTGTTCTCGCGCGGAAGGTCGCGGTCGATGCGTAATAGGGAATGCACTTCCTTGAACGCCGAGCGCAGTTCCGCGCGTTGGAAGGTTGGGTGCATGGCTCTGCTTCGGGTTGCGCGGGAGCGTTGCCCCGCACCGCAACTGTCAAAACAGGAATTAGGCCCCGGCCTCGCCGGCTTTTCTGAGCGGACCTGGCGACCCGCGTTCCCAGCCGGTCGCGCAGCCGATCAGTGCTTGCCGCTGAACGGGTTGTCGTGCTTGTCCACGTCGAACGGATCGATCTGTAGTAGGTAAAACTGCTTGGTGGTCAGGTTGCACAGCACCATCTCGCGCGTGGGCAACAGTTCGATATGAACCTGGAAGGAGCTTCCCGAAGGCTCGGGCAGTTTAACGTCGGCCAGCTTGGTCGCCGTCTTCTGCTCGTATTCGGCTTCGGTCATCGGCCGGTTGAAGTTGAAGAAGCCCACGTACTGCAGTTCGTCGCCGTCACGGTAGTCGGCATACACGGCCAAGTCGCGCATTTCCTTGTGGACCAGGAACACCTTTTCGCTGTCCAGCACCACCGTGGCGCCGACCTGCGTGCCGCGGGTGAAGATCGGGCAGAACCCGCCCTTGTACCCGACAAACTCCAGGTCGCGGTGAAAGACGCCGACGGAGTAGGGCAGCTTGTTCAGGAAGCCTTCGGGCGAGTATTCGATCAGCCCGCCGCCGAATACCTTGCGCAGCATGTATTCCTCGCAGGCGCCGCGCGCCACCGAGGACTTCAGGTTGACCGGGTCGTAGATCAGGTTCTGATCGTCGACGTTCTTGAAAACTTCCTTGAACTTGCGCCGGACGATCGGCAGCCGCGAGGAGTTGCCGAACAGCAGCACCCGCAAAGGCGCTTCGGCGTCGGCGCCCTTCTTCTCAGGACCCTTGCCGCCACCCGATTTGCCGCCGCCCAACGACAGGCTCAGCCCGCCGCTGCCGCCGGAAGCTGCCGCCGACTGGCCAAGCTTGATCACCAGTCCGCCGCCCGAACCGCCCGTCCCGGCCGGCTTTTCGCCGACCGCCGGCTGCACGCCCGAACCATGCACCTCCGATTCGCGAATGCTGTCATACAGCGTCTGCGCCTTCTTCACCGTCTTGGTGATGCGCTCGTCGATCCACGCGTTGACGTCGTCCATCTTGAGGCTGATGTCGTTGAACAGCAGCGGGCTGACATCGCCTTCAGGCAAACCGGTGCCGGTGCGCGCGTAGTTGGCGATCTTCTTGAGCGGCGACTTGATGCCGTCGGACAGGGTGTCGGAACTCGCCACGCGGATTTTGACCGCGTCGGCTTCCTGCCACAATTCGGAGAACAGCCGCTGCGCCAGCTTTTCCTTGTGCGGGTCTTTGTCCTCGTAGCTGTTGAACTGGGTCGGCAGCACCGTTTCGATGGCGTTGAGCAGGCTTTCGGTGGCGCGCTTCACGTCGCTGGCGCCGGCCGGCTCCTTTTTGTTCTGCAAGTGCTGCTTGACCAGCGCATCCACCGACTTGCCGGTCGAGGTCGCATCGGTCACCACGTCGGCGTAGTCATGGATGAGCAGACAGGCCGCTTCGTAGGTCGCCTGGTCCCCCTGGTAGGCGGTGCCCTCCAACTCGGGATCGACGACTTCCGGAACGGTCTCCTTGGCGGATTCTTCCTCGTCGCCCTTGCTGCCCCAGAGGTCTTCTTCCTCTTCTTTTTTGTTGTCGCCGGAGGCCAACTGGGACCAGATGTCGACCTCTTTTTTCTGCTCCGCTTCGACCGGCTTCTTGGCGGCTTCAATGGCGGCGAATTTCTGATTGGCGATCGCCATCGCGCTGCGCATCTTCAGAATCTTGAAAACCTGCAGCGTGACGATGTCTCCGCCGTAGTCGGCTTCGCCCGAAATGCCCTTCAGCTCGGTGGAAATCTTGATCTTGCCCTTGTCGCGCGTGATCCGGACGCTCACGACCGAAATGTCGATCGTGCCGCCGCCGAAGTCGTAGCTGAGCAGGTTGGCGCGGATCTCCGATCCGTTGTACTTGCGCATCTCATCCAGCATGACACGGTAAATGTAGTTGAACGCCGCGGCGTTGGCTTCGTCGAGCACCATGATCAGGTTCTCGTCCGAAAGCTCCTGACGCCCGTTGTTGTACTCGAGGAACGCGGCCGAGGCGCTGTCGCCCGCGTTGTGGTCCGCGAAGGCCTTCTTGAAGGCGCGCCGGATCGCCGCCTTACGGTCCTGGCTGAACATCGGCGGGAAGGTCGCAACCACGTTCTGGACGACTTTGCGGTCCAGTTCTTCCTCGGCGCGCTGAATCAACGCACGGATGATGAACGACGCAATCTGTTCGACGTGCCATTCCTGCTGGTGGTCCGGGCGCAGGCCGGCCAGCTTGTCCAGGATCACCATGTTCTTGTTCATGCCCAGCCGGCGCTTGATCGACATCACGTAGGCATACACCTGCCCGCTGTTTTCCATGATTTCGAATTTGGCTTCGGTCCCGATCGCGTACTTCGGCTGGACGTTGTCGGACACATCGTAAAAGTACAGCAGCGAAGGAATTTCGTCGGAGGTCTTCGTGTGCCCGCCGCCTTCGGCCTGCGATCCCTGGTGGGCGTAGCAGGAGTTGGTCGTGCCGAAGTCCACCGCGAAAACGCCCCGGAACGGCTCGTCGATTTCGTAGATTTCCGGAATGGTGATCCCGATCGACAACTCCGTTTCGCCCAGCTCGGGGTTGTCGAGCAGCATCTTGATCTTTTCGTCCCGCACCGGCTCCTTCGGAAAAAAGCGGTGCGAGGTATTGATGTTGAACACCAGCGGGGTGGATTTGCCCTTTTCGAACTTGAGCGCGGCGCCGGGATAGACGCCCTCCAGTTCGATCCACTCCGGCTTGAGGATGTCCTTCACCGTGCCTTCGAACGTGTCGTCGGCATTGCGCACGCCGATGAGCTTTCGCTTGGCGCCGGTGTTGCGGCGCAGCTTTTCGTAGTAGATGGGTTCCGGCGTGAGTGCCATGGCTTCACCTTTCCCTGGGCTTTGGCCGGTAATTCAGACCGGCCGGAAAAATCGGTCGCGGCCGGGCGCACGCCCGGCC
>JBOHNC010000403.1:0-3093 GCA_050730415.1 Planctomycetota bacterium
ACCCGCCCGCCCCGCTCGACCCGCTCGACAGGCCCGCCCCGCCAACCAGACTCTCCCGCGACCGCACACCCGATTCCGTCAGCGCCAGGTTTTTTCCCCGCGCCTCCGCCAACAGTTCCCACGTGAACGCGTGCTGCTGCACATACACCCAAAAAAGCCGCCGCATCGTCGCCGATTCCCGCAGCAACTGCTCCAGCTCCCGGCGCTCGTTGGGCGTCAAGCGGTTGTCGAGGTACGCCTCGAGCAAATTCACATGGCGTTGCTCGTCCATTTCAGAGCGCCTCACCCAAGTTCAACCGCCGCTGCGAACACTCTCGCAAAAACTTCCGCGCCCGCGCCAGCGCCACATGCACCGCGCCCACGGTCCAATCGAGCTTCCGCGCAATCTCCGGCGGCAGCAACTGCGACGTGTAGCGCAGCTCGATCAACTCCCGCGCCCGCGGCGCGATCTGCTCCAGACACACCGCCAGCGCCTTGCGCCGCGACTCCCACGTGTCGTCCAGCTCCGGCGCGTAACTCGCCACCGCCTCCAAAGCCTCCGGCCCCAGCACCATCATCGGCGACCGCATTTTCCGGAACTGCTCCAGCACCTTCATCCGCGCCACCGCCCGCGCCCAAGCCGGAAAATCCGTGCCCAATTTGAAATCCCCCGCCTTCGCCGTGATCGTCAGGAACACCTCCTGGAGCACCTCATCGGCCGCATCGAAATTCGGCAGCAGCCCGAGAATAAACCCGCGCAGCAGACTCGAATGCTTCAGAAATAGCCGCTGCACCTCTTCGCGGTGCGCCGATGCTTCCATGCCCGGTGCCTTTCACTGGATATATGCCCGCCGCCGGGTCGCAATTAGCAGCTGAAATCAATTCGCTATGAAAATTTTAACTGGTTGAATTCACATCGCTTGCACGATCACGCGAAGGCCGCCTCAAGACCCACCTGGTACACTGCGCGATGGCCCTCGCGGTCGGAGGTGAACAGCACCGCATCCCCCCGATGCGAAAAAATCGGGTGCGGGTGGCTGTCCTGGCTGTCCCAACTCGAACCGTGCCGGCACAGCGGAACCCAGTCGATTCGGCCGGCACTCCAGTCACAGCGCTGGAGGCTGATCCAAGCCCCTTGGCGCGGCGTCTCCGTTTCGCTGCCGTCCTGGTAGTAGCCGTCGCTGACCAGCAGCCCGTCGCCCCGCGCGGTGAAGTGCCCGTAGCGTTTGTACTCCGTCGGGAAGCCCAACTCCACCATCCCGCCGGTGCTGCGGTCGATGCGCCCGACATAGCCCACCCCTTGGTGATAACTGCCGTGGTAGTAGATGTACCGACCGGTCCGGTCGAAGACCTCATGGCAGGTCCAATCGGCCGCCGACCGTCCCGCGCCCGCCTCGCGCAGTCGGCGGTGCGTGCCCGTCGCACCGTCGAACAGCCACATCCGTCGCACCCCGCAGTCGGCCGGCCATTCGTGGTTGTACATGATGCGGCGGCTGTCGGTCGGATCGAATTGAACGTGGGTGATCCACGCCCGTGGCACCCGCTCGCACACGACCTGTGCACCCGAGTCGGTGTCGAATACACGCAGCGTGCTGTTCAGCGCTTCGGATTGCACCCGCGCGTCGATGTCGTACCGCTCGCGCTCGTAGCCTTCCAGCGCCCGTGCGTCGGTGGTTGGCACGCAAAGGAAACGGCCGTCGGTGGAGACATGCGTGAAGGCGGTCACCTGGTCGGACGGGAGCATCGCCAGCGTCCGCTCGCGCCCCGCCGCATCCACGCAGCGGATTGCCAGCCCCTGCAGATAGTAGGCGGTCTGCGAAGGCGCATGCAGCGAAACCGAGGCACGCCCGAAGCCTTCGTTTGTACGGCCGTCAAAGTAGACGTAAGACTTCAGATAACCGGCGTCGTTGCGAGTCAGTTGCCGGTCGGCGCCGCCTTCGGCCGTGTTGATCGGCCGGCAGAACAGATTCGGCGCACCCGTTCGATCGGACAGGAAAAACAAGGTCCGGTCGTCGGCGCTCAGGCTGGTCGAAGTGAAATACAGCAGTTGATCGTTGCAGCGATGATCGGCGGTGATGCGAACGGCTTCGTGCATCCGTACGTTCCTATCCAAGCGGAAAACTGGAGGGCATCCGCGGCCGACGCCGGCACACGCGACCGCACGGATGGCCGAGCGATTTGTATTGTACAAGGCGCCGACACCCGGCGCCTCAATACGGCAGCGCCACCAGCGCATTCCGCAGCGCCGCCACGCACGCCACCAGCCCCACCACCACCCCCTCGCCCACGCTCAGACCCGCCACAATAATGTACCGATGCTGATCGAACCACCCCTTGCCCGCCTTCCACTCGATCCCGCGCGCGATGCCGACCCCGATCAGCAAACTCACCGCCACCGGAATCGGCGTCACCATCCCCACCGCGATGCCGATCAGCGACAGTTCCAGCTTCGGAAAAATCTTCCCCACGATGAATATCGCCGTGAACGCCAGCCCCGTGTACAGCATCCACCACGGATTAAACACCGACGCCATCTCCGCCGCCGCCAAGTGCGAACCGGCCGTCACCCCCGTCGGTCCCGGCAGCGTGGTGCTCATCCACAAACACACCTGCGTCACCCAGGCCGGCAGAATCTTCGCCGCGTAGGGGTACTGCGCCGACGGAATCGGCGCGATCGACCAGAAAATCTGCATGAACAGCAGATTCGCCACCATGCCCACCAAGGTCCCCACCACCGCCGCGCCAATGTACGACCGCGGCGTGCAGCCGACCAGTTCGCAGACCTTGAAATCTTCCGTCCACTGCGCCGATCCCAGCGATATCGGCCAGGGCGCAAACCAGATGTCCGGGCGCGTGTACGGGCTGAGCAATATCAAGCCCTCCCGCACATGCGGCGGATCGACGCGGAACCCCGTGGTGCCTTTCGCCCGCATGTCGATCAGCGAAAACAGAAAGCTCCATAGCAACGCCACCGGTGCGATGAACCACCACGGAAACCCGGGCACCAGAAAAGCAAACAGCACCACCGCGAAAACAATCGATCCGAAAAACAACGCCAGCAACCGCCCGATCGGCAGCGTCCGTTCGGCGGCCAGCGCTTCGTCCCGTTCCAAC
>JBOHNC010000404.1:0-3972 GCA_050730415.1 Planctomycetota bacterium
GCATCGGCCTATGGCCGATGCAAAAAAGTGCGAGCGAAGCTCGCGCCTTTCCCCCCTCTTCGCGCCAACGGCGCGACCGCAGCAAAGCCAGGGGTTGCCGGAGGTCTTCCGCAGGCTACCCCTGGTGCGCGGTCCCCAGACCGCCCGCGCGGCCCGAAACAATGACGAGCTTCCCACGGTTTCCCGCGCGGAACGTCGCGAACGATGCGCCGAAATGCATTTGCTTCGTTGAGCGCCGAGTACGGCTCCGCGCGATAAAACGCCGCGCGTATGGTTCTTCTTCGGATCGCGCCGGAGCGTCCCTGTGCACCGCTCACCCCGCCGAACTCTCCGACCGGGGCTTACAATTCTGCCGCGCCTCTGGCGCTAAAAACCTTACACCCCCCGCGCCCTCCCGCCGCCATCACCCTTCCAGCGCGCGCGCCTTGATCACCTTCAATTCCTTCGCGATCGGCAGTTGCTTGTAGTGCGGGTCCAGCGGGTAGCAGCCCGAAATCAGGCCGTTGCGCGGCGCGGTCGTGCAGTCCGAAAACGTCCGGCAGATCAGCTTCGTGCGCAGTTCGCCCTTCAAACAATCGGCCGGGAATTCGGGGTAGCTCAGCACCAGCCGCCCGATCCCCACCGCATCGACGAATCCCTCGCGCACCGCCGCCTGCGCCACCATCGGCAGGAATTCCTGCAAGTAGCTGTAGCCGGTGCCCACCAGCGGCACGGCCGGATCGAGCGCCGCGCGAATCTGCCGCGTGACCGCAATCTGCCGCGCCACGCCGCACAGCGGATCCTCCGGCGGCAGGTAGCCGTCGCTGGGCGGATAGAACGCCGGCCGCTGAATGTGCGGCACGTAATACGGGCTGCCCACCGAAATGTTGAACATCGCCACGCCCCACTTCGCGGCGGTGCGGCAGAATTCGATCGGTTCGCTCAGGTCGTATTCCAGCGGATTGCCCGGCTTCAGCCCGAAGCCCCACTGGTAGGGCGTGGTGAAGGGCTCAGGAATGCCGGGCCCCAGTTTCTTCCCGACGCTGCGCGTCGGATCGGGTTTGTGCGGCACCGTGTCGATGGCCGACATCCGCACGCCGATCTTGAGCCCCGGCGCGTCGCGGTGGATGCCCTCGATCAGCCGCTGCAAAAACCGCATCCGGTTGGCCAGCGATCCGCCGTACGGTCCCGGCCGCGTGTGGCCGCTGAGCAGTTCATGCCCCAGATATCCGTGGCAGTGCTTCAGGTCCACAAATTCAAAGCCCAGTTCCTGCACGCCCTTGGCGGCCTTCACGAAGTACCCAATCAAGTCGTCCAGTTCCGCGTCGCTGAACAGCGCCGTCTTCGGATCGACGTGGAATTTGGCGTCCAGAATCGGGTGCGCGTAGGCCGTCCGCGGCTCCAGCTTTTTCTTGTCGTTGGGCCGCGCGAACCGCCCCGAATGCGTGAGTTGCAACCCGACCAGCAGGTCGTCGGTGCTGCCGTACAGTTCCTGGTGGCCCGATTTCAATTCCTTCAGCACCGCCGCCAGCCCGCTGCGGTTGGCTTCGGTGTACATCAGCTGGTTCGGGTTGGCCCGCCCGTCGTGCCGCACCGCGACCGCTTCGCCGCCCCAGATCCATTTGGCGCCCGAGCGCCCGAAATTCTTCCACCGCCGCAGCGTGTAATCGGTCGGCATGCCCTCGGCGGTGCCGTCCCAACCCTCCATCGGCTGGATGCACCAGCGGTTGCCGAGCTTCTTGCCGGCCACCGTCAACGGCTGCGCCAGCGGCGACTGCGGCGCGGGCAGCAGCGCATCATCCAGCGGCAAATCGATCTTGAGCGTCGCCAAATGCGCGCGCAGGTCGGCCGTAGTTTTAAACTGAGTAAGTTTCGGGATGTCGGTCACGAGGAATAACCTTTCCAGGAAACGAAGAAAAGACGGGGCCCACAGGAGACTTCATCATACAGTCTTTTGCAGCCGTGGCGCGCCGCGCCGCGCACCGCGAAGGGCGCATTTCCAATTTCACCGCCGCTCTTCTCAAGCGAGCCGCCTCTGTGGAAACCTTCGCTTCCGTGTCTTTTTCTTGGCCCCGCATGGGGCCGAATTTGGATAGCCGTGGGTGGAACCCACGGAAAGGTAGGTCGTGGCGCGGCCGCCGTGCCACGACCTACCCAAAACGCTCTTCCGCGCGACCCGAGGCGATCATACCTTCACCGACATTCTTTCGCGCGGAATCGCCGCCGACCTGAGCAAAATGCATGGATTCTACAGAGCCAGGCGAGGCTTGACTCGCCGTGCTTCGCTTTCCGTTTTCCACCTCGCGCCAGCCCCAACATGGCGCCCTTCGATCCATCCGCCGCCTCACCCGCCGCCTCAACCCCCAATAATCCGCCCGCTGTCGCCGCCCAGCGTGATCCCCTTCAGCGCCATCTCCAGCGCCCCGGGATTCGGCGAACTCTCCATCGCCTCCGCCTTGTCCACGAACTTCTTCAGCACCAGTTCGGTCAGACTCTGGTTGATGTCCTGCATCCCGTCCTTGGTCGAACCGCGGATCACATCCGGAATTTTGTGGTCCTCGGATTCGTTGATCAGTTTCTTGATGGTCGAATTCGCGTACATGATTTCAACCGCCGGCACCCGCGGCGTGTTCGGACGGATGCCCCGCAAAAGCCGCTGCACGATCACCGCCCGCAGGTTGAAAAACAACTGCTGCCGCACGTAGTGGTGCTTGTCCTGAGGGAAATAATCCAGCACTCGCGAGATCGTCTGCGCGGCGCTCGAAGAGTGAATCGTGCCGAACACCAAGTGCCCCGTTTCCGCCGCCATCAGCGCCGTGTCGAAGGTTTCCGCGTCGCGCATTTCGCCGATCACGATCACGTCCGGGTCCTGGCGCAAAACGTACTTAAGCGCCTCGCCGAAACTCGGCACGTCCACCCCGACTTCCCGCTGGTTGATGAAACTCTTGTCGTCGTGGTAGGTGTACTCGATCGGGTTCTCCACCGTCACGATGTGCCGCGCCTGCGTGTGGTTAATCAAGTCCACCACACTCGCGATGGTCGTCGATTTGCCCGACCCGGTGATCCCCGCCACCAGCACCAGCCCGGCGTCGAAATCGCCGATCTTGCGCAGCGACGTCGGCAGGTGCAGCTCTTCCAACTTGGGAATCACCGTCACCACCCGGCGGCAGGCCACCGACGTGATCCCGCGCTGCCGGAACACGTTGATGCGGAACCGCCCCGCATTGCCGCTTTCGTAGGCAAAGTCATACGAGCCATTGTCTTTGTAGCGCCGGACCTGCTCGGGCGACATGATCTCGAAGGTCATCCGCTCGATCGAATCGATCGTCAGCCGGCTTTTGCCCAGCCGGTGAATCTTCCCGTAGATCCGCAAAATCGGTTCGTCGCCCGCCTTCAGGTGCAGGTCCGAAGCATTGTGCTTCATGCACGCCACCAGCAGAATATCGATCTCGGGCGTTTTGTCCGGGTTCTCCTGATTGGTCATCAGGATCGGAGCGTTGGACGCAGGCACCGGGGAAGTCATAGGCATCCTTTCTGTGCGGCTGCGACCGGTGGGACACACGGGACGCCGGGTCGGCCGCAAGGCTGGCAAATGGGATGGCTCCAATTATCCACGCCCCGCCCGGATTTTCAGCAGCTTTTTCGCCGCTTCGTCACGGCCGCACCATGGATTTCCCCGCATAGCAGCCGCCGAGCACCACACCGCGACCCTCGTGAATCGCCCTTCAAACTGCCATGGGCATAAGTGGCACGGGCCTATGGCCGAATGGCGCATTTTTAGGCACAAGTCATTTTCTTGGCAGCCTTTGAGCGCTGTTCCGACCCACCGTTCCGGGCGTTTTTCTGGCTGTTTTCAATTCGCCGTCCAATCCCCCTTTTGCTTCTTCCCACCCTGAGGCGGCTGGCTCGTGCCGTCCGGCCCGAGACACCGGCGGCGGGGGGCGCAGGGAGCGATCCGAGCGGCCCTGCGCTCGGATTCAGCGACCGCAGCCC
>JBOHNC010000405.1:0-19662 GCA_050730415.1 Planctomycetota bacterium
TGGCGAGACCATGCGTCTCGCCACGATTTTCCAACCCGGGGTCATTCGACCTGTGCATTACCCGCATCTTTTTGGGTGCCCTTTTGTTTTCCAGCCGCGGCTTTCATATCGTTCTTGAAACCACGCCACAAGGCCACCGCCCGAACGATGCTTGTAGCGCCGGAGGCGCGGCAGAGTTGTAGCCCCCCGGTCGATCGGGTCGGGTGAAGCGCGCAGCGCGGAAGCCGTCGGCTGGGAAAGCGGTGCGGAGCAACGCTCCCGCGCGATTCGAAACAGATCTACGCACCCGACCTTTCATCGCGCGGAACCGCGCCTGGCGTTCCACGAAGCGAATGCATTTCGGCCCGTCGCTTGCGGCGTTCCGCGCGGAAAAACGTGGGAAACGCGACATCGTTTCGGTCCGCGCGGGCGGTCGAGGCGACCGCTTCCAGGGGTAGCCTGCGGAAGACCTCCGGCAACCCCTGGCTCAGCTGCGGTCGCGCCGTTGGCGCGAAGAGACGGAGCCGGCAGGATGCCGGCGCTCCCGGGGCATACGCGAAAAATGTGGGTAATGCACAGGTCATTCGACCCCGGGTTATCCACAGGCGGCCCCCTTATCGAGAGGGGGTGGCCAAGAAACAGAAGGCGGAAAGGATATGGGTAAGGCTCGGGCAGGGAACCAGGACCGAATCCGCTTGAATACGGGACGGAAGGAATGAACTGGGATTCGTATAAGTCATGGCGCAAGCAGGCGACCGCCCGCCGCGGTCGGCGCTATTTGTAATTCTGCGTAAGCAGCGCCATCACCGCCATCTGGCTCCACAGCCGGTTTTCGGCCTCGTCGAACACCCGGCTCTGCGCGCCTTCCATGGCTTCCTCGCTGATTTCCTCGCCGCGGTGGCAGGGGAGGCAGTGCATCACGATGGCCTGCGGCGCGCGAGCCAGCATCGCGGCGTCGATGGTGAAGCCGGCGAACTTTTTCTGCCGTTTCACCGTTTCCGATTCCTGACCCATGCTGGTCCAGGCGTCGGTGTACAGCACGTCGGCGCCGGCCGCCGCGCGCGCGGGGTCGGCCTCCCAGCGGTAGTTTTCATCGGTCACGTTCGGGCCCAGCGTGTCGGGGTCGAATTTGTGTTCGGCCGGGCTGCTCAGGACGAACTTCGCGCCGCCCAGCGCGCAGACGTGAAACAGGCTCCGGGCCACGTTGAACCCATCGCCGATGAAGACGACCTTGCGGCCCTTCAAGGAGCCGAAGTGCTCCTCGATGGTCATCGCGTCGGCCAGCCCCTGGCAGGGGTGTTCGAAGTCGCTCAGCGCGTTGATCACGGGGATGGCGGCGAATTCGGAAATGGTGTCGATGGTCTGCTGGCTGAAGGTCCGCAGCACCAGCCCCTGCACGTAGCGGCTCATCACCCGCGCCTGATCGCGCAGGTCCTCGCGTTCGAGAAACCGCACGCCGGCGTTGCTGGCGAAGAGGCTGCTGCCGCCGAGTTTCCGGGCGCCGACTTCAAAGCTGAACCGGGTGCGCAGGGAGTCTTTCTCGAACATCAGCGCGACGATTTTGCCCTTCAGCGCCTGCATCATGGCCTTCGGCGCGCGGCCGGATTTCATCGCCCGCGCCAGCTTGATCGTGGCGGCGAAGTCTTCCGACGACCAGGTGGTGAGCGTCGTGAAATGGCGGTGCGCGAAGGAACTCTTGCGCGCGGCGACGCGCAGCTTCGGCAGGCGGGCGCTCTTGAACGATTTGGCGGTGGTCATGATCGCGGTCCTTTTTTTCGGTTCGAACATTAAAAGAAAAAACGAGGGCGGCGCCTTCGCTGTGGAAGGCGAACAGGCCGCCGCGGCCGGTCGGTCGTCAGGCTTTGCCGGCGGTCTGCGCCTGTGCGGCGCGGACTTTCAAAATGGCCTGTTTCAGAATTCCCAGGCCTTCGTTGAGCTGCCCCGTCGTCACATTCATCGCCGGCAACAGCCGCAGCGTGATGTTGTGGGTGCAGTTGATGAGCAGCCCCTGCTGAAGAGATTCGTCGATCACGGCCTTGCCCGGGAAGGCCAGGTCGATGCCGACCATCAATCCGACCTGGCGGACTTCCTTGACGCAGTCGAGTTCTTTTTGCCAGCCAGCCAGCACCGTTTTGAGGTGCTCGGCCATTGCCGTCACGTTGGCGAACAGGTTTTCGCGTTCGATGACTTCGAACACCGCGATCGCCGCCGCGCAGCAGACCACGTTGGCGCCGAAGGTCGAGCCGTGCGTGCCGGGGGCCAGCTTCTGGTGCACGCCTTCGCGCGCGTGGACCGCGCCGATCGGCAGCCCGCCGCCGAGACTCTTGGCGTAGGTCACCACGTCGGGTTTGACGTCCGGCGCGATCACCTGTCCGGCGCAGAACCGGCCGCAGCGCCCGCCGCCGGACTGGATTTCGTCGAACATGAGCAGCGCGCCGTGCTGGTCGCAGAGTTTCCGCGCGCCGCGCAAATAGTCGCCGGTGCACGGGAAGATGCCGCCTTCGCCCTGGACCGGTTCGAGATACACCGCGGCCACGTCCTTCGCCGCGAAGGCTTTTTCCAGCGCCGGCAGATCGTTGAGCGGCACGTAGCGGAAGCCCGGCAGAATCGGTTCAACTCCCATGTGGAAGTTGTCGCCGGCGGTGGCCGACAGCGCTCCGTAGCTGCGGCCGTGAAAGCTGTTGAGCGCCGTCACGATGGTTCGCCGTTCGGCCGGCGCGCACAGCCGCGCCAGTTTCAGCGCGCCTTCCGACGCTTCCGTGCCGGAATTGGCGAAGAAGGTTTTCCCGCCGATGGCGGTGTACTTTGCGACCAGTTCCGCCAGCCGCCCCTGCGCCTCCCAATAGTAATTGTTGTGGAAGTGCAGCAGTTGGGCTGCCTGCGCCTGCACCGCGGCGACCACGTGAGGATGGCAGTGGCCCACGCCGCTGCAGCCGAGGCCCGGCAGCAGGTCGAGGTAGCGTTTGCCGGTCGTGTCCCAGACTTCGCTGCCCTGAGCGCGCGCGATCGCAATCGGCGCGCGCGCGTAGTTGCCGATCACGTACCGATCGAACAGCCCCTTGATCGCTTCAAACTCCACGTCTCGTTCCTCCCTTGAACCGCCTCGAACCCCGATTTCGAAATCCCCCGTCATCCCGCGACGCCGGGCGACACCTGGTCGCCGGCGGCTTCCTTGTTCGGCACGATTTCCGTGCCGATGCCCTGGTTGGTGTAGAGTTCCAGAATCAGCGAGTGCGGCGTCGCGCCGTTGATGATGTGCGCCTTCTTGACGCCCGCGCGGATCGCCGAAAGACAGGCTTCGACCTTGGGGATCATGCCGCCCTTCACGATTTCCTTCTTCATCAGGTTGCTGACTTCCCGTGTGGTGACCGAACTGTACAGGGTCTCCGGCTTGGCGAGGTCCTTCATGATGCCCTCGACGTTGGACAGGAACATCAGCTTTTCGGCCTTGCAGGTCGCGGCCAGGTGCCAGGCAACGGTGTCGGCGTTGACGTTGTACAGTTGGCCGTCCTCGCCCCGCGCGATCGGCGCCACCACCGGGATGATGCCGCCGGCGCACAGCCGCGTGCACAGCTCGCTGTCGATCTCGGTGACCTCGCCGACGAAGCCCAGGTCGACATCGGGTTGATCGGGCAGGCGCAGTTTTTTCGCCAATAGAAACCGGCTGCCGCGCCCGTTCAGCGCGATGCCCTTGGCGCCGGCTGCTTCCAGCCCTTCGACCATTTCGCAGGAGATTTCGTCGATCAGGATGTGCTGGGCCAGATCCAGCGTGCGCTGGTCGGTCACCCGCCGGCCGGCGACGAAGGTCGATTCGATGCCGGTTTTCTTGATCGCTTCGCTGATGCGCGGCCCGCCGCCATGCACCAGCACCGGCCAGCAGCCCACCTGCCGGATGAACACCACGTCGGCCAGAATCTGCTGGACCAAGGCGGGCGAATCCATCGTCGAACCGCCAAATTTGATCACCACGAATCGCCGGTTGTAGCTGCGGAAATAGGGCATGGCTTCCAGGAAGGTCTGCGCTTTGGCGTTGGCGTGCAAGAGCGGCGTCACGATCGCTTCCGGCGCTGCCGCCGGCGTCGCGGGGGTGGGGGATTGCGTCATGGCGTTGCCTCCCTTTCAGAGCCGCTCAGGTGGTGTAATCGGCGTTGATGGAAATGTAACCGTGGGTCAGGTCGCAGGTGAAAAACGAGGCCTGCGCGCGCCCCGCGCCGATTTCCAATTCGATCGGCACCAGCTTGGCGGCCATCGCGGTTTTCAGTTTTGCGAGCACGCCCGCATCGGTTTTCGGCTGCCCCTTCACGAACACCGCAATGCCGCCGAACTTCACCGTCAGGTCGCGGTCGCGCACGCCGGCCCGCGCCTTGCCGATGGCGGCCAGAATGCGGCCCCAGTTCGGATCGTTCCCGGCGATGGCGGTTTTCACCAGCGGACTGTCGCCGACCGAACGCGCCACCGCTTCGGCCTGCACTTCGGATTTTGCTCCGGTCACCCGCACCACCACCGTGTGCGTGGCGCCTTCGCCGTCTTCGGCCAGTTTGAAGGCCAGCCGCGAACAGACCGCCGTCACCGCCTGGGCGAAAACCGTGAACAGACTGCCAGAGGGGCGCTGGACCGCCGGCAGGCGCGCCGCGCCGGAAGCCAGCAGGATTAGCGTGTCGTTGGTGGAGGTGTCGGTGTCGACGCTCACCCGGTTGAAGGTCTGCCGCACCGCCGCCGATAGGACTTTGCGCAGCACCGGCGTTGCGACGGCGAGGTCGGTGGCCATGAAGCCCAGCATCGTCGCCATGTTCGGCGCGATCATCCCCGAGCCCTTGCAGGCTCCGGCGACGGTGAAACGCCCGCCGCCGTGCTTCACCTGCACCGCCACCGATTTCGGCACGGTGTCGGTGGTCATGATGGCGCGGCGGAATTCGCCCTGGCTGGCGGCGGCGGCGTGTGCGTCGAACAGTTTTTCGACGGCGGCTGGGAAATGCGGCGGCAACTGGCGGCCGATCACGCCGGTCGAGCAAATCAGGATTTCACGCGGCCGGCAGCCCAACCGCCGGGCGGCCTGCCGCGCGGTGGTTTCGGCCGCGGCCATGCCGGCGTCACCGGTGGCGCAGTTGGCGTTGCCGGAGTTGACCAGGACCGCGCGCGTGAGTTTGGACTGCTTCAGATGGCGGCGGCAGAGGGTCACCGGAGCGGCGACGATCGAAGACTGCGTGAACACCGCGGCGGCCGGCACCGGCCGGTCGGCGCACAAAAGCGCGAGGTCCAGGACTTTGGGCGGCGCCTGGCCGGCGGTTTTTTTCGCGCCGTGCGCAGCCATATGGGCGGACTTGATGCCGCCTTCGATCGCGATCGTTTGGAAGCCGGGCACGGCGCCCAGCGAATCGCCTTCGGGCAGTTCGCGCGCACCGGTCGGCAGCGGCGCCAGCCACGGGTCTTGGGGTTTTCGATGCGCGCGCGTCATCGCCTGACGAGGCCTCCCGGAATTGGATCAAAAAATGCCTATTGCAACCCAAAAACAAAACGCCGACGGTGCATTCGCATCGGTCCGGCGGCGCTCAGAAAACAGGCTGAAGGAAAATTTAGCGCTTCGAGAACTGGAACCGCTTGCGCGCACCGGGCTGGCCGTACTTTTTGCGTTCGACCATGCGCGAATCGCGCGTCAGCAGGCCGTTCTTGCGCAGCGGCGCTTCGAAGTTCGGGTTGATCTGCACCAGGCAGCGTGCAATCCCCATGTTCAGGGCTTCCGACTGCCCGGTCACGCCGCCGCCGTGTACGGTGGCCAGCACGTCGAACTGGTTCAGCGCGTCGCACAGTTGGAACGGCTTTTTCAGCATTTTGAAGGAGTGTTCCGTGCTGAAAAACTTTTCGGCTTCCTTTTTGTTCACGATGATCAGGCCAGTGCCGCGCTTGAGCTGCACCCGCGCGGTCGACGACTTGCGACGGCCGACGGAAACCCATTTTTCCTGAACGACAACCGGTTCCGGAGTGGTCATGACTGCGATTCCTATCTACCCCACAGGGGGTTGGCTGCGATGAGCGGCGGCGCGGGGCTTCCCTACGCCTTGACCGCCGAAGCCGGGTTGCGCGTGAGCAGATGCTTCGGCATCGGCTCGACCAGCTGCGCCGCATGCGGGTGTTCCCCGCCCGCGTACAGCTTCAATTTCTTCAGCATCTTCACCGCCAGCCGGTTCTTCGGCAGCATCCGACGCACCGCGCGCAGCAGCGGCAGTTCAGGCTGTTCCACCAGCACGTCCTTCATGACCGACGCGTGCCAGCCACCCGGATAGCCGGAATAGTGCCCGTACATTTTCTTTTCGCGCCGGTTCTCGGTGACTTGCACCTCGCCGCAGTACAGGACCACCACGAAGTCACCGACATCCACGTGCGGGGTGTACTGGGGCTTGTGTTTGCCCATCAGCACCATCGCGATGTGGGAGGCCAGCCGGCCGAGCACATATTCGCGCGCGTCAACGACGTACCACTTGCGCGGGACCTGCCCTTTGCGCGCCATATAACACTTGGCCATGGAACCAATTCCTTCTGAACTCATTGCCCCGGCCTGCGAAATAGAGCGGGCCTCGGGGAAAGAGGAAAATCTTGCTCGGATTCGACGAAATGTCAACTCGGAAGTGGAAATATTCGAATTTTCGGCCGCCGCCCGCCGGATTTTGGCTCACCCGTCGCGGCCGGTTCAGCGCTGGGTCATGTACCAGCACAGCAACAGGCCCAACCCGGGCAGAAAAAACCCGATCACCGCCCAAATCCAGGGGTTCGAATCGGCCGCCTTGGCCATGACGAAACAGCCCACCGCGCCAATCAGGGAAATCAGCGCGACAAAAAGAGTGCCCATGTGCGATCTCCCAAGATATTGCAGGTCGCATTATAGGCCTCCCTGCTACGGGCTGCCAGCGCGGGAAGATACGGCGCATCCAATTTTTCCGATCCGCGCGTGGGAAGGGTCCGCACCGCCTGCCTCGTGCGACCTCCGTCACGCCTTCGCCCCGGGGCGCCATTTCACATCGCTGGCGCCATTTTCGTTGGCCACCCGCGCCACCACGAACAGGTAGTCGCTCAGCCGGTTCAAATATTGCAGCAGGGCTGGATTCACCGTCTCCTTGCGGCTCAGGGTCAGCAGCCGGCGCTCCACCCGGCGGCAGACGCAGCGCGCGACATGCAGCGCCGCTGCCGCCGGCGACCCGCCCGGCAGGATGAAACTGTCCAGCGGCTGCAAATTCGTGTTGAACCCGTCGATCCAGCCTTCCAGTTCGGTCGCCCGCTCGCCGCTTAACCGTGGATGGTTCGCACGTCGTTTGGCCCGTCCTGCCGACGCACTCGCGCCGGACTGGGCGTTCTTTCCGGCCTGCCCGGCCTGCCCGGTCCGCGCGGCCTTGCCGGTCGGCATCGGCACGCAGAGGTCGCTCGACACGTCGAACAGCGTGTTCTGGATCGCCGCCAACTGGCGGCGAATATCGGCGTCGTTCACCAGCGTCAGCGCCACGCCCACGAAAGCGTTCAGTTCGTCGGCCTCGCCGTAGGCTTCCACCCGCGCGGAATCCTTGCGCACGCGCGAGCCGTCCCCCAGCATGGTGGTCCCGTCGTCGCCCGTGCGCGTGTAGATGCGATTCAACGTCACCATCGGAATTCCCTCCTGACTTCGCCCGCCACCCGGTTGTCGGCCGTCACATCCGCGCACCGCGTTGGGTGCGGATCAGCACGTACAGAAACATCGGCCCGCCCAGCAACGCCGTCACCAATCCGACCGGGAAAAACGGCAACTGCTCGAACCCCGCCCAGTTCCAGCACATATATTCGAACCGGACCGCCACATCGCAGGCGACCAGAAACCCCGCGCCGCACAATAGCGACGCCAGCAGCACCGCGCGCTGGTCCGACCCCACCAGCCGCCGCACGAAATGCGGGACGATCAGCCCCACGAAGGCAATCGGGCCCACCGTCGAGACCACCGCCGCCGTCAGCACCGACCCCGCCACGAAAATCAGCGTCTGGACCCGCTCCACCGACACCCCCCGCCCGCGCGCAAAATCGTCCCCCAGCGCGATCGGATTGAGCGCGTGCGCCTGCCACAGCAGCACCAGGCCGGCCGGGATGCCCAGCAACGCCACCGGCACCACTTTCGACCATTCCACCACATCCACCGACCCCATCAGCCACGTTTCGTAGTACTGAATTTTGTACGGGTCAGCGGACAGGTGGATCAGCAGCAAGATCACGCCGGCCGACATGAAACTCAGGGTCACTCCCGCCAGCAGCAGCGAAGATATCCGCAGTTGCCCCGACAGCCTTGCCACGCCGTAGATCAGCGCGATTTCCGCCAGAGCGGTGACGAAGGCCCCCGCCTGGGTGCTCGAGAGCACACACAGCTTCCAGTGCAGCACCGGCAGGGGGATGTTCACGGAAAATTGCAGCGCCGGGAAGGCGATGCTCACGAAGGCCCCCACCGCCGCCGCGCTGGAAACCCCCAGCGTTGAAGGCTCCGCCAGCGGGTTGCGCAGCGTGGCTTGAAAGGCCGCGCCCGTCAGCGCCAATCCTCCGCCCGCCAACAGCGCCATCACCGTGCGCAATAGGCGCAGATCGAGCACCATCGCCGATCCTTCCGGATCGAGCCGCGCGCCGTGAAACTGCCAGTTCCACCAGGCGGGGAAGGCGTGGAGCACATCGATCGACCCCGCACCCACGAAGGGCGACGCCTCCACCGCCGCCAGTACAAACAGCAGCAGTCCGACGAAGACCAGCACCGTGCGGCGTTCAAGCGCCATGCGCCGCCTCCGCCGCGTCGCCGCGCGGTTCCCCCGCCCGCGCAGCACCTTCCAGCACCACCCGATTCATCGGCCTGCCCAGATCGGCCGCCGGCAGCACGATCGGCAACCCGTCGCGCGGGTCCGGCACCACCGTTACGTCCGGGCCGTAGGTCGCCTGCAGCCGCTGCGCCGTGAGCACCTCCCGCGGCGCTCCGTCGGCCACGATGTGGCCGCCATGCAGCAGCGCCAGGCGGTCGGCGTAGCGCGCGGCGATGTTCAAATCGTGGGTGATCGCCACCACCGTCCGGCCCTCCGCCGCCATGCTCCTGAGCCGCGCGAACAGCACCGCCTGATGGTGGATGTCCAGCGCTTTGCCGGGCTCGTCGAGCAACAATACCGGCGTGGCCTGGACCAGCACGCTGGCCAGCAGCACCGCCTGCTGTTCTCCGCCGCTCAGCTCCGCAAACATCCGTCCCAGCAAGCCTGCCGCACCCACCGCCGACAGCGCCACCCGCAAACGCTCGGCATCGGCCGGGCCGGGCAGCGACCACCAGCGCTCATGCGGGTGCCGGCCCAGCGCCACGACTTCCTCGACGCGCACATCCTCGGGCGGCACCACCGTCTGCGGCAGAAACGCCGTCCAGCGCGCGCGCTCCCGCGCCGACAGGCGGGACAGCTCCACGCCTTCGGCCCGCCGGCCGGCGCCGTCTGCTGGGTCGCCCGAGACCTCCCCGCGCAGCCGCACGCCCGCCCGGCCGGCGCGCAGCAGCCCGGCCAGAATTCGCATCAAGGTGCTTTTGCCCGCGCCGTTGGCGCCGATCAGGACCGTTAGCTGTCCCGCTGCCGCCCGGAAGGGCATGCCGTTCAACAGCGTTGGTCCACCCGGATAGGCAAACGTCAGCGGGTCGGTTTCCAGCGCAAACAGCGTCATGGATGCGGCTCGGTCGTCGGTGCGGCGCCAGCGCCGGGACCGGGACCGGGAGCGCCTCCGTGCGGCTCGGTTGTCGGCCGCGCACAGGCCGCCGCGCCGATGGCCTGTTCGAAGGCCTCCGCCGCCATTGCGATCCGCGGCCCGGGGATCAGGATGTAGTCGGTCGCCAACGCCGTCACGTGATGCGCCTGCACGGCGGGCATTTCGGTGAAACGATCCCACGCCGCCACCGCCTTTTTCTGGTCAGCGGCCGACCAGTCCTTGCCGCCCAGAATCAAAATCACATCCGGACGGCTCTGCACGATCTGCTCTTCGTCCAGCCGGTAGTAGGGCTTGGCCACCGCCGCGGTGACGCTCTGCCCGCCGGCCAATTCGACCAGGTCGGTCAGGTAGCTTCCCTTCCCGACGGTCAGCCGGTTGTCGCCGCCGTCGGCGATCAGCACCAGCACGCGGGGCGGGGCCATCGTTTTTCGTCCCGGCCAGTGGGCGACCTGGGTGCGGACGGCATCGAGGTCCACGGTCATACGCTGGGTCAGCCCCCGGCCGCGGCCGGGCAGGCCCATCCAGGTCGCGATCTGCTCCGGCGCGGCCACAATGTCCGCCAGCGATTCGATGTGCGTCGCGGCGAAGCGGTAGTTCGCCCGCTCCGCCATTTCTTCCAGCTTGGCCGCTCGCGCCGAGGACAGCACCAGGTCCGGGTGCAATTGAATCAGCTTTTCCAGATTCGGCTCGATCGCGCTGCCGACATCCGGCAGTGACTTGGCCGCCGGCGGGTAGGTGCAGAAGTCGCTCACCCCGACCAAACGGTCCTGCAAATGCATTTCGAAAATGTACTCGACCAGGTTCGGCCCGATCGCCACCACGCGGTGCATTTCCGGCGCCGGCGGAGTCGCCGCTGGCGGAGCGCCGGTGGCACTCCCCGCGGTTCCTGCCTTTCCCGCGGTTCCCGCCGTGCTCCCGCTGCCAGCGCTCCCCGGGGCGCCGGCCGGAGCCGTGCCGACGGTCCCCGTCACCCCCGTCGCTGCGCCGCCGGCCGGCAGACCTGGGGCGCTGGAAGCCGCTGCGACGGCCGGCGTCGATCCCCCGCCGACGGTGGTCGCGGCCTTCGACCCGCAGCCGGCCAGCGCCAGCAGCAGCAGCACCGCGAGACCTCCGCGCCAAATCGTGCGCCAGCCGGATCCCGGCGCACGCCTGCCGCGGCGGGCAGTTCCTGCCAAGCCACGTTGCCGGCCCGGCTGGGAAAAATAGAAAACGGTTGAAACAGCGTCAGCGGTGGGAGGTGCAAATAGGGACATCGCCCAGCTCCTTTCCTCGAGAGCCATGGTTCGTGAAGGCGTCAGCCGGTATCCTGACTCAACCTGCCGCTCGGTTTCTGCTCCCCAGTTCAGACCGCGCTGTGGCAGTCTTCACGCAAGGAGCCGAAAGGCGGTGCGGTTTTACAGTGGCGGGCCCGCTCCGGATTCAAACCGGATTCCCCGGCAAAACATATGCGCCAAAAGCATTTTATATCCGAAAGGAGCGCCGCCGCAACCAGTGCTTCCTCACCGTGCCACCGGCCCCCTCCTGTTCGCTCGCGTGCATGGTCTGCGAGCGCCAAGGTTCACCCCTGTGCCTTACTCACCTTTGCCCGACGGGCAGCTTCGCCCAAGCAGGCAAACAACCGCCCGGGGCCAGGCGCAGGAGCGGCAGGGGGCCCCCTCCGCCGCGTGGAAAATCATCCCGCAGGCGAATCCAAAGCCTGGGGGTGGGTGGAGCAACCGCTGCAAATCCGTGTCTTTCGGCCGCTGCCGCAGCCATTTGAGCGGCACCGCCGCGGAAACCGGCAGCGCGGCCAGTGTAAAATATTTAGGCAGAGCCCCTACCGCGTCCTAACGAATAACTAACAAACATAATAGTTAATACCTTTCAGGTCTTGTGCAGTCCTCCAGCGGCCCGCAAGCAGTCCGTTCCGCACCGCACATTGCGGCGGTGGGGTTGAATCAGAACCATTCGAAGGGCGCTGTTTCAATGGGCAAAATGCGGTTGCAATGGGGGTGTCGAAAATCTTTTAAAAAGACCTTGCCAAAGGCCTTTGGGGATATTAAATTGCACTTGTGCATTGTTGCAACCTGTTCGATGATTGAGTGTAGCAGCCTTCAATGGAAGGATATATTGAACTCGACTGTGCGCCTATTGCCGGCAGGTGTCGGCAGCGCGGGGCCAGCGCCGATGGGTGCCGCCCAGCGCATACGGATCGCACTTCGAGTTTGACCTGCAGCCGCCGGAGGGAGGATCCGGAACTGAGCGCCAGGCGCCGATGGGAATCAGCTTCGAAGATTCGCACGGCGTTTCATTTACAGGTTATTGAACAACCCAAATGGCTACCCTCGACGGATCGGCACCGAGAATTCGGCAGGAATTCGAGCGCGCCGAACCGCCGCCATCATCGCTTGAATCGAACGCCGCTGGCGAACGAATTTTCGCCCGATCGCGCGTTCGCGGCGCTCCCCGGACCCGGTGTCCGTCGCGTCGTTTTGGCCACGTCTTCGCACCCGGACGCAGCGTTTTCACTAACCCAGCTATGCTGAGAGGGGGTCGTCCATGATTGTAGGAAACCGCATTCCTGCGGGGATGCCGCGTATTTTGGTCCCGGCCGATGAAGGCCCGTCCCTGATTCGTTTCGCCATCCGCGTTGCGCAGAACCATCGAGCAGCGCTGTTGGCCCTCCACGTCCAACACCAATTTCGCCCCGGCTTCGCGCATTTGACTGTGCGCGGACGGGAAGCGATGACCTTTGCCGCCGACCTCGTTGCTCAGCATATTTTCCAGCACCTGAGCGCCCTGTGCGCACGCGCCAATGTGCCGGTCCTGCAAATCTACACCATCCACGACAACCCCGGCGAAGTCCTGCTCGATCACGCCGCCACCTGGGGCGTGGAAGCCCTCATCATGGGGACCTCTCGGCGGCAGACCGCGCTCCCGCCCGGTGCCGGCCCGCGACTGGAAGCGGTGTACCGCGACCTGCCCGACAGCATCCCCATGCTCATTCGAGCCTGACCGCGGCTGCCGCCCGGAGCCGCCCCGCAGCGCCGGCCGGCCGATGGAATCCACCGTTTTCCCGCCGCCATTTCACTTTTCAGGGAGGTTCTCCACGCTGATTCATCCTGACGCGGCCGTTCGGTTTCCCCCACGTCTTCGGCGGCCGCGTTGGAACAGCCGGACCACGAGCCGACTGGAGAACTTCCCGGCGGCGGGAAAACGGTTTTGAAATGACCCACAGGGAGGACGACCTCCGGCAGGACTTGGGTGCAAACCTGCCGGAGGTCGTATTTTAAATTATGGATTTCTTCATCCAAAAAGCTTGCAATCCCCGGCCTCCGGCCTTAGACTACAACTGTAAGCACTGGAGTTTTCCAGCCTTGGGCCCATTGCGGTTCGGCCCGCGGAAGTTGCAGCAGTTGCAGGAAGTTGGGGTGCGCCGAGGCCAACCGGCCATGGCCGCCGACTCAGCTTGTCACCCCCCCGCGCGACGGGCGCAGGGTGGAGGCTCCGCGTGAAAAAACTCTCCCCCCGCCACTGGCTTGGCTTCACCCTCCTTTTTGTCGTCTACGTGCTGGCCGGCCGGCTGGGCTTGGTGTTGGCCACCGTCAACGCCAGCGCCAGCCCGATCTGGGCCCCCAGCGGCATCGCCATCGCCGCCGTGATCCTCTGGGACACGCCGGCCGCCGTCGTCGTATTTCTGGGCGCCCTCGTCGTCAACCTTACCACCTCCGGCAGCATTGCCGCCTCGATCACGATCGCCGCCGGCAACACCCTCGAAGCCCTGTTCGCCGCGGCGCTGACCCGGCACTTTGCCGGCGGCCGCAATTTGTGTGACCGCGCCGTCGATATTCTCCAGTTCGCGATTTTCGGCGCGCTCCTGGCAACCGCGGTGGCGGCCACCATCGGGACGCTGGCCCTGGTGGTCAACGGCCTGGCCGCCTGGCCTGACTTCGCGCCGGTCTGGGCCACCTGGTGGCTCGGCGATGCCACCGGCGCGCTTCTCGTCGCACCCTTGCTCATCCTGTGGCTCGACCGGCCGGGGATTCGCTGGAGCCGCCGCCAGGCACTGGAAAGTGTGCTCGTCTTCACCGCCTTCATCGCCGTTGGCCTGCTGGATTTCACCCCCCTCGCGCCGGCCGGCATTTCCGACTACCCCATGTTCCTGATCGCCATGCCGGTGGTGCTCTGGGCCGCCTTCCGCCTGCGCCGCCGCGAAACCGCCACCGCCATCTTCCTGCTCGCCTGCATCGCCGTCTGGGGCACCGAAAATGGCCTCGGGCCCTTCGCCCAGTTCACCCATGCCGCCTCGCTGGTGCTGCTGCAAGTCTTCATGTCCTTCACCGCCGTCATCGGGCTGGTGGTCGCCGCCGCCGTCGATGAACGCCGCCGCGCCGAAGTTCAGCTGGCCGAACGCGAGCAACTCAACCGGCTCGTGATCGAAGGCGCCTCCGACACCATTCTCACCATCGACGACAGCAACCAGATCACCTACGCCAACGCCTCCGCGCAGCGGTTGTTCGGCTACCGCCCGGACGAACTGGTCGGGCAGTCCCTGTCGATGCTGATTCCCGAGCGCCTCCGCCAGGCGCACCTCGAAGGCTTCGTGCGCTACCTGCGCACGCGCAAACGCACCCTGGCCTGGCAGGGCCGCGAAATCGTCGCCCTCCACAAATCCGGCCGGGAACTTTCGGTCGAAATTTCCATCGGGGAACAGTTTCGCGGCCGCCACCTGTTCACCGGGGTGATCCGCGACATCGGCGAACGGCAGCGCGCGCTGGCCGCCGAGCGCTGGCTGGCCACCCTCGTTCGCAACTCCCACGATGCCATCATCGGCAAAAATCTCGATGGCATCATCCTGTCCTGGAACGAAGCCGCCGAAGACCTGTTCGGCTGGACCGCCGCCGAAGCCGTCGGCCGTCCGGTCACCCTGATCTATCCCCCCGACTTCACCGCCGAATTCCAGGCCATCATGGCCCGCCTGCGCCGCGGCGACACCATCGGCAACTTCGAAACCGTACGCATCCACAAAGACGGTCGGCGCATCGACATTTCGGTTTCGATTTCCCCCATCGACGACGGCTCCGGACGCATCGTGGGCGCCTCCAGCGTCGCCCGCGACATCACCGAAGCCCGCCGCGCACGCGATCAGATTCGCCACCTGGCCCACCACGACACGCTCACCGGCCTGCCCAATCGGCTGCTGTTCCGCCAGCACCTGGCCGAAGCCATCGCCGCCGCCGAGCGCGACCGCCGCCAGGCCGCCGTGCTGTTCATCGACCTCGACCACTTCAAGGAAGTCAACGACACCCATGGTCATGACGTCGGCGACGAACTGCTGCGCACCGTCGCCGCCCGCCTGCAAGGCTGCCTGCGCACCGAAGACCGCATCGCGCGCCTCGGCGGCGACGAATTCGTGGCCATCCTTTCCGGCGATACCACCTCCCGCGACGCCGTCGGCATTGCCGAAAAAATCCTCAACGCCCTCCAGTCGCCCTTCCGGTTCAGCGCCGTCGAATTGCGCATTTCCGCCAGCATCGGCGTATCCCTTTTCCCCGACGACGGCCGCGACGCCGATGCGCTCCTGCGGTCCGCCGATTCCGCCATGTACTGCGCCAAGGAGACCGGCCGCGCCCAATACCAGTGTTTCGTGCCGCGGCTCCACGGCGCCGTCAACCGCCGCCGCTTTCTGACCGATGAAATCGCCGTGGCGCTTACCCGCGGCGAATTCCACCTCGAATATCAGCCCATCGTCGATGTCCCCTCCGGCCGCATCCTGGCCGCCGAAGCCCTCCTGCGCTGGGACGCCCAGCGGCTCGGCGCAGTCGGTCCTTCCGAATTCATCCCGCTAGCCGAAGCCGCCGGTACCATCCTGCCGCTCGGCCAGTACGTCATGACCGAAGCCTGCCGCCAGATCCACGCCTGGCGCACCAACGGTCACGCCAATTTGCGCGTCGCGGTCAATCTTTCGCCGCTCGAAGTCCGCCGCGCCGGCGTCGTCGTCTGGCTCAAGCGGATCCTCGAACAGACCGGCCTGCCGCCCGACGGCCTCGAACTGGAATTCTCTGAAACCGCCTGGATGAGTCTCCAGCCCGGCCACCTCGCGGTGCTCCGCCACCTGCGCAAAAGCGGCGTGCATCTGACGGTCGACAATTTCGGCACCGGCCAAGGCAGTTTGTCCGCGCTCCGCCACTACCCGGCCGACCGCGTGAAAATCGACCGGACCTTCGTCTCCGGGCTCGGTCGCGACCAGGACAACGCCGCCTTCATGCGCGCCGTGGTCACCTGGGCCGGCGGCCGCCAGCTCGACCTGGTGCCCGAAGGCATCGAAACCGCCGACCAGTTCGGTCTGGTGCAAGCCTTTGGTTGCAGCCGCGCTCAGGGCTTTTTCTTCGCCCCGCCCCTGCCCCCCGCCCGCTTCGCCGAATTGCTCATGAAGCCTTGATCCCGGCCCCCGGCTGCTGGCCCCTGGCCCAAGGTCACCAGTATTTGCGGTCGAGGTTCCGGTAGCTGGCCGCCTCGGCCACGTGGTGCTCCAGCAGTTCCGGCCCGGCGTGGCCTTCGAGATCCGCGATCGTCCGCGCCAGCTTGCGAATCCGCATGAACGCGCGCGCCGACAGATTCAAACTGTCCATGGCGCTTTCGAGCAGCAATTCCGCGTCCTTCGTCAACACGCACCACTGCTCGATCTGCTTGGCCGTCATGCCCGCGTTGTGATAGGTTCGCGTCCCTTGAAAGCGCGCCCGTTGCAGCGCCACCGCCCCTTCCACCTGGGTCCGCATTTCCGCCGACCCGGTCCGCCGTGATTTGTCCGCCAAGTCCTGCCACGGCACCGCGTTGACCTCCACGTGGATGTCCAGCCGGTCCAACAGCGGCCCGGAAATTTTGTCCAGGTAGCGCCGCATCTCGAAGGGATCCGGCGCCTGGCCGGCCCGCCCGCCCTGCGCGTCGAAGCCCTTCGGCGAAGGATTCATCGCCGCCACCAGCATGATGTCGGCGGGAAACCGCGTCGAGGCGCTCGCGCGCGTGATCGTCACCGTGCGTTCTTCCAGCGGCTGCCGCAGCGCCTCCAGCGCTTTCCGGTCGAACTCCGGGAATTCATCCAGAAACAGCACCCCCAAGTGCGCCAGGGAGACTTCGCCCGGCATGGGAATCACGCCGCCGCCGACCAGGCCCGCGTAGGACGCCGTGTGATGCGGGTCGCGGTAGGGGCGTCGGCGCATCAGTCCGCCGCGCAGGCCCAGCTTCCCCGCGACCGAATAGATTTTCGTGATTTCCACCGCCTGCGGCGTGGATAGCGCTGGCAGGATGGTCGGCAGCCGTTTGGCCAGCATCGATTTGCCCGCTCCCGGCGGGCCGATCATCAAAATGTTGTGGTGCCCCGCCGCCGCCACCACCAGTGCGCGCTTGACCCCCTCCTGACCGCTCACGTCCGAAAAATCGTGGTCCAGTTCGCCGTCCCCCGACCCGCTCCCGTCGGCGCCCTCGGCCGGCGCGGCGAAAACCGTCGGCGCAATCGGCAGCGCCTGGCGCAAGTGGCCCACGACCGCGGCGAGGCTCTCCGCGCCGAAAACCGGAAGCTCCTCCACCGCCGCGGCTTCAGCCGCATTGTCTTTGGGCACCACCAGAAACTTCACTCCGCGCTCTTTGGCCAACAGCGCGGCGGCGAGCACGCCGCGGACCGCGCGCAGGCGGCCGTCCAGCGCCAGTTCGCCCAGGAACAGCCCGTCGGCGATGGCGGCAAGCGGCAGTTGCTCGGTGGCGGCCAAAATGCCCAGCGCGATGGGCAGGTCGTAGGTGGGGCCTTCCTTGCGCGTTTCCGCCGGCGCCAGATTGACCACGATTTTGGACGGGCCGTTGAGGATGAATTCGGAATTGACGATCGCGCTGCGGACCCGGTGCTGCGATTCGCGCACCGCCACGTCCGGCAGGCCGACGATGTTGATCTGGTCTTTTTCGAAGGCCGGCTGAATGTCGATTTCCACATCGACCGGCGCCGCGTCGATCCCGATGGTGGTGGCGGACAAAAGATGAGCAAGCATGCAGCGGATTCCCGACAGCGATTTTTCGATCCGGCCATTGTATCCGCGGGGCGTCCGGCCGGGGGGGCAGGCCGGCGGGCGCTGCGAGCGGAATTTCGGCGACTGCGGGGCGGAGGCAACGGCGTGGGACAGGAAGGCGGGGAAATGCGTTTGGTTCGCGTCGCGCCGGAGTATAATTTCTGCAACTTCGGCGCGGTCGGCGCGTCCAACCAGCGCGAGTTCCAGCAGCAGAGGCGCAAGTCATGGCCAAATCGGGCGGCACGGGCAAAACCAAGGGCAAAGCCAAGCCGGTGCAAAAGTCGCATGGCGGCGGCAATCCGCCGGCGCGGCGCAAGGAAGACACCACCAAGCACCTGCGCGCACGCAGCCGGAGCACCAGCCCGCTGCTTGTCCTGGTCGTCCTGCCGGTCGTGGTGCTCGCCGTGGCGGGCATCGGCTGGTATCGCTTCCAATACGGCCGCTGGCCGCTGTTCGTCACCGCCGAACAGCGCCAGCAGACGCTGGCCGACGCCACCACCGGTTGGGATCAACTCAAAACAAACACGCTGGCGCAGTGGCACGTGACCAAAGCCCAATTGCAGAAAATGGACCAGCAGTTCTCGGTGCAATACGAAGCCTGGCAGAAGGACCGCGACCGCCGGCGGCAGGAAACCGAGTTTCTTCTCGACCAGCAAAATTCCGCAGCGGCGCCGGCCCAACCGGCCCGTCAGGAACCGGTCAAGATGGCCATGCTGACCACCCCCGAACCGGCCTGGCAGGGCCCGCCCGTCGGCGCCGCCGGAACCGCCGCTGCGCCAGGCCACGCCATCGCCCCACCGGTCGCTTCGGGCCAACCGCTCACCACCCCCGCCACCCCCGCCACGCCCGCCAACTCCGGAACCTCCGTCCCGCCCAACCAGCAGACGCGTGAAAAACCCGCCACGGCGGAAGCCAATCACACCGGCACGCCGCCCCCCGCTGGCGGCACGAGCACCCCGCCTGTCCAGCCCAACCCGCCCGCCGCCGTGTGGAATCCCTACGACCAGACCAACTACAAGGCCGGCGCCAAGCAGTGCGAAGAAGCCATGGCCGAAAGTAAAAAAGGCGACGACACCAACGGCCAGGAAGCGATCGGCCACTACAAGGCCGCCATCCAGAAAATCAGCACCGCCTCCGACCTCTGGGCCACCGTCCTGCAGCAGGCGTTGCAAAACGGCGCCGGTGTCGAGGGCCTGCGGCAAAACATCGCCGACTGCGATGCCAATCGGCAGGTCTGGGAGGCCAATATCGCGACAATTCAAAAGCAGATGGCCGCTCCCAAACCGGCCACCGGCGGAACCGCCGCACCGGCGGGCGGCGCCGGGAGCGGCGAATTCTACGCCGGCAACGCGAAGTGGCTGGCAGGCAAAAAGGAATTCAAACTCGGCTACGACCTGTTCACCGACCATATTTCGCACGGCACCGGACAGGCCAGCCAGGTGCTGAACAAGTACATCGACGAAGCCGTCGAACATTTCAACAAGGCCGAAGACCTGTGGTCGGACGCGGAACAGGACTGGTTCAAAAAATTCCCCGGTAAAAGCGGCCCGGCCGCCGACGCGAAAATGATGGACGACGCCATGCAGGAATCCCAGTTCTACCGCTACGCCTGCATGAAAATGCACACCTTCTAACACTACAACGCCACTTTCGCGAATCGCCGTTCAAACCACCGTCGGCATAGGTGGAACGGGCCTATGGCCGAATGGAGCACTTTTAGGCACAAGTCATTTTCCTGGCAGTCTTTGAGGGCCGTCTGTCCCACCGTTCTGGACGTTTTTAATTCGCCTCCCAATCCCCCTTGTGCTCCGCTGTGCCCTGAGCCGGGCTGGCTCGTGCCGTCCGGCACGAGACACCGGCGGCGGGGGGCGGGAGGGAGCGATCCGAGCGGGCTTCCGCTCGGATTCGGCGACCGCAGCCC
>JBOHNC010000406.1:0-16511 GCA_050730415.1 Planctomycetota bacterium
GCCAAGACCCTCCAACCCGGGGTCATTCGACCTGTTCATTACCCAGCACTTTTTGGGTGCCCTTTTGTTTTCCAGCCGCAGTTTTCACCTCCGTTCTTGAAACCACGCCACAAGGCCACCGCCCGCAGGATGCTTTTAGCGCCGGAGGCGCGGCAGACTCATAGCCCAGTAGACGGCTGTAGCGCGCAGCGCGGAAGCCGTCTACTGGGACAGCGGTGCGCAGCAACGCTCCCGCGCGACCCGCAGCAGAACCACGCACCCGACCTTCCATCGCGCGGAACTGCACTCGGCATTCATCGAAGCGAATGCATTTCGACGTTTTGCCCGCAACGCTCCGCGCGGCCGAGCGAGGGAATCGCGACATCGCACCTGCCTGACAGGGCCCGCGCGGGCGGTCGAGGTGACCGCGCACCAGCGGGGTGCCTGCGGAAGACCTCCGGCAACCCTTGGCTTTGAACCCTCGCGCCGTTGGCGCGAAGAAGCCGACTTGACGGTCGGCCCTCCCGGGTCATGCGCAAAAATCGACTGTGTCGAAAATCGAGCGGTTTTTTGATTCCACGCCGGATTCTCCACGATCTGTTCTCGCACGCGGGCGTTCAGGATCACCACGATCTTGCGCATGCAGGCGGTGTGGGTAATGCACAGGTCATTCGATCCCGGGCTACCCAAATCCGGCCCCTATCGGTGCCAAGAAAAAGTCACGAAGGCGAAGATTTCTACAGAGGCATTCGGAATCTGAAGTTGGGAAGCCTGATTTTGGCGCTCGGATTCGGCACGAGGGCGACTGAATTCAGGAACTCAGCGTGCCGCCAACCCGCTCATTCCGGCCCGAAAAGCTGGTCCAGGTCGGCCGATTCCTTGATCGGGTCGGCGCTCGTATCGGCGCCGGCGTCGACGATTTCCACCAGATCTCCCTCGATTTTTTCCTGCTCCGCCTGCACCTGCAGCGCCTGCTCAATTTCATCGTGAATCGCCGCGTGGCGCTGCGACTGGCGCTGAATCTTGGCCGAGAATTCCTTCTCCAGCGCCTCCTTCTCCCGGATGCGCGTCTCGAGAATCCGCACGCAGATGTCCACCAGCTTGGGGTCGAACTGCTGCCCCGAACAGGCACGGATCTCGCTGATGACCTGCGGCAGCGGGAAGGCCGGCTTGTACTTGCGCGGGGTCGCCATCGTGTCGATCGCATCGGCGATGCAGACGATCCGCGCCCACAACGGGATCGCCTCCGCCGCCAGCCCGTCCGGATAGCCCCGCCCGTCCCAACGTTCGTGGTGGTGCGCAATGATCGGCAGCACGTCCTGCAAGTCCTCGATCGACCGCAATAGCTCCCGCCCGATCACCGGATGGGTTTTCATGCTGGAATATTCTTCCGCGGTCAGATAGCTGGGCTTGTTCAGCAGGTCGTCGCTCACCCCCACCTTGCCGAAATCATGGAGCAGCGCCCCCAGCGTCAGCCGGTTCAGTTCGTCCTCGGGCAGGTCGAGCACCCGGCCGATCTGCCGCGACCACTTGGCCACCGACTGCGAATGGAAGCGAGTGTAGGGGTCCTTCGTTTCAAGAATCTTGTTGATCACCGTCAGCACGTTGATGAACAACCGCTGCGTGCGGTTCTGGTCGCCCTGGACCAGTTGCTGCGTCTGATGCTCGATCAGCACCGATTCCATTTTCATCGGCAGCGCGCAGGCCAGATACCCGGCCGGACTCAGGTCGCCGCTGCACAAGGGGAACCAGCCGCCCAAACAGCCGTTGGCATCGGCGGCCACCGCCCGGTCGACCGGTTCGACCAGTCCCAGCACCGGGCCCAGGTAGCTGCGCGTCAACCGGTGCAGGAAATCGGCGCGCTCCGGCAGTTGGTTCAGATCCACCAGGACCATTTCAGGCGCGGTGTCGAAGGCTTCGAGAATCGCAATGCTTTCGACCGAGCGTTCCAGCAGGTGTACTTTTTTGAAGTTGGCGCCGGTCAGGATGGTGTAAAGCGACCCCGCGAGCGCATCACTGGAGGTGAACAGCGCGACCGACAGACGATCCAGGTTCAGACTGGCGGGCAACACGCAGGCAAACTCCCCCACACCGAACCGCTCCAGGCTGTGCAGCCGTGCTGCAACCGGGGGCGCAGGGCTTCACTCACAGGGCGCATGAGACATCTTATTAAAACGCACAAGAAAATTCAATAACCATCTGAACGGTGAAGCCCCCTGGTTCAATATCGGCCGAATCACCCTCCTGAGACGCATTTTCTTGGCAAATTCCTGCACAAGTGGGTTCGCCGTGGCCGCCCGGGCCTTGCGGGCGCCCCTGGCCGGGGCCGGCGGGACGCCTGCACAAGGGGCGATTTTGGCACATCAGGAATTGACGAGGCGACTTCCTATCACTATACTGTGGGGGCATTAAAACAGTCGGCAGCACCAGTCCGCCTGCGGTTGGAACGTCTTACAGCGTCCTCACCGTGGGCCGGCTCCGGCGCAGCAGTGTGCGCCGGAACGTGCGCACAGGAGTGCAGGACGTGATTCTCGGACGCCGGAAAAGCATTCTCGGCCTCGATATCGGCGATACAACCGTGAAAGCGGTGGAAATCACGCTGCAGCGGGATGCGTTGACCATTACCGGCATCGGCAAAGCCAAAGTCCACAACCTTGAACAGTTGCCCAGCATCATTGAGAACTTGGTGCGTGATTCGGGCATCAAGAGCAAGCGAGTGGTGTCCGCCGTGTCCGGCCGCAGCGTCATCATTCGCCCCATCAGCATGATCGAAATGGGCGAAGCCGAAATGCGCCAGGCGATCATCTACGAAGCCGACAAGTACATTCCCTTTGAAGTCGACGAAGTTCAGTTGGACTGCCATCGCATCGAAGACCAGTCCAGCGGCGGCCCGGGCCAGATGAAGGTGCAGTTGGTCGCTGTCAAGAAATCCCTGATCGAAGACCACACCACCATCATCGAAGCCGCCGGGCTGGTGCCGCAGATCATCGACATCGACCTGTTCGCCCTCGGCAACGCCTTCGAACTGCGCAACATGCTGATGGGCATCCCCGACGACGAAGTCCGCGCGCTGATCGACATCGGCAATGTCAAAACCTGCGTCAACGTGCTGCGTGGCCAGCAGTCGCTGTTCACCCGCGAAATTTACATCGCCGGCAAAGACTTCACCGAAGCCATCTCCACCCGGTTCAACGAAGAACAGGCCGAAGTGGCGCGCATGAAGGAAGACCCGGGCGGCGCGCTGGAATCCATGCAGGACGCCATCCAGGGCGTGCTGGACGACCTCGCCGCCGAAATCCGCCTGTCCTTCGATTTCTTCGAAGGCCAGCACGAAATCGCGGTGAAAACCGTGTACCTGTCGGGCGGTTCCAGCCTGATGGCGGGCATGGACAACCAACTCAGCCAGGTGCTGGGCCTCGAAGTTCGTCTCTGGGATCCGACCGAAGGCCTGGCGCTCGACGGCGCGGCCCTGAATTCGGCCGCCTTCAGCGCAACCAACTCGGAATACGCCATCGCGGTCGGGCTGGCCAGTCGGATTCGCGGTCTGAGTTGATCTGGGGAAAGCGCTGCAGCGCCGGGGCCTTGAGTGCCCGGGTGCGGCGGCCGGCGACGGAAACGGCATGATTAAAGTAAACCTGCTCCCCCCCGAGAAACGACCGCCCGAGGGCACCTCGCCCGCGCGGATGTTCGTCATTCTTGCCGGCCTGCTCATCCCGCTCCTCGGCCTGTTCCTCGACATCAAGTACTGGTCCACCACCAAGGGTCTTGAAAAAGACACCGCGATGATCCACAAGGACAACCAGACGCTGGATGCAAAAATCGCTGCGCAGAAAAAGATCACCGCGCAGATCGCCACGATCAATACCATGAGCGACGCGATCGAAAGCCTGCGCAAAGACCGCCTGCTGTGGGGCCGCTTCCACTACCGCTTCTACCAGATGATGACCGCCATGGACAAGCAGGGCGACAACAACGCCATCACCCGCCATTTCCAGTTGAAAAAGGAATCCAACACCAAATTCCAGATCAACTGCAGCGTCGAAATCCTGGGCTCCACGCCCAAGGAAATCAGCGTCCGGATGGGCGATTTCATCGACACCCTCAACCGCTACACCGGCGCCACCTACATGAACGATCCGCGCGTCGACGCGCTCGCCACCGACCTGGAAAAAATCTACTTCCCCCTCAATACCGACTCCGACCAGATCCAGGGCGGGAACGTGGCCGAAATCGAAAAACAGGCGCTCCAGATCCGCAACGATCAATACCAGAAGGCCATGGACGACAAAAAGAACGCCTACCGCACCAAATGGAGCAAGGAACTGCATGACCAGGGCGTACCCGAAAACAAAATCGCCCAGCAGGTCGAAACCCTGATCCTCGAGGGGGTGGAGCTGTACAAAATCAACGAATTCGGCGGGCTGATCTACGATCCGGTCCGCTTCAACAAGTGGAATCCCAGCGGCGTCGATGTGCCGGCGCCGGCCGCCAACATGCAGTTCGTGAACATGCCCACCATGGCGGCCACCATGGACTTCTCCATCGAGTTTCACATTGGGCATCTGACCGATCCCAGAGTGGCCGCCGCGGCGGCCCACAGAAGGTAAGTTTGCCGCCGGCCCGCAGGCGGCGCGACGGACGGAAGGAAGTTGGAGTAGGTCATGGCGATTCGGGACATGTCGGAACGCAAGCTGATCCTGATCACCATCGCGGTGGCGGCGGCTTTTGTGCTCCCCTGCTGGGGCGCCTTCTACTTCGTCTGGAAGGGCTATTCCGACGCGCAGACCCAGTACGCCCAGGCCAACACCGACAAAGCCAACAAGGAAAAGCAGCTCAAAGAAGAAGAGAAAAACGCCAAGCGCATCGGCTTCGCTCAGGCGGAATACGAAGTCGAAAAGAAAATGCTGCCGGACTCCGATCAGGTCTCCAACTTCTTCCGCGACGACCTGCCCAATCTGCTGGCCGCCAACAATTTCCAATTTCAAAGCCTGTCGATGAAGCCGCCCACCCGCGAACACCTCCCGGGCAAAGTCAACATTCCGGTGTATTCGCGTGAAATCGAAATTCACATCACCGGCACCTACAAGGACATGATCCGGCTGCTCAAGGAAATCGAAGAAGGCCGCGAATCCACCGGCGAAGAAGGCAAAGACAACGGCAGCTACCGGCTGTTCAAGGTCAAGGATTTCGACTTCCAGCCTAGCGGCGCCAAGACCCTCGATCCCGATCTCAAGCATGGCGCCAAACTCACCCTGCTGGCCTATTACATCGACGAGAACGGCAAGTGACGCCCCTGCAAGGAGCCTGGAGCCTACCGATGCGACCTGATTCATTGCCCCCCCAACCCGCCCAACCGGGCCAGCCCGGCCCGGCCGACCTGTCCGCGGTGTCCCTGCCGAGCCCCCGGGCTCAGCGCATGATTCGCGCTGCGTTCCTGCCCGCTTTGCTGCTGAGTTTGAGTGCCTGTTTGACTTTGCCCGCCGCCGATGCCAAACCCAACACGCCGCCGCCCGCCCCGCCCGCTGCGCCCACCGCGCCCGCGCCGAGTGCTGGGAACACCCCGCCTGTCGTCGGCGGCAATGGCGCCGCGCCCGACACTGGCGATGGCATGCCGGGCGGTCCGCAGGCTGGCGTGACGCCGCTTAACGCCTCCGCCGCCGCCGCCGACATCGACACCGATGTGCCGCCGCTGACCTACAGTTTGGAAACCCACACAGAGGTCTGGACCTTCGGGCTGGACGCCAAGGCCCGGGAACCATTCTCCTTCGACCGCCGCATGACCCAGGTCACGACCAAAACCCCGGCGGTCAACACCACCCCCACCATTTCCACCGATGCGATGCTCAAAAGTCTCCCGGACATGTACGCCCAGTCGCTCGCCGCCTACAAAAGTGCACTGGCCGCGATGTCGATGTACAACACCGTCACCAACGACGACACGCCGCTGCATTTGGCGGCCGGGAAGCTGACCGCCTGCATGGCTGAACTGGATTTAACGCGCACCAAGATCGGCCAGATCCCCTACTCCAAGTGCACCCCGGAACAGCGGCTGCCCCTGGACTACTGGAACTCCGCCGCGTCCCACCTGCAACGGGCGGCCTCGCACATGACCTCGATCGTCAAGCTGCGGCTGGAATTCAACGACAACGTGCTGCAGAACGCGGACTTCGACATCGTCGCGCTGCAGGCCAACACCGAGGACCCCAGTTGGCCGGCCGGCAGCGTGCTGTTCCGCGGCGGCGCGCCCAGCGCGGTCTTCAAGGTCAATGAAACGATCGCCCCGAAGGAACTCCCGGCGGTCCAAAAAATGGCGATCGAAATCGTCGGCGTGACACCGACGGGTGTGTTCGTGCGGTTCGAGCACCAAGCGCTGTTCAAAATTCCCTATCCGCCGCAGAAAAAAGGGGACGACGATACCAAGGCGGGCGGCAAGGGCAAACGCTGATGGATTCACGCCCGCCGGTCGCCGGTCGGGCAGGCAGGGAGAGGATGGAATTCGGCCGTGGTCTTCCAACCGGATGCCACGGAAGGCAATTAGAATAAGCTTTCGACCTCTTGGAGGGGGTCAGATTTTTGGAATTCTGGCACGTTGCAGCCGGTTTCGCGCATGCAAATCACGGGAGTTCCCTACAATGGTGGGGAATGTGCCAGAACGCGGATTTTTTGAGCGGGGTACCCGGCAGCGATGCCGGTGTAATTGTTGGCAGGGGTTGCCCTCCGCTCCCTGAACTCGGCTGCGGTTTTGCCGCCGGCCATCAGGACCCCAAGGGTTCCTTCGGGCGCGATCGTTTGACCGCGCCGGGTTCACGATAGGGAGACTGCACTTGGCTACCAGATCCCTTTTCAAAGGCGCTTACCGTCCTTCCGTCTGGACGGCCGGTTTCGCGCTCGCTATGCTGCTCACGGGCTGTCTCACGCCGGCCCTCCGGGCCGAAGACGACGGCGGCGACAATGGAAGGGTGGTCACGGTCAACGCCGGCAGCTCGCAGACCAACGCCGAATCCTCCGGCATGATGAACCTCGACTTCGTCGACCAGAACCTTTCCGTGGTGATTGATCGCATTCACCAGGCCAGCGGCGTCAACTTCGTCTTCGCCAACGACTCGCTGCGCAGCCTCAAGGTCACCATCCAGCTCAATGACGTGCACTGGCGCGTCGCCCTCGAAGCCTTGGCCGACAAATACTTCCTGATCTTGGATGAAACCAAGATCGCCGACAAGATCATCACCATCGACCAGCCCAAAAAGGTCGATCTCGAAGTCAACGACAAATCGGTCTTCGATATCATCAACCTGATTCGCCAGCAGGCCCCCGACATCAACATCATCATGTCGCCGAATGTCGGCGCCGAGCACCTCTCCGTGCACCTGAAAAACGTGCCTTGGCGCACCGCGCTGGACATGATCACCAAGCCCGTCGGTCTGACCGTGATCGACGACAAATTCAACACCCTGCGCATCGCCACCCTGGCTCAGCTCCAGGAAGAGCAGGAAACGCGGATGATCAAGCTGAATTACATTCAGCCCCTGGGCAACCAGTACAGCGCCAACTTCAGCGACCCGATCGTCCAGAAGGTCCAGGGCGCCACCGAAGAAGCCGGCAAGGGCCTCCTGGAAGTGCTCGAATCGGTGAAAAGCCCGAGCGGCAAGATCATCTTCGAAAAGCACACCAACGCGCTGGTCGTGACCGACACACCCAAAAAGCTGGATGAAATCGAGCAGCTCCTGTTCCTGCTCGACACCGCCCCCAAGCAGATTCACATCTCGGTCAAGATCATCGAAATGACCGACTCCGATGCCGAGCAGATCGGGTTCAACTGGGCTTCCGGTCCGGGTTCGGGGTTGAGCGTCAGCGAGGACTACTCCACCAGCCTGAACAACGGCTTTCCGTTCTCCTTCGGCGGCAACGAAAACCTGTCGCAGAGCCTGCTCGGCCGCCTGACTCTGGTCAGCCAGACCGATCCGACCTCCGGCCTGATCCAGTACCTCACCCCCGCCGCGCTGGCCGCCAAGGGCGGTGGCAGCGGTTTCAACGGCACCCAGTTGACCAACTCCTATTCGCCCGCGACGATGTCGATCAGCGGCAAGATCATCATGGAAATGATCCGCAGCAAAACCAAGTCGAAGATCATCCAGGCCCCGTTGCTCATCACCCTCGACCATGAAGAGGCGATCATTTCGGTCGGCCAGCTTTTGCGCTTTGCATCGCAGCAGCTTTCCACCACCGCCACCGGCGGTGAGGTCTCGAGCTTCGCCGAAGCGCCGAACTCGCCGATCAACGAGGGCGTGACCCTGCTCATTCTGCCCCACGTCACCGGCGTGGAAAACAATATCATGCTGACTGTGGTGCCCAAGCTCGAAACCCTGGTCCAGATGCAGACCTTCCAGGGCCCCAACGGCGTGGTGCTGCAGTTGCCGCAGACCGCCAACAAGGTCATGCTCGCCAAGCTGCTCCTGCGCAACGGCGAGACCGCCATCATCGGCGGCGTCAAGCAGACGACCGATACCCAAAGCATCGACGAAGTGCCTTTCCTGGCCGACCTGCCGATCATCGGCTTCCTTTTCCGCCACCACAGCAATTCGAAAACCGTGGACGACACCTTCATTTCGATCGAGCCGTCCATCATCGATTTCAACGACAAGGAGCAGGCCGCCAGGGACCGGGCGAAGATTCAGGACGAAATGTCCATGCCTTCGCTGGATGTCCAGGACGATACGACCACGCAGCCGGATCAGCCGTAGTCGCTCCGTCACAGGCCTGATTGGATGTACATGACCAAATCGGGAATTGCGGCCGCGCAGCCGCTGGTTCAGAAGCAGCTGTTGAACTTCCGGAAAACCGGCCTGTTGCGCTTTCTATCGCATCATGACCTCATGACCGTCTTCGCGCGGGCGGTGCGCCGCGCCGCCCTGCCGATCCGCTGGACCGCCGGATTCAACCCGCAGGTCCGGCTGTCCCTGCCGGCCGCGCTGGAAGTCGGCGTGGCCGCCCTGGCCGATCCCCTGGAACTGGAACTCACCGCCTGGCTGCCGCCGCCGCAGGTGCAGGCGCGCCTCAACCGCTGTCTGCCGCCCGATCTGCAGATCGTCGCCGCCCGCCTCACCGCGCCGGTCCGCGCCGGCGCCATTGCCGCCTTCAGCCGCTTTCGCTGGGCCGCCGCCGCTGCGCGGGCCGAAGCCATTCGCCCGGAGGCCGTCGCCGTATTGCACGAGCTGCCCCGGTTCGAGGTTCCCCGCGTGCTGCCGCCCAAGCGCGGCAATACGCACCCCCGCCGCCGCCTGGTGGACGTGCGTCGCGCGCTGGTGCGCATCGCCGTCCTGCCCGACGGCAGCTTCGATTGGATCATCCGGCACGGCGATGGCGCCGTGCCCCGTGTGGCGGAACTGGCCGCCGCGCTGCGGGCGCTTTCAGGGCCGATGCCCTCACCCGCGGCGCTCACCGAACGCGACGTCGTGCCCGTCGGCACGGTCGAACGCACCTCGGTCGGCCTGCTCCCCATGGTGGTGAATTTCCTGGACGCGGATTGGTGGAAGCAACCCGTCGTCGAAACGTTGGTCGCGGAATCGGACGAGGCAGCGGACGAAGTGTCCTGCGCCTGAGCCGCCGGTTCCCTGGAAAAGCGAGAACTTGAATCATGGCCTCTACTCCCAAACGCACCCTCCTCATCAACTCCGCCGAAGGCGACGAAGTGCGCGTCGCCATCCTGGAAAACGGGATCCTCGACGACATCTTCGTCGAGCGGCTCGGGCGCGGCGTCAAAGCCGGCAGCCTGTACAAAGGAAAAGTCATCAATGTCGAACCGAGCCTCCAGGCCGCGTTCATCGACATTGGCGCCGAACGCAACGGCTTCCTGCATGTTTCCGACGTGCTGCCCCCCGACGGTGGCTACACCGACCTGCTCAAAAAGCCCCGCCGGCGTGGCGGCCGCGGCAGCGGCGGCGACGAACCCAAGATCGAAGACATGCTGGTTGCCGGCCAGGAAGTTCTCGTCCAGGTCTCGCGCGAAAGCATGGGCACCAAGGGCCCCTCGCTGACCACCTACCTGTCCATCCCCGGCCGCTTCCTGGTGCTGATGCCCGCTTCCGACCGCCTGGGCATTTCCAAGAAAATCGAAGACGATCGCGAACGCCGCATCCTCAAGCGCCGCCTGCTCGACACCAATCCTCCGCCCGACGTCGGCGTCATCGTCCGCACCGCCGGCATGGGCCGCACCACCGAGGAACTCGGCGCCGACCTCGGCTACCTCATCCGCCTCTGGGACACCGTCAAGGCCGCCGTCAAAAGCTCCCAGCCGCCGAAACTGGTCTACGAAGAGTCCGACCTCGTCATGCGCGTCGTCCGCGACTACTTCACCGAAGACATCGCCGAAATCTGGGTCGACGACGAATCGGCCTACCACCGCCTGCGCGATTTCTTCGAATCGGTTATGCCCGAATGCATCAGCCGCCTGCGCATGTCCGACGTCAACGTCCCGCTGTTCCACCGCTTCGATGTCGAAAAGCAGTTGGAAAGCCTGTTCCACCGCAAAGTCCCGATCGGCCAGGGCGCCTACCTGGTGGTCGAACAGACCGAGGCGATGGTCACCATCGACGTGAACTCGGGCAAATACAAGGAAAAGGCGGGCAACGAAAAAACCCTGTTCGAAACCAACATGCTGGCTGCCCGCGAAATTCCCCGCCAGCTCCGGCTGCGCGACGTCGGCGGCCTCGTCATGATCGACTTCATCGACATGGACACCGCCGAAGCCCGCCACAAGGTCGAACGCGAACTGCGTCTGTATCTGGCCAAGGATCGCGCGCGCATCAACATGCTGCCCATGAGCCACCTCGGGGTGGTCGAAATGACCCGCCAGCGCATCCGGCATTCGGTCAAGCGCGAACTCTTCAACAACTGCCCCAGTTGCGGCGGTGCGGGCATGGTCAAATCCGCCCACACCCTCGCCATGCGGCTCATCCGCGAAGTCAAAAACATCACCGCCAACACCAAGGCCGGCCACATCCAAGTGGTGCTTGCTCCGATCGATTCGACGGTGCTGCTCAACAGCTACCGCCGCGACCTCGCCCGCACCGAAGCCGAACTCGACATCCAGCTCGACGTGCTGCCCGCCGAAGGCCAGCAGCCCGGCCAGATCCTCGTGCGCTACTCGAAAAATGGCAAGGACTGGTCCGCCATCAGCCTCGGCGAAGCCGAAACCGTCGTCCGCAATGCCTGAGCCGGTCGCTACGGACCGCTCCGGGCCGCTGCGACACTTTCAGGCCACGGCTATCGGCCGCGGCCCGCATCATTGCGTGATTTTCTTCTCGATCCGCCGGTCGGGCACCAGCCACATCCCGGCCACGACCACATACAGCACCACCGCCGCCCAGGGCCGCCAGAAGGCCGCACCGACGGCCAGCGCGTAAAAAACCAGCGACAGCTTGCCCTTCCAGTCGGAGCCCACCGCCTGGGCCAGCGTCGAATCCGGCCCCTCCGCCGCGATGATCCGTCCCTGCAGCAGCCAGTAGGCAAACGCCGCGCACAACAACACCACGCCATAGGCCGCCGTCGGCAGCGCCGCCAGATGCGACTGCCCCATCCACGCCGTCAGCCACGGCACCAGCGACAGCCAGAACAGCAGATGCAGATTCGCCCACAGCACGCCGCCGGTCACCTTTTTCGTCACGTGCAGCATGTGGTGGTGATTGTTCCAGTAGATGCCCAGAAAAACAAAACTCAACAGGTAGTACCACAGCTTTGGCAGCACCGCCTGGAGCCCCGCCCAATCGGCGCGTTCCGGTACTTTCAGTTCCAGCACCATGATCGTGATCAGGATCGCGACCACCCCGTCGCTGAACGCCTCCAGCCGCCCTTTGGTCATCGGTCACTCCATCCGAAACGGGGAAGCCGGATCGGCCTCGTGCCGGATTTCATCGACCTTCGCCCGCTTGCCGCGCCCGCGATACAGGCGGTTCGGCGCATTGAAACAGACCGCTTCGACTCGCGAAATGTTGCGGTAGCCATGCACCACGCCGGGCGGGATGGTCAGCCGCGCCGGGCAGTCCGCACCCAGTTCGAACCGTTCGGCGCGCCCGAAGGTTTTGCTCCGCCGCCGGTTGTCCCACAGGTAGACGGCAAAGGTCCCCGGACCCAGAAAACAGAAAATATCGGTCTGCCGGACATGCTCGTGCGGCCCGCGCGCCGCTCCCGGTCGCGTGGCCGATACATAGGCCATCGCCGGCGTTCCCCCGCCCGGCAATTCATCGGCGCGAAATAATTCTGTCAGCCAGCCGCGCGCGTCGTCGTGCCGCGCCAGCGGTTCGATGCGCACGCCGGCCATCTGCGAGACCGGCGCCGCCTTCGCGTCCGCTCCCCCACCCGCTCGGTCCGGTTTTGGCCGCCGCTTTTTCACCGCGCGTCCTTTGCACCGGCCGGCGGCGGTTCGACCTGCTGATTTGCCCGCGCCAGCGACTGAAACGTCCCCGCGTCGGTCCACCACCCTTCCAGAAACCCGCTCTGCATCGTCCCGGCGCGGATATAAAAATTATTCACGTCGGTGATTTCCAGTTCGCCCCGCGCCGACGGCTTCAGCATTGTGATCACCTCGAACACGCTCGAGTCGAAAAAATAAATTCCCGTCACCGCGCAGTCCGACTTTGGCTGCGCCGGCTTTTCTTCGATCCCCACCACCCGCCCCGCCGCGTCCAGGTCGGCCACGCCGTAGCGGTTGGCGTCGGGGACGCGCCGGAGCAGAATCCGCGCGCCCGCTGGCTGCGCCGCAAACGCCTGCACCGCCGTCGCCAAGCTGTCTTCAAAAATGTTGTCGCCCAAAATCACGCACAGCTTCCCGCCCGCGGCGAAGTTCTTCGCCAACCCCAGCGCCTGCGCGATGCCCCCCGCCTGGTCCTGGACTTTGTAGGTGAACTCGCAGCCGTACTCCACACCGCTGCCGAGCAAATTCACGATGTCCCCCATGTGCTCGGTGCCGGTCACGATCAGGATTTCGCGGATGCCCGCGGCCGTCAGTTTTTCCACCGGCCACAGGATCATCGGCTTGCGCCCCACCGGCAGCAGGTGTTTGTTGGTGACCTTCGTGAGCGGCAACAGCCGTGAGCCGGTCCCGCCGGCCAGGATCACACCTTTCATGCGCGGCCGCCATGCGCGCGCCGGTTGGTGGCCGAGCCGCTCGTCAGGCCGGTCCAGTTGACCGCCGCCTTCGCCTGCACCTGCGCCGTTTCAATCTGCGCCAGTTGCAGCCCGCCCGAATCGTCCACATTCACCGCCTGCCAGCGCGTGTAGGCGTCGATCACCCAAATGCCCGACTCTCGCGTGCCGTTGCCCGAGTTCTTCACGCCCCCGAACGGCAGGTGCGCTTCCGCCCCCGTGGTCGAATTGTTCACGCTGGCCATCCCCGCCTGAATTTCAGTTTTGAACCGCATCCGCCAAACCGGGTTCCGCGTGTAGATCGCGCTCGATAACCCATACGGCGTCCCGTTGGCCACCGCCATCGCCTCGTCGAAATCCCGCACCGCGATGAGGTTGATCGTCGGCCCGAAGATTTCCGTCTGCGCAATCTTCATCCCGATCTCCACCCCGCCCCAGACGGCCGGAAACACATACATCCCGCGGTCGGCATCCCCGGCGAAGCTACGCGGCCGGTTCCGCACGGTGATCCGTCCCTTGGGACGGGTCAACAGCCGCGCACCTTCGATGCCGCCCCACGAAAGATGCTGCAAAAATCCTTCCAGGAACCGCGCGTTGATCATCGGCCCGTACAGGACGCCCGCGTGGCGAGTCGGATCGCCAATCTCAATCGCTGCGACCCGCTTGAGCAGCGCTTGCGTGAACGGCTTGGCTATCGCGCGGTGTAGGATCAGGTTTCCGAGGCTCGTGCAGCGCTGCCCCGCCGTGCCGAACCCCGCCCAGACGGCGGCGTCCACAGCCTGTTCGAGATCCGCGTCCTCCATCACGATCATCGGGTTCTTGCCGCCCAGTTCCAGTGATGGAATCTGGAGCGCCCGGCCGCAGACCTCCCCGATCTTTCGCCCCACCGCCGAACTGCCGGTGAAACTTACCTTCTGGATCAAGCCTTTTTCGACGCCCTCGATCAGAAATTCTCCGGCCGACCCCGCGCCCCGCCCGAACACGACATTCAGCACCCCCGGCGGCAACCCCGCCTCGTCGAACAGCCGCGCGAACACCGCCGCCGTCGCCGGCGCGTCGTCGCTGGGCTTCCAAACCACCGTGTTGCCGCACAGGATCGCCGGCACGATTTTCCAGCTCGGCACCGCGACCGGAAAATTCCCCGCCGTGATCATCGCGCAGACGCCCAGCGGCCGGCGGAAGGTTTCCAGTTCCTTGCGTGGCAACTCCGACGGCACCGTCTGCCCATACAGCCGCCGGCCCTCCGACTGGAAAAACGTGGCCGTGTCGATCGCTTCCTGCACCGATCCACGGCTTTCGCGCAGCGTCTTGCCGATCTCCCGCGTCACCAGCCGGCTCAGCATTTCCTTGTGTTGGCGCAGCAGCGCCGCAAATCGCCCGATGACTTCGGCCCGCACCGGCGCCGGCACCCGCGCCCATTTCGGAAAGGCCGCCCCGGCCGCTTCGCAGGCGCGCACCGTTTCGGCCCGCGTCGCCAGCGGAAACCGCCCGACCAAGTCGCGCACCTCGGCCGGGTTGCGCGACTCAAAAACGGCTTCCGCCTTCTTCGGCAGCGCCGTCTCGCGCCCGTCGATCCAGTGCCCCGAGCACAGCGTCCGTCCGTAGCGGTGCGTACAGTTTCCGTTGGCAACAAGTTTCATGGCGGGAGCCTCCCCCGGGCTGCGGAATTACAGGCCCCAGTTTAAACTGCGGCAGGGGCGTAGCAACGGAAAGAGGCGGTGAATGCTGCTTGGGACGGGCAACCGATGCGCGGCACAGTCGGCAGAAAAGTACCTGAATCAGGCGGATTTAGAGCCCGGCGTCTTTCGCGGAAGGTGCGCGGGCTGGGACGGCTTGCCCCGCTTTCCGGAGGAACCCGGCTTCTTCTTGAAAAACCGGCCGCCTTCAGCCAATTTGGATACTTCAGCGTCTGCGGCCTTCTGCTCCTTGGTCCGAGGATCTTTTTTGGTTCGAATGACAGCCATGGTGAATCCTAAACCTCGTGGGCGGTAATCGGCCACACCCATTGTGCTTCTTGGTCCTGCCAGCGCCACACCAATTTTAACTTGCGGCCAGCATCGGTGAAACCAATACTTTCAAAATACGGTCCGTGCGAACGATGGCGTCGTTTGCGTATGTCCTGGCGCGCCGTCCAAGCCTGGTCGAATTCCTCCGCATCGATCCCGTGCCTTCCTCGATGTGGCTGACCTGCCAGTCGGTCCAAAAAATCTCCGCCACCCCAGTCTCCTTGCCTGCAAGACATTCCGCCGGCCTGGCGGCCGGCGCTCCCAGCCAGAGTCCCTACCCGTCCGGGTGCTCGCGCAGAAACTGGTCCAGCGCATCGCGCCAGTCGCGCGGCGATTCCACGCCCATCTTGCGCAACAGCCCGTTGTCCAGCCGCCCGTTTGCCGGGCGCTTCGCCGGCCGCGCCATGTCGGCGCTCGAACACGGTTCAATCGCCCGGTCGCTCCCCGACTGCGTCAGAATCCGACTCGCAAATTCGTACCAGCTCGCTTCGCCCCGGCAGGTGACATGAAACGTCCCCGTCACCTGGGCTTCGCGGTTGCGTTCGATCAAATCCCGCGTCACCCGCGCCACGTCCACCGCACAGGTCGGGTTGCCCACCTGGTCGTCGACCACCCGCAAAGGCTCGTTGCCCGGCGGCCGTTCGATCCCCTTCGCCAGCATCGTCTTCACGAAGCTGCGCCGCCCGCCCGCGCCGTACAGCCACGCCGTGCGCAGAATGAGGTGCCGCGGGCAAATCCGCCGCACGTAGTTTTCGCCGGCCAGCTTCGACGCCCCGTACACGTTGATCGGCCCGGTCGGGTCGGCCTCCTTGTAGGGCTTCGGCTTGTCGCCCTGAAACACGTAGTTGGTCGAAAATTGAATCAGCAGCGCCCCCGCGTCGCGCGCCTGCTCGGCCAAGTACATCGGCCCCAGCGCGTTCACGGAAAAAGCACCGGGCGGGTCAAGCTCCGCGCGATCCACCTCGGTGAAACCCGCGCAGTTGATCAGTACCTCCGGTCGCGCCTCGGCAAACAGTTTCCGGATCTGCTCCGGCGAACGCAAATCGCACCCGGCGTGATCGACCGCCGTCACTTCATGATGAACCGCCAGCAGACGGTGCAGTTCGACGCCCAATTGGCCTTTGGCGCCGGTGATCGCGATGCGAGACATGAGCGTGCGGCTACTTCCTGTGATTGGGGCTGAGCGGGAAAATCGAAGGGAGCGTGTCACAGGTAATCGTACAATTTTGGCCGGAAACGCAAGAAAACATCGGCGATTGCAGCAGCACGATTAACATTCATGCGGCTCTGAAGAAATCTTCGCTACGGTGTCTTTTTCTTGGCCCCCCCCTCTCAATAAGGGGGCCGCCTATGGGAAGCCGTGGGTCGAAGGACCCACGGTAGGAG
>JBOHNC010000407.1:0-13598 GCA_050730415.1 Planctomycetota bacterium
GCCCAGCCCTCCCGGCGTGGGAAACGGCGCCGACACCGGCGGCGGTGGCGGCAACGGCAGCGGAATATTCTGCGGTGGAGCCACCGGCGCCGGCTGCCCGGTGCTCACGACCTGCACCGTCCCGTTCGATTCAATATACGCCGACTGCCCCGCTTCCAGCGTGTAGCCATGATCGCCGATGGCCACCAGCACCACCCGGCCCTTCGTCACGTCAATCTGCGTCCGCGCCGGCGCGGCGTCCGGCAGCCGGACTGCGAATTCGTCGTCGCTGCCCGCCAGCACGCCGAACACGCCCTCCACATTCGCCGGCGTCGGCCCCAGCCGGTAAGTCACGCTGCCGCGATCCTGCCGCACCGTGTCCTGACCGGTGGCGTTGCGCGTGAGCCGCAGCTCCGCGCCGCCCTGCAGCACAGCCACCGTCCCGCCCGGCAGCGAGTAGGCCCGCGCCGTCGCCCGCACCGGCAGCTCGGCCGTCTGACCATACTGTAAGCTCGGCTGCGGCGGCACGATCCACACCCGGTAGATCGACACCCCCGCCACCAGCACCGCCGCCACGGCCGCGAAAATGGCCCAGCGCGGGCGCGCCATCCGCCGCCGCTGCGCTGCACTGAATTCTTTTTCCTGCGCCGTCGGAGCACGCCGCAAGGCCTGCGCCGACGCTTCCGCCGCCGCCCGCAACGCACGGTCCGCTTCCACCGACAGCGCCGCGCTGCGCTTTTCAATCGCACCCCAGTCAATGCGCGGCATCCCCGCCTTGCCAGACGAATTCCCCGCCGCCGCCGCCTTCGTCGTAGCCGCACCTGCCACGCCGGTCGCCACGGCCGGCCCCCTGCCGCCGGCCAACGCCAATTCCTCCAGTTGCAGATGGACCCGCAGCTCCGCCGCCGCCTGGTCGCCCGGCACAGCCGACAGCGCTTCGGCCGCGGCGATCTCGCCCGCGGCCATGCGCTCCAGCCAATGATCCTGGTCCCGACTGCCCATAGCCCCGCCCACTACTTGTTTAACGTCTTCTTCCGAATACACCGCCCCAGCGCCCGCCGCACACGCATCAGCCGCGCACGAACGGCGTCCTCATGAATCTGCAATTCCGCCGCAATCTCACCGTTTCGTAACCCTTCGGTGTAACGCATCCGTACCAGTTTCTGATTGGCCGGACTGGTTTCCTCCAAACAGGCCCGCAGCGCCCGCATTTCACTTTCGTATTCGACCGAAATGGCCGCGCCCGCCGACTCGGGATTGATTTCAAATTCGTCCGCCAGCGCGTCGAACAACGGCACCGTGCGCGGATCGTAATTCCGCCGTTTGGATAAGTTGCGCGCGATCCCGCCCAGCCAGGCGCCGAGGTCGTAGGCCGGATTGTAACTGGCGCGGTACTTCAACGCCGCCACTATTACTTCCTGAGCCAGATCGTCCGCGGCATCGGGGCCGTGCGTGATAAAACGGCACAGCAAAACCAAGCGAGGAAAGCGGCGCTCCAATTCTGCTTGGAACGCCGCCAGCGACGTCAGGTCAGGTTCACCGAGTCTCAGCGGAGGCTTCAAGTCCGCAGAACTCTTTTCAGCTTCCAATTCCCATCCACCTTTCTCTAGCGGACCCGAGTGCGCATTGTGATGGAAAACCAAAAATATCTTTTGCGAATTTCAGCCCCGGCCCGGCCCGACCTCATTAACCTCTTTCCGCCAAGGCCTCTTATACTCTATTCCGTCCCCCGCCAAATATCAATGCGCAATGTGAATTTTTGGCTTGAATTCCGCCCCATCACCACGTATAGTGTTCCCAGCAACGTCAGGTTTCCGGCGTATTCCCATCCCTAATCCGCCGGTTCAGTTCCTGTGCAGCCACTGCGGTTCCCCGCGGTGGCTCGCCTCTCACCGAGTTTCAGCTCACTCTATTGGTAATTGTTCTTATTTCGGCCTGACCGCAGCAGGCCCTGTGCAAGGATTCCATGCACATGGCCCGCTCCCTCGTCGTTTCAGCCATCACCCAATTTCCCGCCCCGCCTTGGAATCTATTTTCCTCGGCCATTTCAGGCGTCGCCATGGACCGCCCCCCAGAGGCACTCGGTCCCGTGACGCTCTTTTGTAAGTTTATCGGTAAAAATTTGAAAATTTATGGAATAAGTGTTGATTAACCAACTTTCGTCCGCGCATCGTTACCGTCTCGAAACGGTAACGGCGCGTGGAGTCCACTCCGGAGATCGCCGCATGAACCGTTTTCATCCGCCCCCACCGCTTCCGCGCCGCCGCCGGCGACGCTCCGCCACCCGCGGCTTCACCCTCCTCGAACTCATGGTCTCCGTCGGCATTCTGGCCGTCGTCCTTTCCGCCGCCTTCGCCTTCCTACTGTCCTTCGATAAAGCTACCAAGTACAACGTACACTATTACGAGCTCTACCAGGACGTCCAGGACGACCAGATCAAGCTCGACGAACTCCTCACCAGCGCCTACTCCGTCTGGGTCTCCACCGGCGCCGACCAGATCAACGGCGACACCCGCACCATCACCTTCGATACCATTTCCGGTTTTGCCAGTGATGGCGTCACGCCGATCGCCGCCGCACAGACGCTCACCTGGACCAAAACCGGCGTCGTCAACGAAGCCAAATTCGGCTTCGACTGCGACGGCGACGGCGTCATCGACAACCACAACGTCGGCACCCTCGCGCTCAATGGCGTGGCCATCGGCGACACCGGCGACGTCATCGAACCCATCGTTACCTTTAACGAATCCACCTGCCTCATCACCATCACCTTGGAACGTATCAATTCGGAAGGCTATGTGGCCAAGCGCACCATGGAAGCATACTTCAACCCCAGTTCGGAGCTGATCCAATGAGAATTGTCCATCCCGTTCAGTCCCCTTCGGCGGTGGGTGCACGGCGCATGTCTTTGCGACGGCGCGGATCGGCCCTCATCATGGTGTTCCTGGTGGCCATCGTGATGCTGGCCTGCGTCTGCTTGTTGTGGGTCTCCCAAAACACCTACGATGTCCACTCCGGCTCGCAGGTGAAGGAAGGCAACACCCTCACCGCGATTTCCCAGTTGGTCTCCTGGATCAAAGCCCGCCGCAGCAACCGCTTCTACTTCTATGTCGGCACCCAGAACTGGACCTGGACCGACGACACCAACGGCAACAAAGTCGCCGACTTCAACGAAGGCACCGTCTGGACCCCGACGACCACCAACGACACCAACGGCAACGGCATCCCTGATTTCGACGAGCCCGGCGTGAACCCGGTCATGTGGGGCAACTCGCAGGTCTACGTCTGGACCCGCCTGCTCTCCAGCGGCACCAACTCCGCCAACTACCAGTACATTCTGGCCGCCCGCACCCTGCACAAACTCCCCGATGGCACGCCCTACTACATCGTCGAAATGGCCGACGTGCGCCGCGAATGGTATCAGCCCACCGCCACCATCGACGGCGCGCTGATGGTGCAGGTCAACAACACCAGCAACATGAACTCCAATTCCATCGGCGTGACCCTCGACGGCACCGGTTCGGTCGGCGACAAAGTCAGCGGCCTGGATCACGGCCTTGACAGCTCGCTGCTGGTCGACCAGAGCAAAGAAACCTACGCGGTCTCGCTCAATTCCGGCCTGAATCTCGGCCTGACCCTGGACGGTCACGCGACCACCAGCGGCGCGTCCAACACCGACACCTCCAGCAGCCTCAACAACACCCCCTACTTCAACACCCGCGGCGACACCTCCTCGGCCCTGTCCGACCTGGTCTCCACCGTTATCGCCGATACCCCCACGGCGATCACCAATACGTCCTTTTCCAGCAACGACGGAACCTTCGGCACTGCCTCGAACTACTCAGTCGTGCGGATGAGCGGCGGAACGGCCTCCTTCACCGGCCAGTTCCAAGGCTACGGCATCCTGCTCATCCAGGCCGACAAGCTCTCCGACGTCAACATCAAATTCGCCGGCCAATCCGGCTGGACCGGCATCATTCTTGTGGACGCCAAAGACGCCGGCACCAGTTCGACCGGCGTTGACATCCAGGGCGGCACCGGCATCCTCGGCTCGCTCATCCTGTACGATGAAAACATCGGCGGCGGCTCCGACCTGTCCAACGGCATCAAAGTTGGCGGCACCCCCAACATCCTGTATAGTTCCGCCGCGGTCGCCAAAGCACTGCAACTCATGCCGCCGGTCGACAAAATGAACTTCCGCCTGCTCACCCAGCAGGAATCCGACCAGAAAGTCGCCTCCCGCGGTTCCATGACCAACGGCCTGACCACCGCCAGCAACAACGGCTACGTGCCGCTGAGCGACGGAACCAGCGGCGGCTCCTCCAGCCAGACCACCGATTCCGGCAGCACGGGCAGCACCGGAACCACCGGCAGTACCGGTAGCACTGGCAGTACTGGTAGCACTGGCAGTACTGGTAGCACCGGCAGTACTGGAAGCACTGGAAGTACTGGAAGTACTGGAAGTACTGGAAGTACCGGAAGTACCGGAAGTACCGGAAGTACCGGCTCCACGGGATCGACTGGTTCCACCGGTTCAACCACCGGTTCAACCGGCAATGGCAATGGAAACGGCAACGGAAACGGCAATGGCAATGGCTACGGCAAGGGCGGTTCGAAACAGCCCTGATCACCCAGGCAGCCGCCGGTCCCCTTCACCGGCCTGTGGCGCGGATCGTTCGATCCGCGCTTTTGTTGAAGGCCAGTCGCAATCGGGGAGGAATGGATGATTCGATTACACCTCTGGCCGGCCTTTCTGACTCTGCTGCTCTGGCTGCCCCTCGTGCCGGCCGCGGACAGCGGCGCCGTCACCGCCGCCGACCAGGTCGGCCCACCCGATCCCGCCCTCGCCCCCGACCTGTTCGACCTCATTGCCCAGGGCAACGTCAACGACCTGACCACCTTCATCCTCACCCATCCCAACGCCCTGACCCTGCGGTCGACCAACCAGGAGCCCCCCCTGGTGGCCGCGTTGCGCTCCAGCCATCCCGAAACCGTCTCCATCCTGATTGACCATGGCGCCGACGTGAACGCCTGCGACAGCCGCTGCATGACGCCCCTCATGGTGGCCGTCCAGCGCCGCGACCTCGCCGCCGTCCAGTTGCTCCTGAAAAATCACGCCGATCCCAACTGCCAGGACTCCATCCGCTGCACCGCGCTGCACGATGCCGTCCTCGCCGGCCAATCCGCCGTCGTCGCCGAACTGCTCTCCCATGGCGCCGACCCGGACAAAACCGAAGGCAGCCATGGCTGGACGCCCGTGCAGTTGGCCTTGGTCCATGGCGCCGACGCGCTGGCCTTTCAGATCATCGCCGCCCAATGCGACGAAACCCACCACGTCAACTTCCTGCGCCTGCACCGCAATCAGGGCATGGACGATCAGGATTTCGAAAACGATCTCGATGACCACCCCGCAGATATGGAAGAACGCATCGCTGGCGGCTGGTCGCTCCTGCACGAAGCCGTCGTCGACGACCGCATGAACGCCGTCCGATTTTTGCTCGATCACAACCGCGATACCGTCGACGGCGCCCCCTTCAATGCCTACACCTACAACCGCGACTGCGACCTGCGCTGCGCGCTGCATTACGCCGCCGAACTGGGCTTGCAGGATATGGTCGCGCGCCTGATCGAATACCACGCCGATCCCAACGTCGTCGACGCCCAGAAAGTGACCCCGCTCGATCTGGCCGTCCAGAACAACCATCGCGCCGTCGCCCAAGCCCTCCTTGCCGCCGGCGCCAACCCCAACATCGTCGATGAAAACGGAAAAAATCTCGCCTGGGCTCTGCTCGACTGCGACGACGCCATGGCCACTCTCCTCCTGTCCCAGCCCCTCGACCTGGACAACCGCGACAGCGACGGCCGGACCCTCCTGTACGCACTGCTCGACAAACCCGCCCGGTTCGCGCTGGTGCTGGCACATATGTCCGTCGTCAATTCCGTCGATCACGATGGACAGACGCTGCTGCAAGCGGCGGCGGCGCAGAAATCGCCCTCCGCCGTGCTCGATGCCCTGCTCACCAAAAACATTCCCATCGATTGGACCGACAAAAATGGCCGCACCGCCCTCCACCTGGCCGCGCTCCACCAGAATGCCGCCGCCGTCGATCTCCTGATCGCCCACAAGGCGAACCTCAATGCCGTGGACCATCTGGGCGCCACGCCTTTGCACTACGCGGTCTACAGCCTGCCCGCCCTGGCGCGCCTGTTGCACGCCGATGCCAGCGTGGGCGTACCCGACAAACACCATCAGACCGCCCTCGACAACGCCCGCAGCCTCCACGCGGCCGATGCCGTCGCCCTGCTGCAAGCCCACCGCGATTTTCTGAACGACGCCCAGGCCGGCGACCTGACCGCCCTCCAAGCCGTCTTCACCCGCCTGCAAGCCGCCGCCGCCGCCGCCCAAAAAGCCCACGCCGACGACGCCGCGCTGGCCTACACCCAAGCCTGCGGGGATCTCGTCAGCACCCGCGATGCCGACGGACGCACCCCCAGCATGCTCGCCGCCGACGCCGGTTCGGTCCCGGAACTGAACTACCTGGCGCATTGCGGAGCCGACCTGAGCGCCGTCGATGCCATTCATCAAACCCTCCTGCACTGGGCCGCGCGCGGCAACAAACCGGCCGCCATCGCCTGGCTCCTGCAGCACCGCGCCGCCATCGACGCCCCCGATCTCCAAGGCCACACCCCGCTCATGGCCGCCGCCGCCAACGGCGCCCTCGTCGCCGCCCAAGCCCTCGTCGCCGCCCAAGCCAACCTGGCCGCCACCGACAACGACGGCAAATCCGCCGCCGATCTCGCCCAAGCCGCCGGCCACAAGGATGTCGCCAATTTCCTCGCCCAAGCCGCCGCCAAACCCACCGCCCCCTGATTCCCCCTCCAAAATAGCGTTTCAGTCCCACCTCTCCATCGCCCCTCAAAATGCCGCCCACCCAAGTGGCACGAGCCTATCGCCCGTGGCCAAAAAAAGCCGGCGCAGCCGGCACCATTAAACTCTTTCGCGCGCCGCGCCACTTCCTCCTCCAACTCCCCGTCCGCCCGACCCCGCATGACGAAAAGATGACATGCTCTCGCAGGCACCCCGCCCGCAGTCGCACCCCCGACCCCGGATTTCACCCCTCCGCCCGCTGGCGCGCGCGCCCCGAAGCGGTCTGCTGTTGACAGCTCCCGCCGCCTGCGCATTGGCGCCGCTCCCCCGGCGATCCAACGTCACGGCGCGGCGGGACCCGCCAGGAGCCCTGCCATGCCGCCGGGACGCTTCAACGCAGCCAGCCTGATCCTCTCAGCCGCCCTGCTGGCCGCCGCAACCGCCGGCGGTGTGTGCCCGACTGCCGCCGCCGCTGAATCCGCGCCCACCACCGAACAACTCCCAGCCGCCGGCGATCCGTTTTTTGTCGCTCCCAAAGCCACCGCCGCCTGGATGCCGTCCCAACGCGCCTACGCCCGCGCATCCAATGCCACCGCATCCGCCCCCTCCCTCGCCGGCCCGCTCGATGCCGCGCTCCCCGACCCGGTCGGATTCCGCGACGACCCACCCCCCTATTCGATCTGGAACCTGCGCAATCGCCTGCTCGACGACGCCCAAGGCTTCGCCACCGCGCCCTTGCGCTGGGGCGTCTCGGGCTGGACCGAATTCGCGTTCTTCAGCGCCGCCATCGGCGGCAGCATGGCCTGGGCCGACGCCAACGTCGATCGCTTCAACCAAATCCCCAGCCCCCGCCAAAAACGCTTCTGGCAATTCGTCAGCAACAACAACGCCACCTGGACCTTCGGCCTGGAAGCGGTCCTGTTCACCGCCGGATACGGCTTCGGCGTGCCCCGCGCCCAGACCGTCTGGCTGGAAACGATCGAAGCCACCACCGTCGCTTCCGGCGTCCTCAGCCCCCTCCTGAAATTGACGGTCGGACGCCAGCGCCCCGATGCGGCCTCGCACGCACACGTCTTCAAGCCCTTCAGCGGCAACGCCTCCTTCCCTTCCGGCCACACCACCCAGGCGTTCGTGGTCGCCACCGCCGTCGCGGTGGCCTACGCCGACCACCCCTGGGTCGGCGTCCTCACGTTTTCAGCTGCGGGCATGGTCGGGTATTCGCGCCTGTTCCTCCACAAACACTTCCTGTCCGATGTCCTCGCCGGCGCCCTGCTCGGCGCTGGCGTTGGCTACGAGGCCGTCGCACTCCACCGCCACTGGTTCGGCGACGGCTCCCTCGCCTCGGCCGACGCCGCCACCGGCGCCATGCCGTCGCTGTCGGTTGTCTCCGACGGGATCTCCACCGGCCTGCAGCTGGAATGGCATTTCTGACCCGCCCCCTCCGCCCCCCCTCCGCCCATCGACCCCGCCACGCCCCGCCTTTTCGCCGCCCGTCTTGCCGCACCCGCTCCCCGCCGTCATCTTCCCGTCATTCGCAAAACCTATACTTTCCCACGAGCGAACTGGCGCACCCCAAGCGCAGCTTCGTCCACGCGCCGTTTCGGATTCGCCCCCGACCGCCCGCGCGTGCAGAAGGATGGATGCATGCGGGTTTTACATGTCAACAGCCAGCGCGGCTGGCGCGGGGGCGAATGTCAAGCGGACCTGCTCATGCGCGGCCTGGCCGCCGCCGCCGACGACGTGGCCGCGGTCGGCCGCCCCAACACCCCCTGGGTGACCCGCTGCCGGGCCGCCGGCTTCGAAACCTTCGAAAATAACCTTCGCTCCAACCCGGTCACCCTCTTCCGCCTGGTCGGCCTGCTCCGCGCCTGGCGACCGCAGATCGTTCACTGCCACGATGCCGGCAGCATTTTCAGCGCCTCCCTCGCCGCGCGCTTTTGCCCCCGCCGCGAACGCCCCCGCATCGTCGCCGCCCGCCGCGTCGATTTTCCCATCCGCAGCCGCTTCAAATACACCCGCCTCACCGACCACATCATCGCCGTCAGCCGCGCCGTCGAAGCCGTCCTCCTCCACCAGGGCCTGCCCGCCGAACAAATCAGCGTCGTGCACGACGGCATCGACCCCGCACGCTTCGCCGCCCTGCCCGATCGCCTCGCCGCCCGCCAGACCCTGGCCCTGCCGCGCCTCGCCCCACTCACCCCGGTCGGCCTGTGCGCGGCGGCCCTCACCGATCACAAGGACCACGCCACCCTGCTCCACGCCTGGCGCGCCGTCGTCGCCGTCCGCCCCGACGCCCAGTTGCTCCTGGCCGGCCAGGGCGAGGAAGAACCCCGCCTGCGCGCGCTCGTCGCCGAGCTTGATCTCGCCGAACAGGTCCAGTTTCTCGGCTGGCGCGACGACATCCCCCGCCTGATGGCCGCCGCCGATGTGGCCCTCCTGACCAGTCACCACGAAGGCTTGGGCAGTACCCTGATGGACGCCCAGTTCTGCGGCCTGCCGGTGGTGGCCACCCGCGCCGGCGGCATTCCCGAAATCGTCGCCGACCAGGAAACCGGTTTGCTCGCCGCACCCAAAGCCCCCCATGAGATCGCCTCCGCCACCCTCACCCTCTTCGCCGATCCCGCCCTGCGCGCCCGCATGGCCCATGCCGGGCGGGCGCGCGCCCAACAGGAGTTCGTCTTCCAACGGATGGTGCGCGAAACGCAGGCCGTCTACGCCCGCCTCGGCGTCGCCGCCGCTTCCCACCCCCCCCACCCCACCCACCCCACCCACCCCTCCCACCCCTCCCCTACCGCCGCCAGCGGCGCGACGTTGAAGCTCGATGCCGTCCAGGCCCTGCAAGCGTCGCCCCCAACCCGGTCCTGATTCCCCGCGCAGTGCCCTCGCCCCCGCGCTGCGCCGGGATGTGGTAGCATCGATGAACACGGCGGCAGCCCCGACCGTCCCGCAAGGAACCCAGGCATGCGCGTCCTGCTGGTCGAAGATTCCGAACGCCTGCAACGGTCCATCGCCGCCGGTCTGCGCGGCGCCGGCTTCGCCGTCGATGTCGCCGGCGACGGCAAGGAGGGCCTGCTCAACGCCCAAGCCAACGACTACGACGTCGTCGTGCTCGACATCATGCTCCCGGGGCTGGACGGCCTCAACGTCCTGCAAGCCCTCCGCGCCGCCGAACGCCCCGCCCGCGTGCTGCTGCTCACCGCCAAAGACACCATCCAGGACCGCGTCAAAGGCCTCGAACTCGGCGCCGATGACTACCTCGTCAAACCCTTCGCCTTCGAAGAACTCCGCGCCCGCGTCCAAGCCCTCGTCCGCCGCCGCCATGGCGTCACCACCCCGGTCCTCCGCGCCGGACCCCTCGAACTGGACACCACCACCCTCACCGTCCGCTGGCACGGCGACGAAATCGACCTCGCCCCCCGCGAATACGCCCTCCTCGAATACCTCCTGCAGCGCCGCAGCCACGTCGTCAGCCGCTCCGACATCGAAGCCCATATCTACGACGAACAGGCCGAACCGATGAGTAACGTCGTCGACGCCGCCATCTACGCCCTGCGCCGAAAACTGGAACGCCCCGGAGAACCCTCCCCGATCCGCACCCGCCGCGGCCATGGCTACCAACTGGACCTCCCCGAATGATCCACTCGATCCGGCTGCGCCTGTTCGTCAGTCTGTTCACCGGCGTCCTTGCGCTCTCCCTCCTCGCCCTCGGCAGCCTGTACTTCACCGTCCGCTTGCAGTTGCGCGCCGATTTCGACCGCACCCTCCTCCAGCGCGCCCACGCCCTCGGCGCCCTGATCGAATATCAGTCCGACGGCAACATCGACATGGACTTCTCCCCCGAAGCCATGCCCGAATTCGGCGCCGAGCATCAGGACCAGTTCTTCGAAGTCTGGATGCCCGACGGCAAAGTCCTCGAACGCTCGCCCTCCCTCGGCCGCCGCGATCTCGACCGCCTCCCCGCCGTCGGCGACGATCCCCAGGTCCGCGATGCCGCCCTCTTCGACGGCCGCCCCGCCCGCGCCATCAACCTGACCGTCCTGCCCCATATTGAACTCGAGGAAAATCCCGACGAAGCGCGCCGCCTGTCCCTCCTGCGCGCCGCCGCCCGCTCCACCGACTACGGCCCCTTGCCCGCCAAGTCGCCGCGCGAAATCGAGCAACTCACGTTGCTGTGCAGCCGCGCCGATCTCGACCGCAACCTCGCCAACCTCATGGCCGCCCTCGTCCTGGCCGGCGCCGTCATGACCGTCGGCGTGCCCCTGCTGGTGATGGCCGTCGTCCGCCGCGCCCTGCAACCCCTCGACAGCGTCGCCCATCACGCCGCCTCGCTCGACGACACCCGCCTCGACGCCCGCTTTCCCCAAGCCGACCTGCCCACCGAACTCCAACCCATCTGCGACCGCCTTAACTCCCTCCTCGAACGCCTCCACCAAGCCTTCTCGCGCGAACGCCGCTTCACCGCCAACGCCGCCCACGAACTGCGCACCCCCATCGCCGAACTGCGCACCCTCGCCGAAGTCGCCCTCGCCTATCCCCCCGATGCTCCCGCCAACCGCCAGTTCTACGCCGACGTGCTCCTGATCGCCACCGGCATGGAACACGTCGTCAAAGCCCTGCTCGCCATCGCGCGCGGCGAATCCGCTCCCGCCGCCCCGCGCATCCATTGCGATCTCGCCGCCCTCGCCGAAACCGTCTGGCAGCCCCTGCGCGCTCCTGCCGCCGAACGCCGCCTGCGCATCGACTGGAAAACCCCGGCCGCCGCTCCGCTCCAGACCGATCCGGTGCTGCTCCAAGCCATCCTCCACAACCTCATCGCCAACGCCGTCGAATACACCCCCGCCGGCGGCGTCATCCACGGCGCGCTCGAACCGCTGACCGGCGGCTGGCAGGTGCGCATCGCCAACGACACCGCCGAGCTCTCCCCCGAAGAATTCGCCAACTTCGGCGAGCCGTTCTGGCGGCACGAAACCGTCCGCGGCGGCGGTGCCCACGTCGGCCTCGGCCTGTCCCTCGTCCGCGCCTTCACCCGCGCCCTCGGCGGCAACCTCGAATTCACTCTCCGCACCCCCACCCAAGTCGAAGTCCTCCTCACCCTCCCCAATCCCCCCGCCTGACCCCCCACCTGACCCCCACCTCTTCGCTGGGCGCGTCTTCCCTGTGCGCACCGGTCATCAGCCGGCTGCTTCGTGCGATCCGTCCTTTCGGCTCCGGAAGTCAATCCATTCCTCTCGAACGCCCGGCGCACCGTGGCATCGGTCGCTGACCGATGCAAAAAAAGTGCGAGCGAAGCTCGCGCCCTACCTCCTCTCCTGCGCGCCCCGCGCATTCTGAAGTAGCACGGGCTGACCAGCCCGTGTCGAGCGCGCCCATCAGGTGCGCGATGCCTTTGGAACAGCGCGTTTCGCGCTCTCTTGCGCGCCGCAGCGCGCACCCGGGCCCGCGGGTGGGCACGCCCGCTCTTCGCCCCAACCGCCCACCCGGCTCCGCCAACCTATCCACGCCCCACCGATGCTGCGGACATCCGCGAGCAATGTGTAGGCTCAAGGACCCCACCCTCATTCCCGCCCCTCGGAATACAATACCTTCCTGCCCGGTCCCCGGTCCGAGCACCTCGCGCTCGCTGAGGCCTCATCCATGTGCGGTCGTTTTTCCCAGAACTTCCAAGCCCCCGATCTGGCCGCCTTCTTTGAAGCCCTCGGCGTGCCCGACCAGTGGGAATCCCATTTCAACCTCGCGCCGACCCAATCGGTGGCCGTCGTCCGCGCCAAACCCCCCGCCCCGCCCGCTGCCGCCACCCCCACCCCCACCCCCGGCAATTCCACCGCCACGGTCACCCCCGCCGCCGCTGCCGCCGCCCGCCGCCGGCCGGAAAACTCCGCTGGGGGCGACCCCCTCCCGCGCGAATTGGCCTTCGTCCACTGGGGCCTGATCCCCGCCTGGGCGCAGGATCGCGCCATCGCCTCCAAACTCTTCAACGCACGCTCGGAAACCGCCGCGCAGAAGCCTTCCTTCCGCGACGCCTTTGCCCACCGCCGCTGCATCGTGCCCGCCAACTGTTTCTACGAGTGGCGTCGCCAGCGCGGCCCGCACGACGAGAAACAGCCGCTCCTGATCTGCCGCCGTGACCGCCGGCCGCTCGCTTTGGCCGGCCTCTGGGAACGCTGGCAGGCGCCCGAAGGCGTCCAAGTCGAATCCTGCTCCATCCTGACCACCGCCGCCAACCGCTACCTCAAGCCCATCCACGACCGCATGCCGGTGATTCTCGAAGCCGCCGATTTCTCCCGCTGGATCGACCCGACCACGCCGCTGCCGGCCATCCAAGCCCTCTGCACGCCCTGCCCCGACACCACCCTGACCGCCTTCCCGGTCGCGATGCGCGTCAACAGCGTCCGCAACGACGACGCCAGCCTCCTGGAATCGACCGGCGATGAATCGACCTGGCAGAACGCACCAACGCAAACCCCCGACGCCCCTTCGCCCCACCCGCAAACGGCCCGACCCGGCCGCCGCCGCGCATCCCCCGACGACCCAACCGGCCAAGGCCGCCTGTTCTGACCGCCCGCCGCCCCAACCGCCTGAATCCAGCATTCCCGCCAGCCTCCAACCCCTGGCTTCAACCAAACGAACCCATATGCGTATAATATGCGCATATGGGTTCGTTTCGCATTCAGACCCCGGTCCCCACCCCCACCCCCGAAAACAGGTAGCTTGACATACCGTAGCTTCGTTTGGTTAAAGCCCCACCCCCACC
>JBOHNC010000408.1:0-8826 GCA_050730415.1 Planctomycetota bacterium
GCCCCAAGCCCTTCTTCCGCGCGATCCGAGGCGATCATGACCTCGCCGTCATTCCCTCGCGCGGAAACGTACCCGGCGTTCATCGAAGCAAATGCATTTCGCCCCATCGACAGCGACGTTCCGCGCGGAAAAACATGGAAAACGCGGCAGCGCCTCGGCCCGCGCGGAACCGCCGCCAACCTGCGCAAAATGCATGGATTCTACACAGCCACCTGGCCTTTCACGACCTCAAGCGCGGCGACGCGCACTCCGTTGAAGCCGTGCAATTGCATTTTTAGGCTGCCAGCGTCGCTTCGACCGCCAGGCAACTCAAATCCCTGTGCATGACATTTCGCGGTGCATCCAAGAAGCCCTCATCGGCCGGCGGAAAACAATCGCGCGCAAAGACGGCAGCCTCCCGCGCCTGATCTGAAATTCGTTCCGGTCGGTGCGCAGGTTGCCGCCCCGCTCGAAGGCTCGATTTGATTGGAAACGCCGGTTTGATCGGGCTGATCATTTCCCCTTTTCCAGGTTTCCCTACAATGGGAGATTCCCGTCGGAAGGCACGCAGGGAGGATTCACGCATGGCGCGGCGACGCAATGTCGAACACGGAGACGATCTGCACCCCGTGGTGCGTTCGACAACGATCCTCGCCATGCGCCGGGACGGCCAGACCGTGATCGGCGGCGACGGCCAAGTCACCATGGGCGCGGTGGTCGCCAAAGCCACCGCGGTGAAGCTCCGCAAACTGGCCGGCGGCAAAGTCCTCACCGGCTTCGCGGGCAGCACCGCCGACGCCTTCGCGCTGCTCGAACGCTTCGAACAGAAACTTTCCGCCTACAACGGCATCGTCAAGCGCGCCGCGATTGAACTCGCCAAGGAATGGCGCACCGACCGCGCGCTGCGCCGGCTCGAAGCTCTGATGGTGGTCTGCGACGCCGAAAACCTGATGGTGCTCTCCGGCGGCGGCGACGTGATTGAACCCGACGACGGCATCGCCGCCATCGGCTCCGGCGGCAGCTACGCCCAGGCCGCGGCGCGAGCCCTCCTGCGCAAAACCGACCTGCCCGCCCGCACCATCGTCGAAGATTCGCTGAAGATCGCCGCCGAAATGTGCGTGTATACCAATGCCAACCTGACGATCTACGAGGTGGAGAAGTAGCGTGTCGATTCTCGGAACCCTGTTCAATGCGAATCCGCCGGCCGGGCGGGTCGATCCCAAAGCCCTGACCCCGCGGCAGATCGTGGCCGAGCTGGACCGCTACATCATCGGACAGCGCGAAGCCAAAAAAGCCATCGCCATCGCCCTGCGCAACCGCTACCGCCGCCGCGCCCTGCCGGATAAAATTCGCGAGGAAGTCACGCCCAAAAATATCATGATGATCGGGCCCACCGGCGTCGGCAAAACCGAAATCGCCCGCCGCCTGGCCACCCTGGCCCATGCGCCCTTCATCAAAATCGAAGCCACCAAATTCACCGAAGTCGGCTACGTCGGCCGCGATGTCGAAAGCATGGTGCGCGACCTGGTGAAGGTCGCCTTCCACATGGCGCTGGAATACGCCCACAACGAAGTCCTCCCGCGCGCCAGAGAACAGGCCGAGGAACGGCTGCTCGACACCCTGCTGCCCGCGCCCGGATATACCTCCAGCGACGAAACCGCCGCCGAAAAACACAAAGCCACCCGCGAAAAACTGCGCAAGAAATTGGCCGATGGTGAACTCGACGCGCGCGAAGTCGAAATCACGCTCGACGAATCCCGCGGCGTCGAAATGGGCTCCATCTTCACCGGCCTCGGCAACGAAGAAATGGGCCAGGAACTCCAGCAGGCCATGGAACGGATGATGCCCAAGCGCAAGCAGTCGCGCAAGTGCTCCGTGAAACAGGCCCGGGAAGTCCTGACCCAGCAGGAACAGGACCGGCTGGTGGACAAGGAAAAAGTGGCCGCCTCGGCCGTCGAAATGGCCCAGACCGACGGCATCATTTTCCTCGACGAAATCGACAAGATTTGCGCCACCGGCCGCCAGGGCAACGATGTCTCGCGCGAAGGCGTCCAGCGCGACCTGCTGCCCATCGTCGAAGGCTCCACCGTCAACACCCGCTGGGGCATGGTCAAGACCGACCACATGCTCTTCATCGCCGCCGGCGCGTTCCACCACGCCAAGCCCAGCGACCTCCTGCCCGAACTCCAGGGCCGCTTTCCCCTGCGCGTGGAATTGCAGGACCTCACCGAGGACGACTACCGGCGCATCCTGAGCGTCCCGGAAAACGCGCTCACCAAGCAATACGCGGCGCTGCTCGAAACCGAAGGCGTGCAGCTCAAATTTGCCGCCGAAGCCGTCCACGAACTGGCCGCGATGGCGGTGCGCGTCAACGCCCAAGTCCAGAACATCGGCGCCCGCCGCCTGCACACGCTGCTCGAAAAATTGATCGAAGACATTTCCTTCGAAGCCCCCGAAAAAGGCGGGGAATCGGTCCTCATCGACAAGGATTTCGTGCTCAAAAAACTCGGCGCCCTAGCCGCCGGCGAAGACCTCGCCAAATACATTCTCTAAAGCTCTTCTCTTGCGCGCGAGCGCATCTTAAAGTGGCACGGGCTGACCAGCCCGTGTCCAGCGAGTCATCGAGCGTTTCCCCTGAAAAGCGCGTTTCGCGCTCTCTTGCGCGCGTCCGCGCGCACCCTGGGAGCGCCGCGCTCCAGCGCGGCTTCTTCCGCCAAACCACGCATTCGGCTCCGCGCCCACGTCCACTCCCAGGCAAAAAAACCGCCCTACGCGCTCACCGCGCTCGGCGGCGCCTTCTGCAACCCTTCCCGCAGCGGCTTGTCGGTCATGTAGCAGATCAGCTTGGCCAGCGTGGCCGGGATGTCCTTGCGTTCCACGATCATGTCGATCTGCCCGTGCGTCTTCAGGAACCCGGCCTCCTGGAACCCCGGCGGCAGTTCGATGTTGGTCGTCTGACGGATCACCCGCGGCCCGGCGAAGCCCACCCGCGCCCGCGGCTCGGCCATGATCACATCGCCCAGCATCGCGAAACTCGCCGACACCCCGCCGAAGGTCGGGTCGGTCAGCACCGAAATGAACGGCCGCCCCGCCGCCTGGTGCCGGCCGATCGCCGCCGACGTCTTCGCCATCTGCATCAGCGACAGAATCCCTTCGTCCATGCGCGCCCCGCCGCCCGATCCCGACACGACAATCGCCGGCAGGCCGTGCTCGGTCGCGTATTCCACCAGCCGCGTGATCGCCTCGCCCACCAGCGAACCCATCGAACCCATCATGAAGGTGCAGTCGGTGGCGCCGATCGCGCAGGCGAAGCCGTGAATTTCCGCCCGGCCCGCCAGAATCGCGTCGTTCAATCCCACCTTCTTGCGCGCTTCCAGCAGCCGCTCCGCGTAGGAACGGTTGGCCGTGAAGTTCAGCGGATCGACCGAAATCAGGTCCTGGAACATCGGCTGAAAGGTTTCCGGATCGACCGTCGCGGCGATCCGCCGCTGCGCAGTCATCGGGAAATGATGGTTGCACTCCTTGCAGACTTCCAAGTTGCGCGAAAGCTCGTTCACGAACAACGTGACGGCGCAGTAGGGGCATTTGACGAACTGCCCTTCCGACTGCACATTCCGCGCGCGGCCGCGGTTGCCTTCCAGGCGTTGAATCCCAAAAGTCATGACGAACTCCATCCTGACGGTGACGAATGCGCCCCATTATACCCGCCTCCGCGCGTTGAATCTGCCCCACATCTTGCCAACCCACGCATTGGCTTTCCTCCCCGCAGGCCCCGCCACGACCGTTGAAATACCCATTGTGTGCGCCGCCGTCCCCGCCCCCCGGTTTTCAGCGCCGCAAGCGCTGGACCTGAAAACCCAGGGTTCGACCGCCGTGCATGACCCACATTTTGTTTGGGCGCTTTTTTGTCTTCCAGCCACGGCCTTCAACCCGTTCTTGAACTCACGCCACAAGGCCGTCGCCCGCAGGATGATTTTAGCGCCGGAGGCGCGGCAGAATCATAGCCCAGCAGTTGGCCGGAAGGCGCAGCCTGGAGGCCATCTGCTGGGAAAGCGGCGCGAAGCGTCGCTCCGCGCGATCCGAAGCAGAACCACGCAGGCGACCTTCCATCGCGCGGAACCGCACGCAGCGTTCAACGAAGGGGATGCATTTCAACGCATCGCCCACGACGTTCCGCGCGGGAATACGTGGGGAGCGCTACATTGCCCCTGTTCTGACAGGGCGCGCGCGGGTGGTCGATAAGATTCGAAGGGCGCAGCCCGGAGATCGAACCCTGGGTTGGCGGTCGCCAGACCGCCCCGCGCGACCCGCAGCCATCCAGGCGCCCCCGCCGATGCAACGCCCGGAACCGCACCCGCCCAACATAGGCCCAAGCCTCCCCCCCACCCCCGCGTCCAGAAAAATACCCCGGACCTGCAACCCGGCCCCGGCTTCGGGCGTCCAATCCGTCGGAGCGGTGACGGAACGGCCCGCTCCCCGGTTGGAATATAATAGGATCGGTCCCGTTCGAGGCGTGGCAGGCGGTTCGATCGCCCTGCCACCGCGCCCGCTCGCTCGCCGTGCCCGCCGGGAAAAAGTGCCCGTCTGCACCAGGGAAGTGCCATGAACCGCGAAATGACTGTCTTTTTTGCCCTCACCGTCCTCTTCGGCGCCGTGCTCTTCAGCGGCCTGCAGATGACCCCGCAACTGCCGCACCTGGCGACCCCCAAATCCCCGCAGGAAGCCCCGTCGCCGGCCCCGGCCCCGACCGGCCGTGTCGCGCTCGACAAGATCCTCAAAGAACGCCGCAATCCCTTCGCACCGCCGGTGGAAATGGCCATGATTTCGCAGCCCAAGCCGCCAGTGCACGTGGACAACGCGCCGCCCCCGCCGCCGCCGCCGCCGACCGCGCCGGTGGTGGCCATCAAACCGCCCACCATCAACAAATGGTCCCCGGCCGAAATCCCGGTCGCGCTGGCCGGCATTTTTGCGCTGCCCGATCAGCCGCCCGAAGCCCACCTCACCGCCAAAGACGGCAGCACCATGATCGTCCATGTCGGCGATGAAATCAAATCGCTCGGCGTGACCATCAAGGAAATCTCCGCCAACGATGTCACCGTCCAGGTCGGCGACCGCCTGGCCAGCCTCGACGCCGTCATCGCCGCCAACAACGCGACCGACAATCCCGCCACCGCTCCGCAGTCTCAAGCGCCCAACACCAAACCCAATTTGACGGCCCCGGATATTCTCAAAAAGTTGCTGGGCAAAAATGGCAAGCTGGATTTCGCCAAGCTGGGCGCGCTGTCGCCCGACGAAAAAGCCACCCTCGCCACCGACCCCAACATCATGAATGCCATCGAACAGGCCGCGCAACAACAGCAACAGCAGCAGCCGAAAAACGACACCCGCCCGCAAAACCGGCCGGAACGTCCCAACCACGGCGGCGCGCATGGCGGCGCGCGCGGCGGCGCGCGCAGCGACCAGCAAGCGCGCTGAAAGCCCACGATTTTCAGCCCCAACAAAGCGCCAAGTACACCAAATAAAACAGCTCCGAACCGCGCGCCAAGGGCCGCGTAAATTTGCCCCTGCGTAGCTGCCGACCCCAGCGTGGTTCTGTTGTGATTATAAAAATCCCAGATAGTTTCCCGTAAATTTCGCGGTCCGGCCGCGCCTGATCCTTCATTGCCTTTTTTGCTGTCCGTTTCTGGGCCCCGCAAGGGGCCGCATTTGGGTAGCCGTGGGTCGAATGACCCACGGTTGGAGGGTCGTGGCGCACCCCGTCGAAAGGCACGCGCCATGACACACCCAAAGCGTTCTTCCGCGCGACCCGCGGCGATCACAGCATCGCCGCCATTTCATCGCGCGGAACCGCACCGGGACTGCGGTTCTTATTATTCTTTTTTGTGAACTATGTGCTCTTTTGTGGCCAAAATTTCTTAGTCTTACCGCACCCGCCGCCCGTCCTTCAAAAACGGGATCGCAAATCCATTCACGCCCTTGCCATCCTTCGCCGGCAGCGGTTCGCTGACATACTGGACCACATACACCCGCCGCATCGCCTTCGACGTATTGAACCCGCTGCGGTGAAAACACAAACTGCTGAAGGCCGCGATGCTGCCGGCCGGCGCGACCACCGCCTCGCCCGGATCGCTGCCGGCGTAGCCGATCTTGTCCGGCGTTTCGCTGTCCTGCCAGTGCTCGACCAATTCCCGCGTGCCCGCCCGCGAATACGGCAGCACATACACCGTGCCGTTTTCCTCGCTGACATCGTCCAGCGCGCACCAGCAAGTCAGATACGGTTTGTGCGCGTAGCCGACATACCCCGAATCCTGGTGCCAACTGAACTTCGCGCCCTTTTCGGCGCCCTTCACCACGAACTGCTCGTAAAACAGATAGGCGTCCGGCCCCAGCGTCGCACGGCAGACCTCCGCCATCGTGTCGGAAAAAATGAAGTCGGTCAGCCGCGTGCTCTCTTCATGCCGCTGCGCGATGAAATAGCGGTTGTTCCGAATATTCCCGCCGATCCGGTCGACCCCGCGCCGATCCATTTCGGCATGCTCCCGGCCGATGAACGCTTCGCATTCTTCGCGCAGCAAAGTCAGCAACTCGCCCGGAATCACCGCCGGCGCAATCAGGTACCCTTCGTCGCGATAGGCCTGCCGCTGCGCGGCGCTGATGGGCGTGGTGGCGGTGGTGGCGGTAGTGGCGGTAGTGGCGGTAGTGGCGGTAGTGGCGGTAGTGGCGATCATTGTTGGTCCTTCCCCTGGTAGCGCCGGCTTTCGGACCTGCGCATTATTCTGCCGTTCGATTCTTGGCCCCGACCGGGGCCGCATTTGGATAGCCGTTGGTCGAAGGACCCACGGACGGGTGTGTCATGGCGCGACCTCCGCGCCAGGACACACCCAAAACAGTCTTCCGCGCGAGCCAAAACGATCATCCCATCCCCGCCCTTCCATCGCGCGGAACCACCTCCGACGTAGCTGCGGGAAATTCACAGACCTTCACGCTGGCACCTTCTTGATCTGCGGCTACCCCCGATACACAATCCGCCCGTCCATAATAAACGGCACCGCGAACCGCCACAGCTTGCTGCCGTCCTTGGCGTAAATCGGCTCCGCGCTGTACTGCGGCAGATACACCCGCCGCATGTTCTTCGTGCGGTTGAACCCGCTGCGGTGAAAACAAGTGCTGCTGAACACCGCGATACTCCCCGCCGGGCAGATCACCGGCACCCCGGGGTCGTCGCCGCCGTACCCGATCAGATCGGTCGTGTCGGTGTCGCGCCAGTGCTCGACCCGCGTTTTCCCGCCCGCCCGCTCATACGGCAGCATGTACACCGTGCCGTTTTCTTCGGTCATGTCGTCGAGCGCGCACCAGGTCGTCAAATACGGCCGGTGGTCGTGGCCCACGTACCCCGAGTCCTGATGCCACGAAAACTTCATGCCCTGCTCGGCCGCCTTGACCACGTACTGCTCATGAAACAAAAACGCTTCAGGCCCCAACGTCGCCTGACAGATTTCCGCCATCAGCGGCGAGAAAATAAAATCCGCCAGCCGCGCGCTCTCCGCGTAGCGGCAGGAAATAAAATACCGCTTGCCACGGTAGTTCAGCCCGCGCTGATCCACCCCCAGCCGGTCCATTTCCCCATGCTCTTTTTCGATGAACGCCGCGCATTCCTCGCGCAACATCGCCAGATGCGCCGCCCCAATCGCCGCGTCCAACACAAAAAACCCGTCCTCGCGAAACCGTCGCAGATGGTCGGCGCTGACCAGCCCCGTATTGGGCACGCGTTGTTCCGTTTCGGCGGCGGCGGCGGCGGCGGTGGTGGCGGTGGCGGTGGCGGCGGTTGCGGCGGTGGCGGACATGGGCGGCGGCTCCTGACGGCCGCAGGCAGAGGACCAAACAGGCCACTGCATACAGCACAGTGGTTACTTTATGCTGCCGACCCCGCCCGCGCCTCTCAAAATATGCCCGGATGTTATCATTTCATGTCGAAATGCCCGCTAACGGTGCCTCTGCCCTCCAAACCTGAGTTTCACCCACCTCCTCTGCTCCCGGCTGTTTCTTGCGCCCGGAGGGTGCAGACGATTAATTGCCGTGGGTGAAATCCACGGACGGGCGTGTCGTGGCGTGTCTCGTGCCACGGCACGCCCCAAGCCCTCTTCCGCGCGACCTGAAGCGATCATGGCCGCGCCGCCGTCCCATCGCGCAGAACCGCACCCGCCAAAGAGGAGGGAATCCTCGATCGCTAAAAAGTTCCCACCGGCAGCTTGCCGATTCCGGCGCTCTCTGCAAAATAGGGAACCTGTTTTTTGCGCTCGCGCCGCCAGGCATTTTCGCGCGAGCCCATTCTCGACATGCGTCCCTATCGTCTAGCCTGGTCAGGACATCAGCTTTTCAAGCTGACGACACGGGTTCAAATCCCGTTAGGGATACCATTCAAGGCCGCCGGTGGCAACGCCGGCGGCCTTTTTTATGTCCGCGTCAGGGCATTTGCCCGCAGTTCCACGCCAGACTTTCCGGCGCCGTTCCCAATCCGGCGACCGCCGCCCAAGACCGATCGGCATTCCGCAGCACAAAAAATCGGTCGATCGGATCCCGCTGTTCCGGCCCCTCCGGATCCGTATACGCATCCGACGGATAACCATACGAGGATTGATCGTCTAACTGCTGGCGCTCACCAAATATGTTGAGATACACCGTCGGCGACAGGTAGATGAATTCGTACCTCAGCATGAAGTCGCGATAGACCGTATAGACATCGTCCTCCGCGTTGTCGTCGTAAATGTGGCAATCGAATACCGGCCCGCCGTCGCAACTCACCGTCAGGTCGCCGTTGCCGTGGGTCGTCACCGATACATCCACCGA
>JBOHNC010000409.1:0-7112 GCA_050730415.1 Planctomycetota bacterium
CCCCCCCCCCCCCGACCCTCCAACCGTGGGTCATTCGACCCACGGCCAATTGCTGCGGCCCCGCCGGGGCCAGGACAGAAGCGAACCCCGGCATGGACGGTAGAGATTAACTGGGATTCGTATAATGCACAGTGGGCATGGGTGTGCGCCGGTGCGCGCCGGTGCGCGCGGGACTTAATTCGATCCAAGAAGCCGGGCTGGAGCCCGGCGCTCCCAGGGGGGCACGATACTCCCAAGTACCGCTGCGGCACAAAAAAAGGCGCCCGAAAAGGAGCGCCTCGTGCAGACCGGTCTATCTATGGTTCGACTGCAATACCCGACGGGGATGGATTTACGGGCAGCCGCAGCTGGGGCAGGAGGCACCGGGCTGGGTCTGCGGGGTGTTGACGGTGGCGGCGTTGCTCGCAGTGTTGCCGGTGGTGGAGGTGGTGGAAGCGGCGGTGGTGGTGGCGGGGGTCGTGGCGCCGGTCGCCGGTGCGGCGTCAGGGGTTGCGGGGGCGCCGGCGGCCGGGGCCGTGGATTCGTCCAGGTTTTTGCCGAGAATTTTCACGACATCCGCCAGCCATGTTTTGACGCCGCCCTCTTCGTAGCCGCCCTGCGCCAGTTCCTTGCCGTTGGCGTCGGTAAAAATGATCGTGGGAAACATGTCGTTGACGTTGTAGCTGTCGGCCAGCTTCTCGCGGGCGTCGGCAACGGCGGGATCGACCTTGATGTTGTGCGGGAAGTCGAAGCGCGCGAGCACCACATGCTGGGCGGCCCAAGCTTTGAATTCCGGGGTGCTCAGCACTTCTTTGTCGAGGCGCTTGCAGAAGATGCACCAGTCGCTGCCGGTGAATTCGGCAAACACCAGTTTGTGTTCCTTTTTGGCCAGCGCCTTGGCCTGCGCGAAGTCGGTCAGCCACACGGGATCGGCGGGCGGCGCGGCCGTGGTGACAGAATTGGCGGGCGTGGCGGCGGCGGCTTCCAGGTTTTTGCCGAGAACCTTGGTGGCGTCCGCGATCCACTGTTTCGCGCCGACCGGTTCATATTCCAACCGGCCCAGCGCCTGGCCGTCGGCATTCAGGAACACGACGGTGGGCAACTTTTCAACCTGGTAGGTCTCGGCCAGCTTCCTGTGGGCCTCCTTGACGGCGTCGCTCTGCGGCGTCTCATGCAGGAAATCGACCTGGAGCAGCACGAAATGCTCGCCGGCCCAGGTTTTGAATTCAGGGGTGCTCAACACATTGGCGATCAGCTTTTTGCAGAACGGGCACCAATCGCTGCCGGTGAATGCCATCAGAATCAGTTTGTGTTCGGTTTGCGCGCTTTGCTTGGCCTTGTCGAGGTCGGTCAACCAGACCGGATCGCCGGTTGCCGCGGCGGCGATCGAGCCGCCCGAGGCACCGGGCGCGGCATCTTCCGCCGGCAGCGCGGCGCTGAACGCCAGCACGCACAGCGCCAGCAGAGCCAATCGGTTCGACATGGGTTGCTCCTTGGGTTGGGGCGGACGGTCTCGGTCGGATCGGCCGATCATTGTCATCGCCGGATAAGACTCCGAAAGGCGTCGAGTCATTCAAAAAATCCGGCTTGTCGGGCGGTGATTACAGCACGTCAAACGGGGTTTTGGTCTGGAAAGCGAGAACTTTTTTGGCCAGGCGCGCCTTCCATTTGGCGAGGTCGGCGAGCGGGCGGATGGCGCCGGTGGCACTGGGTTCGGTGCAACACAAAGCACCGGCGGCGGCGGCGAGGTCGAGGGTGCGGCCGAGTTCCTGGCCGGTGGTGAGTCCGCCGACCAGGGCGGCAATGGTGCAATCGCCGGCGCCGGTGGCGGAGACGAAGTCGGGCACGTCGTAGGGACGGGACCAGATTTTCCGGCCGAACCAGGTGGGATGGACCGGGTAGCGCGGCAGGCCGAAGCCGGGCGCGGGCTTGGCGCGGGACAGAAAGTACAGCCCGCGGTCGCCGCATTTGACGGCGCAGAAAGTGGCGCCGAGCTTCAGGACCTGTTCGGCCAGGGCGTGGATTTCACGCCAGTGGAGCGTGGCGACGATGTCGGCTCCGCGGTCGCGCAGTTCCTCGAAACGCTTCCGGTCGAGGCAAAACAGGAGTTCTTCCACGCTGGGCGGAAACAGATCGACCAGCGGCAGCAGGCGGCGCAAAAGAGCCGGCCAGTCGATGCGGCCGGCCGGCGAATGCGGGTCGGGGGGCGTCATGTCGAGGGAGGTGGTCAGGCCGATTTCCTTGACGCGGCGGAACATTTCGACCGCTTCCTTGCCGCCGCGGCTGTACATGCGCTTCATCAGCGGCAAATAGCCGAAGTGAAAGTGCGCGGCGGATTTCAGGCGGGCGTAGTCGAGGTCGGCGGCGGTGAAGCGGTCGTTGGAGCCGGTGTGATGCAGGAAGATGCGGTCCTGGCCGGGGACATCGAGAATGATCGTGTAGGAGGTGCTGCCGCGGGGGTCTTCGCGCAGGAGGATTTCCGCGCCGGAGGCTTCCAGTTTTTCGCGCAGCGCGGCGGACAGAAAATCCGTGCCGACGGTGCCCATCAGCAGCGCGGGGTAGCCGAGCTTGTGCAGGGCGATGCCGGTGTTGGCGACCGAACCGCCGGTGGCCAGCGTCAACGCTTCGGTCTGGATCAGCTTGCCGGGCACCAACAGATCGGCGACGGCGGCGGGGCGCGTGGACAGAAACCGCGGGAAAAGGTCCGCGCAGATCAGGCCGGCAGCGACGATGGTGGCGCCGGGCGCGGCGGCGCCATCGGGCGCATGGGTCGCATGGCGGCGCGGACGTGCCGGACCGTTGCGACGCACGCGGGGGGAGCGTCCGCTCCGTGCGGCCCGGGAGCCCCGGTGGGCGGGCTTGGTGCGGTGGGCAGGCGCGGCGCGGCGGCTCATGACGCAGGTTCCACGGCGATCACCTGCCCGGTTGCCTCGCTTTGCAGCGCGGCGGTCAGGATGGCGTGATGGCGGGCGGTCTCGTCGGGCCGGACGCAGCCGAACAATGGATCGTGCAGTTTCGGCGGAGGCGTGCCCAGTTGGGCGGCGACTTCGGCCAGGTAGGTCGCCCACATCTGCTGGAGGCTGTCACAGAAGCCGAATTCAAAAATCGCGCCGGTGATGGTCGGGTAGAGCGTGCTGAAGCCCACATCCACTCGCCGCCAGGTCTGTTCCTGGCCGGGCGTGTATTCCATGGATTCCAGGCATTTGGGATTTTTGGTGCTGAAGCGCACGGAGTACTGCGTGCCGAGGATCTCGAGGTACCAGGTGTCCATTTCGCCGGGGGCGATGCGTTCGATGCGGACGGTGAGCGGGAAACGGCCCATGCCGTTGGGATCGACCGCTTCGCCGAAAATCGTCCCGTTGTCCCAGGTTTTGCAGGGGACGCGGTTGCCTTTCGAGTCGGGGCGTTCGCTGATCGCCTTGGTGAGAATCGCGCGCAGATTTTTGGGGGTCCAGCCGGCGCGGATCGGCAGGTGCAGCGCGTGCATGCCCAGGTCGCCCAGGCAGCCGTATTCGCCGTTGAATTCGATCATGCGCTTCCAGTTGATCGGCTTGTTGGGATCGAGGTCGCTCGAATGTAGAAACCCGCAGTTGACTTGCAGAATGCGGCCGAAGCGCTTTTCGCGGATGGATTGCAGAATGCGCAGAACGGCCGGGTAGAAGGGAAACTCGGAGCAGCAGCGCACGACCTGGTTGGGATGGGCGGCGGCGGCGGCGACGATGGCGGCGTTGGCCTGGGCGTCGATGCCGAAGGGTTTCTCGCCGAACAGGTGCTTGCCAGCGGCGATGATGTCGGTGTAGAGTTGCGCATGCAGGTTGTGCGGCACGGCGCAGTAGACGACATCGACATCGGGGCGGGCGAGCAATTCGTGGTGTTCCTTGGTCTTGAGCGCGATCGAGGGGAAATGGTCGGTGTACCAGGGGTAGAGCGCTTCGTTGCGGTCGCAGATGGCGGTGAGCACCGGCTGGAAGGGCAGGTCGGTGAGGTGGCACCAGCGGGCGGCCAGGCTGGCGAATTCACGGCCCATCAGGCCCAGGCCGATCAGACCGCAGCGGATTTGGCGTTTGGCGGGCATGGCGCGCTCCGAAGAAGAAACTCACCACCGAGACACAGAGACACCGAGAAAATCAATTTTGGTGGGGAAAAAAGAGGGAAGAAAAAAGAGAGAAGAAAGAAAGAGGAAACCGAGGAAAGATCAGGGGGACTGGAGGAATTTCAGCGCGTCGGCGGGCGCGGCGTTTTTGTGCACGACGGCCATCAGCGCGGCGGTCATGGCTTTGGGGTTGGGATGCTGGACGACATTGCGGCCGTAGACGATGCCGGCGGCGCCCTGTTTCATGAGTTCGGCGGTGCGGGTCAGGATTTCCTCGTCGGAAACACGGCCGCCGCCGCGGACCAGCACCGGCTTGCGGGCAACTTGGATGACCTTGCGGTATTGCGTCGGATCGTCGCAGGGATCGGCCTTGATGATGTCGGCGCCCAGTTCGACGGCCTGGCGGACCAGCGCGGTGATTTTTTCCAGGTTGCCGTCGACCATGTAGCCGCCGGCTTTTTTGTTGTCCTGCATGACCAGGGGTTCGACCATGAGGGGCATGCCGAAGCGGTCGCAGTCGGGCTTGATGCGGAGAATGTTGTCGATGCATTGGCGCAGCACGTCGGGCTGGCCGGGCAGCAGCAGCAGGTTGACCACCACGCAGGCGGCGTCCAGGCGCAAGGCCTGTTCGACGGGGGCTTCGATCATGCGGCTGAACAGGACACTGGGCAGAACCTCGTCGTAGCAGTTGGCGACGTCGGTGCGCAGCACCAGCGCGGGGCGGTCCTTGCCGGGGATGGTCTGGAGAATGTCGGCCTGGCCGGGGGTGAGCTGGATGGCGTCGGGCGCGGCGGCGGCGACCGTGTGGACGGCTTTTTCGAGGTCCTCGATGCCGGCCAGAAACTTGTTCACGTTGAAAAAACCGTGGTCGATGGCGACGTCAAAGCATTTGCCGCTGGCGCCGAACAGACGGAACATGCGAAATTTGCGTTGGATTCCGGCGGTCATGGCGAAAGTCCTCTCGGGGGCTGGATGGCGGGGGCAAAACATGAGGCTCGCGACGGCGGGCGCTCAGGCCGGCCCGGGGATTGAACCGTTGAGGTAGCCAATGACTTGCTTGAAGTCGTTCCAAATTATCCGCTTTTTTTCCGGAGTTTCCATCCGGATCAGCCAGGAAGGATGGTAGGTCGGAACCACCGGCAGCCCGCGGTATTTGAAGAATTGGCCGTGCGCGGAGGCCATCGAACCGGTGTAGCCGAGCAGCCCCTTCAAGGCGGTGTTGCCCAGCACGACGACGATGCGCGGGGCGACGATTTCGAGCTGTTTTTCGAGCCACCCGCGGCAGGCGGCAGCTTCGGCCGGCTCGGGGACCCGGTTTTCCGGCGGGCGACATTTGACGATGTTGCAGATGTAGACGCTCTGGCGCGGCACCTGCATGCCTTTTTCGATGATGTCGGTGAGGCGCCGCCCGGCGCGGCCGACGAAGGGCACGCCCTGCGCGTCTTCGTCGGCGCCGGGGCCTTCACCGATGAACAGAACCTCGGCGTCGGGGTTGCCGTCGGCGTAGACCACCTGGGTGCGGGTCTTGCAGAGCGTACAGCGGGTGCAGCCGGCGGCGCGGTGGGCTTCGTCGGCCAGGCGCAGCCGTTTCTGGTCGGCGGTGAGACCGCCGCGCGTGATCGCCGGCAGGGCGCCAAAAAGTTTGGCTAGGCCGGGGGCAGGATCGCCGCGATGGCCCTGCAGGACGCGTTCGACCAGCGCCGCGCCGGCCGCTTGCCGCACATCGTCGGCGGCGACCGGCAGCGCGAAGGCGGGCAGCGGCGCCAAGGTAGCCGGATCGACCGGCGGATGGGCGAGAATGCTGGGAGCCTTGGGTCCTGCGGGAGCCGCTGCGGCGGGCGCGGCGGGCGCAGGAGGCGAAGCAGGCGCGGCGGGCCGAACGGGCGCGCGCGCTGGAACCCGGGGAGCGGATTCGGGCGCGGTTTCGGGCCTGGGCGCGGTGCGCCCGCGCCCGGGAGAATCCGCCTGCGCTCCGACGGAAGCGCCGGGAGCGGCGGCTGAATCGGCGGCCGGAGAGGCGGGGTGGGCCTTGGCTGAACGTCGGCGCGGCGCGACCAGCCGGTCGCCCGTGAGGTTGCGGAGGCGTTGAGCGGCGGATTTGCGCATGGACATCTCCCGGGGAAAACGGCGCCGGCTGTGCCGGCAATTTTAAGTCGCGGGATATCGCCCCGTGCCACGAGGCGGGCGGCATTTCCCCGATTTGGGATTTCCCTTCATCCTTCAGGCTTCAAACTTCAGGCATCATCCTTGTCTTCAGGGCGGGTCGATGGCGAGGGGTTCGACGGTGCGGACGAGGCGGATGCCGACGCCGAGGCCGGAGTCGTGTTTGCTGAGGCATTCACGCTTGGTCAGGCGAAGTTTTTCTTGCAGGGTGAAGGCGGAACCGCCGCGGACGACTTTCAGCGTGGTGTCGTCGGGCGCCTGTGGATCGACGACGGTGCCCTTGGCGGCGCACTCGGCGTAGAACGTCGGCGAGTACCCGCCCTGGCAGAATTCGGACACGTTGCCGGTCATGTCGAGAATGCCGAAGGGCGAAGCCCCGTTGGGGAAGGAGCCGACGATGGTGGGCGCGGCAGTGAAGCTGTCGGTGCCGCCCTGGCAGCAGCCGGCCTGCCACTGGTCGCCCCACGGGTAGATGCGCCCGTCGGTGCCGCGCGCGGCGTACTCCCATTCGGCCTCGGTGGGCAGCCGTCCGCCAATCCAGGCACAGAAGGGTTGGCGTCGTTCCAACTGACCGTGACGACGGGATGAGCCGCCAACTTCTTGTCGGCTTTTCCCTTACAAGCCTTGGCTTCGATGCACTCTTGATATTGCGCGTTGGTGGTTGGCGTAACCGCGGTGTAGAACGCCTTGGTGATCGTCACCGGATGAGGCGGCTTTTCCTGCTTCTCGCAATTCGAATCCCTGGCCGTGCAGCCCATGCTGAATGTGCCCTGGGGGATCAAGACGAAAGCCACCGCGGATTTCTTCTCCTCAACGGTGCTCTCGGCCCGACCAGGCTCATCTCGCCCTTGACCACATTGAGCAGCTGGGGCAGCTC
>JBOHNC010000410.1:0-2955 GCA_050730415.1 Planctomycetota bacterium
GGCGCCGGGCGCGCCGCGATCTGTTCTGCGGCGTGCGCTTGCGCCATCACCGGCAGTTCGCCGCGGTAGCCAGCTGGGAATTCCAAACTATAGACGCGCTCTTCGAAGCCTCGCACGACCACGTGCAGCGCCACGCGACCGCTGGCGCACGGGGAACCGTCGGGCCTGTCGTGTCCGTCGGCCGCCGCGCCGCCGTCACGGCCGCCGCCGCCGGTCTTGGCCTCCGCCGCCCGCTGCGCCGCTTCATTCATCAGGTTCCGGTCGAAGTCCATGCGGATCCACAGCCCGGGGCCGGTCAGCGGTTCGCCGCCGGCGGTCTGCCCGGCGTTTTCCGCGGCCGGCGCAAAATACAGCCGCGTCAGAATCGCCTGCTTCGATGAATCCATCACTCCGCCGGCGTGTTTCACGTCGAAGTGCCCCGCGCCGAGCCACTCGAAATAGTTCGACGCCTGTCCGTCGAGCACCCCCAGCACCGTGCCGGTCGGCCGCGTTGCCTGCCAGCCGGCGGACACGCCTTTTTTCAGCGGCAGTTCCAGTTCCACCGGCGGCGTCAGGCCCAACTGCCGGTAGACATTTTCCAAGTGCGTGCGGAACAGCGAATCGAAGGCCGCGTCGTTGCCGCTGGTGTGGTCCTCGCCGTACCACCAGTACCAGTCGGAGCCTTCCGCCACGAACAGCGATTCCCACGCCTCCAGCAAGTGCCCCGGCGCCTCCGGCCCGGGCGGCACGGTCTGGCCGTGTTCGCGCGTGATCCGTTCGAGGTCGGCGCGGACCTTGAGCAGCCACTCCCAGGCCTTGCGGTCTTCCTCGTGCCCGATCCAAATGTAGAAGTCGTGGTTGATCCAGGAGCCGGGGAATAGCCGCGGCAGTTGCGGCGCGGAGTGCTGCGGGAGCCATTCGCCCAGCGCGACCGATTGCACCTGCCCGTTTTTGGCGGTGCGGCGGTAGAAATCGAGCAAAAACTCGCAGCCGTTGTGTTCGTATTGCTCCCAGCAGTTTTCGCCGTCCAGGATGATCGTGACCAGCGGCAGATTGACCCCGCGCCGGCGCGCCGCTTCGCCCTGGTGAATGATCCGCCCGGCCAGATCGGCGGCGCAGTCGCGCGGATTGCCGCCGGCATATTGAAAGCCGATCAAATCGGACAGGTAGCGGTCGCGGAACACGCAAAAAAGGTCGCGCCCCGGTTCCGAAGTCACCGCGCGGTAGGGCTGGTACAGAATATCCGGCCGGCGCAATTCCTGATCGGCGCGCCCGATCGACTGGCCCAGCGAGCGCTCCAGAATTTCCTCATCGGTGCCGATCCAGCGGATGCCGTTGCCGTGCAGAATCGGCACGATGGCGTCGGAAACCGAACCTTCGGCCGGCCACATGCCCAGCGGCGCGCGCCCGAACTGCCGGGTGTGGAAGGCCACCGCGCGCCGGACATGCTCGATGGCGTCTTCCACCAGCGGCCGCGCGCCGCCCGGCAGCGGGCAGCCGGGCATCGCCGCCTTGCAGGAAGCGAAGTCGCACAGCAGCGGCAAAATCGGGTGGTAGAACGGCGTGCTGGTCAGTTCCACCTGCCCCGTGTCGGACAGATGGCGGTGCAGCGGGATGACGCGTTCGAGCACCTGACGTTCCAGCGCGAACAGCGTGTGTTTGTCGTCCTCGGAAAAACCGCGGCCTTTTTCGAACAGCGCCTGAATCTCGGGGAAGTCCTCCCGCGCGGTTTCGTGAAACCACGCAAGGTTGAACCAGACCTGCAAGTCGCGCAGGTCTTGGACGCTGAAGCGCGGCAAGGCTTCGCGCGCGCCGTCGAGACCGAAATTGCGCAGCGCCAGCAGCCGGCCGTAGCCGGGATGGACGCGGATCATGCGATCCCACTGCGCCATGAAAAAATGATCGAGCAGAAACCACGCCTGATGCTGGGTCAGATCGCCGGCCGGGATGCGCGCGTGAATCTGGAATTCATCCTGCGCGCGCCCTTCAATGCATTCGAGCAACTGGGCGACCATCGAGGGCACCAGGTTGATCTGGCAGCGGAACTCCGGGACTTTTTGGATCAGCCGCGCCATGCCGTAGTAGTCTTTGATGGCGTGCAGGCGGACCCAGGGCAGGATGAATTTGCCCGCAACGGGGTCCTTGTAGGAAGGCTGATGCTGGTGCCACCACAAGGCGAAAGCGATGGGTTCGTGAGCCACGCAATGTCCTACCGGTCAGGAGACCAAGCTGCACCGGCGCCGGCCCCACCCGTCGGCGCACTGGCCACATTCTACGCCCATCCGAAGGATGGAGTAGCCGCCAGCGATATGAAGCCTGCCCCCCTGGGAGCGCCGCGCTCCAGCGCGGCTTCTTGGATTTGGCATTGTGATTTGGGCTTTCATAGTGGCACGGGCTGACCAGCCCGTGTCCAGCGAGGCCCCGAGCGTTTCCGCGGGACAGCGCGTTTCGCGCTCTCTTGCGCTGGTTCGCGCGCACGCTGGGAGCGCCGGTCATCAGACCGGCATCTTCGCCCGATCCGTCCCTTCGGCTCCGCGCGTTCATCCATCCCTCACGAATGCCCGAGGCATTGTGGCACGGGTCGCCAGGCCCGTGCAAAAAAGGCGAGCGAAGCTCGCACCTTAGCTCTTCTCTTGCGCGCCCCCGCGCGCATCTTTCAACTCCCCCTCCGTGGAACAAACGACCGCAGCCCGGCCTGATGGGCGGTTCGTCGTTGCAGACGACGCCCCGTCGCTGTACCATGGCTTGCTGGCTTGGAATCCGGTCCCGGAGTGCAAGGGAGAAAAACGCGTCGCGGTCGCTCAGGCGGTCGCGGCAGAAGAGATCAGGTTACAAAAGGAGATCACCGACACCCGAGCGCAAGTACACAGTCCGCGCCGGGCTCAACGCCTGGCCGCGCTCCGAAGAAAGGTCCCCTGTTCAACGGGGCGGCGCGTGCCTGTTCTGCTTAAAGCCAGGGCGCGCGATCTGCTGGCC
>JBOHNC010000411.1:0-6733 GCA_050730415.1 Planctomycetota bacterium
CGCCGGCGGCGCGGGAAACTCCTGCCGCAGCGAATCGAACGCCGCGTTTTTCAACGCCGCCGCGAGGTCCTCGTCGGAGTACAGTTGCTGCGGTGAATCCCCCACCGCCAGGCATTCCTTGAAGGCCGTGTGCGCCGCCGGCACGTCGCCCTGGCAGGCACGCACCAGCAGCGTGAAAAACGCCCGCTGGCGCGGATCGGTCAGCGCCGGCAATTCTCGTGCCGCCAAGTCGATCTGATTCTGCCGCACATAGGCCCGCAACAGGCAGTCGAAAAAATCCCCTTGCGCCGCCCCGCCTTCGGCCAGGACCGCCGCACGATGTTTCACCAGGCTATCGATCGCCGCCTGGTAGCGTCCCCCCAGAAAGTCGACCTCCGCCGCGCCCAGAATCAGCTCCGGATCGTCCGGCGCCACGGCCCGGTAGCGCGCCACCAGCGCCGCCAACAGGTCGTCGCGCTGGTCCTCCAGGAAATACTCCTTCAGCAACACAAACGCACCGCGCCGGTCATCGCACCGGTCGAAAGCGCTCAAACTGTCCCCCGCATCGTAGGCGGCCGTCAGCCAGTAGCCGCGGAACAGCGCCCGCGGCGCCGGCTCCTTCAATTCATCCAGCGCCGCCTCGAAATGCCCCTCCGCGTGCGCCGCATCCTGCCGCATCAGGCTGTACACCCCGGCATAGAACTGCAACCACGGATCGTCCGGGCTGTCGGCGTGGCGCGCCACCAGCAATTCCGCCAGCCCGGTCGGGTCATTGGCCCCGTGCAGCGCCTCCGCCAACGACCGAAAAGCCTGCGCCTTGTCCGCGGCCCCGTGGTAGGCCGCCACCGACCGATGCACCAGCGCCTCGCTGGTCCACAGCTTCGCCTGCAGCGAAGCGCGCAGCCGGAGATTCCGCACCGCCGGAAGATTTCTTTCCAAGTAGTCGGCCAGCGCCTCGGTGCGCCCCTCCTGTTCATATTCACGCGCCTGCGCGGCAATCGCCGTGTCGCCGGCGCTGAGCAGTGCGTCGGTTGGCCGTGAATCCCCTCCGGACGCAACCGCCCCCGTCGCACCCGCCGCGCCGCCGCCGGTGCCGCCGTAGTCGCCATGGTCGCCATGGTCGCCATGGTCGCCATGGTCGCCCGGGACTTCCCCGGTCGCAACTGGCTGCCCGGCCCGGTGCGCAAGCACCACCAAGCCGCCCACCGCGATCAAGCCCAGCGTCGCCAGAATCACCGCCGCGTAGACCAGACGACGGCGAATCGCCAGCTGAGCCGTTTGCATCGCAGCCGCCGCGACCGCCTCGCCGCGCGCAATCGCGGCGGCATCGGGGAGCGCTGACGCGCCCTGTGGCCGCCGCGCGGAAGTTCCGCCCTGCGGCGGCATTGCATTGGAGTCCATCTTCCAATTGTACCGGCAGGCTGGTCGCCCGCAGCCGGCGAGCCAGGTACCCCCTCTTCAATTCCCCGCACTGCGCCAACACCTTCGACCACCCCGTCCCCGCCGACGATCCTCCCACTGCTCATTCGCCGCTCTCCCGTCCAGCGAACCCCCGCCCAAACTCCCGCCGCCGACGCGAACTTCCGGGTCCCATGTGACTTGCCGCGCAGGTGGTGGTTGAAAATATCTGTCACGGCGCCGCGCCGTCAGGGTTTTCAAGGCGCCGGGAGTGGAATATCCCCATGAGCACCATGCCCCCCGCAGGGGCGGAAAGTCCCGTCGTCGTCACCTTTCCCGACGGCACCACCGCCACCTTCGACCAGTTGCGCGACCTGCTCGACGAGTTTCACGACGGCGAGCTGGACGCAGCCGCCCAGGAAAAGGTGAAATTCGCCCTGGAGCACTGCCCCCGCTTGGCGCAGGAATCCAGCGTCATCATCGGCATCAGCCGCCTGCTCAAAAACTACGAAGGCCCCCAACATCCGGCCGTCGTCGGCGCGATGTCCGACGACCAATTGAGCTCCCGCATTCTCGGCCGCGTCAAAGTCGAGCCGCCCCCCGAGAGACCGGCCGGCTTCCCCTGGGGTGCCGTGGTGATCGGCCTCCTCGTTCTCCTGGTGGCCGGCTCCATCGGCATCTATATTTTCGAAATCAACGCCCGCCCGGCCGCCAACGTCGATTTTGCCCCGCACGAAGGCCGCGCACCAGCCGGCAATCGCCAGGGCATCCTTCAAGGGCTCAAAATTTCCGCCGTCATCGCCGCCTCCAGCCCCACCGTCAACGTCCTGCGCGGCAAAGTGGTCCTCTTCAGCCCGGGCGAAATGTCCCGCGATCTGAAATCCGGCGACCAGGTCCACATGGCCGACGGCCAGCGCCTCGAATTGACCCCCGACTCCCTGGTGATCCTGACCGGAGAAGGCAAAGGCACCCTCAAAATCGAACACACCCAGGAACACATCGACCCCACCATCGAATATCAGGCCGGCCGCCTGCCCGTGGTGACCTCCGTCACTCCGCCCACCTTCATGGCCACGCAGCAAGCCCCCTTCGCCTACACCTGGCGCTCGGCCCTTGCCAAGACTGACCAGAACTTCGTGTTCCTCCCCGAGTTAGACGAGAAAACCTACCCCAGCCGCTGCTTCGAATACACCGGCGCCCTGTACCCGGAAAGCGGCGCCCCGCCCACCGGCGATCACTTCGTCGAAAAAGTTGTCCGCTGGCTGACAAAATCAGAATAAAACTCCGCCCTCCGCGTTCTACTCATTAAAGAACGCTGGCCCACGGCTGGAGGATTGAACAATGTGCACTCACCCGATCAACCGTTTCGCCTCCCGCCAACACCGCTGGATCGGCCTCGCAGTCCTCCTGCTGCTGTTCACCCAGCTCCCCATTTTTTCCATGGATGTCCAGGACGTCCTGGAACTCAAAAAGGCCGCCATCGGCGATGCCGTCATCGAAGCCCAAATCAAAGCCGAAGCCGCCACCTTCCACCTGTCCACCGCCGACCTGAAGCAGCTCAAAGCCGCCGGCGCCTCCGACGCCCTGCTCCTGGCCATGGTCTCGAGCGGACACCCCGCCCCGACCTCGACGCCCGCCACGCCCGCCACCCTCGTCTCCCCCGCCAACGCCGGCGCTCCCGTCGCCGGCCAGCCCAATGACGCTCAGCCCCAGACCGCCACGCTGCAATTGGAAATGATGGATCCCACTGACCTCGACGTCGCCCTCGATGCGCAGCATCAGCGCATCACCGTCGCGCTGGCCGGCGAACTCGGCGGCGATGGCGCAGCCGACCGCTTCGCCTGGCGTCTGACCGCCGGCAAGCGCCTCGCCGTCACCGTCCCGGCCGGAACCTATACCATCCGCTGGGCCAACGACGACCAGACCTTCACCGCCACCCTGGGCGACGGACTGACCACCAAGCTGATCTTCTCCCAGGCCTCTACCAAACTCTTCGACGCCCTCTACCTTTCCATTTTCCGCGGCGAAAATCGCATCGACGGCGGCCGGCTGCACATGCTCAAAGTCAACCCCGACGGCTTCAAATTCGCCCCCGTCCAAGGCTCCGACTACACCCCCGCCAACGCCGCCGCCTCGGCTTCAGCTTCCGCACCGCCCCCGGCTTTTGAACCAGTCGTCGCCCCAGCAGACCCAGCCGACACCGCCGGCGTGGCCGCGCTTGACGTGTCCCCCGAACCCGTCGTCGCGCCCCAACCGATCTACGTCGCCCCGACGACCTATGTTGCCCCGCCGACCTGCGTCGAACAATCCGTCTACGTCCCGCCGCCGGTGGTCTACTACAGCGACGACTGTTACCCCACCTGCTACACCGCGCCGATCTACTACAGCCGCCCCTATTGCGCGCCGGTGATCTATCGGCGCCCCTACTACACCTCCCCTCGCATCTACCGCACCCATGATGACTTTGACGGCTGCCGCGGCGGGTTCGCCTACACCCACCCCGCGCACGAACATTCCGTCTCGGTCGGCGGCGGTCGCCGCGGCCCCTCGGTCGCGTTTGGCGGCCGCCACGGCAGCGTCGGCTTCTCCAGGGGCGGCGGCGGCCGCCACCGCTGATCCCGGCCGTAACCGACCCCCGCCTCTCCCACCGCTTTCCGTCCGTCGGCGCTGCCCGGCTTTTTCTGCGCGCCCCGCCTCCCCCACCGAAGTCACCGCCCGCAAATTTCTGAACCCCCGCGGGACACCGCGCGAGCGGGTTGTAGGATATACCGTTTCGCGCCCGGGCCCGGTCCCTGTCCGACCCTTTCCGGCGCCTTGCGACGTTCAGGCTCCGAGTGCACCGGTTCGATGAAACTACCCCTGTCCTGGCTCCGGGAATTCCTCCCCGGCCTCACCCTGACCCCCGACGCGCTGGCCGAAACCCTCGCGGCCATCGGCCTCCCCATCGAATCGGTCTTCGAAGTCGCCGGCGAGCCGGTCTTCGATGTCGAAGTCACCGCCAATCGCGGCGACTGCCTCTGCGTGCTTGGCCTCGCCCGCGACCTGGGCGCTCGGCTGCACCTGCCGGTTGAAATCCCCGAAGTCACCTTCAACGAAAGCGAGCCTGACACCTGCGACATGGCGCAGTTGAAAGTCCTCGACGGCGTCAAATGCCCCCTCTACACTGCCCGCGTGATCCGCGGCGTCCGCGTCGGGCCCTCGCCCGACTGGCTCAAAAAGCGCCTTCTCCAGATGGGCCTCGAACCCCGCAACAACATCGTCGACATCACCAACTACGTCATGTTCGAAATGGGCCAGCCGCTCCACGCCTTCGACCTCGCCAAACTCGCCGGCGCAACCATCGTCGTCCGCCCGGCCACCCCCCAGGATCGCTTCGACCCCCTCTACGGCGGCCCGGTCAAACTCACCGCCGATGACCTCGTCATCGCCGACGCCGAAAAACCGGTCGCGCTCGGCGGCATCGTCGGTGGACGCGATTCCGGCATCACCGAAGCCACCCGCGATATTCTGCTCGAAAGCGCCTACTTCCCCCCCGCCCATGTCCGCCTGCGTGCGAAAGTCCACGGCTTCAAAACCGACTCCTCCATGCGCTTCGAACGCGGCGTCGACGCCCAAGGCGTTGAATCGGCGCGCCGCCGCGCAGTCGGCCTGATCCTCGATCTCACCGGCGGCGTCCTCTGCCGCGGCGTGCTGCATGCCGCCAGCGAACACCTCCCCATGCCTGCCCCGATCCGCCTGCGCCTGTCCAATGCCACCCGACTCCTCGGCTTCGACATCGCCCAGGACGAAGCCGTCCAGACCCTGCAAGGCTTGGGCTGCAAAGTGAAACTCATCGACGAAGATGAACTGTCGGTCACCCCCCTGTCCTCCCGCAACGATCTCACCCACGAAGCCGATCTCATCGAAGAACTCGTCCGCATGGTCGGCTTCGAACGCATTCCCGATCACCTGACGATGCTGGCGCGGATTCCGCCGGTGCTCCCCGAAGTCGCCGCCGCGCGCACGATTCGCCACGACCTCGCCGCCGCCGACTTCGTCGAAATCCTGACCGATTCCCTGGTCGATTCGAAAACCGCCCTCGACCCCAACCCCTGGCAGGCCGCCCGCGCCCTCATCCTGCAAAATCCGATGCGCGCCGACCACGACGCGCTGCGCGTCGGCCTGCTGCGCAGCGCCCTCGAAACCCTCCGCCTGAATCTCTCTCGCGGCGCCTGCCGCACCTTCAAGGCCTTCGAAATCGGCCCGGTCTTCCTGCCTGCTCTCGTCGCCAACCACGACGAATCGCTGCCCACCGAAGCCCCCCGGCTGCTGCTTATTTCAACCCACGGTGCCGAAGGACTTCAAACGGCGCTCGCCATGCTCGCCCACCGCTGGGCGTGGACGGTGAGCTTCGAAGGAGCCGCGCCCGCCGGCGCCGGCTTCGACCCGGCCGAAAGCTGCCGCCTCCTGCTGAAAACCGGCACCCCGGCCGATCGCCCTGCCGCCGCCCGCGCCATCGGCTTCCTCGGCCGCGTCGCCCCGGCGCTGGCCGCTGCCCACGATCTGACCCCCGCGCCCTTCGCCGCCGAAATCGACCTGGCCCCGTTTTTCGCCGCGCCGATTCCCATCCCGGCCTTCGAAGCGCTCCCGCGCATGCCCGCCACCGACCGCGACCTGTCCCTGACCCTGCCCGAACAACACCCTTGGGGCGCCGTCCACGACGCCATTCTGAACCTCCACGAGCCGCTCGTGGAATCGCTCGAATTCGGCGAAGTCTACCGCGGCAAACAGATCCCCGCCGGCCGCAAATCGTTCTTCTTCAAAATCTGGTTCCGCAGCGCCGAGAAAACCCTCACCCGCGAAGAAACCAACGAAGCCCACGACCGCATCGTCGCCATGCTCAAACAAAAATTCGACGCCACCCTCCGCGAAACCTGACTCCGGTTTCCTGACACCGCCCCCTGGGAGCGCCGGGCGCCGGGCTCCAGCCCGGCTTCTTGGATATTTTTTCTCTTGGGTCGCAGCAATAAAACACCCAGATAGTTTTCCGCAAATTTTGCGGTCCGACCGCGCTTGATCCTTCATTGCCTTTTTTGCTGTCCGTTTCTTGGCCCCGCGAGGGGCCGCATTTGAGTAGCCGTGGGTGTAAACCCACGGAATGGTGTGTCATGGCGCGGCTTCCGCGCCATGACACACCCAAAGCGTTCTTCCGCGCGACCCGAAGCATTCAGTGCGCCACCGCCGACCCCACGCGCGGAACCGCACCCACCGCCGAATCAAAGAAAACTAACTGAAAATCATATAATGCCGCCTTCCAACCGGCCTTTCCGTCCAGCATCCTGCCGCGCTTTCTTGCGCGCTCCGCGCGCATCCGTAC
>JBOHNC010000412.1:0-6804 GCA_050730415.1 Planctomycetota bacterium
GGTCATTCGACCCACGGCTACCCACAGGCGGCCCCTTACGGGGCCAAGAAAAAGACACAGAGGCGAAAAGTTCTTGGGAGCCAGACGAAGCGCGAACTTCAATCGAGAGATGCCGCAGGCAACGCCGGAATCGCCTGGCGCGCCGGGTCGGCGGTGCGGTGTGCGCGGGTCGAGCGGGCGCGGCGGCAGGCTCTGGGGCGCGGTGGCGGTCGGCATGCTGTGGTTGACCTTGGGCGGCTGCGGCGGTGGATCGGGAAAAGCCACGGTGCCCAATGCTCCCGCTGGCGAGGGGCCCAGCCAGCCGGCGCGCATGTTGCGGGTCGTCGCCGCCGAAAATGAATATGGCAACATCGCCGAGCAATTGGGCGGCGAGCACGTGAAGGTGCTCAGCATCATTTCCGACCCCAATGTCGATCCGCACGAATACGAAGCCAATGTCCAGGACGTCACGGAGATCGCGCAAGCCGATCTGGTGATCGAAAATGGGCTCGACTACGACCAATGGATCGACAAGCTGATGGCGGCCTCCCCCAACTCCGCGCGGGTCGTTCTGAACGCCGGCACGATTGCCGTGCACTCCTTGCGCGACAATCCACACGTCTGGTACGACCTCGGTAATATGGCCGCGTTGGCCGGCGCCATCAGCAAGGCGTTCACCCGGCTCGACCCCGCCGATCAGGCCTATTTCCAGCATCGGCTCGACGAGTTTAATAAGTCGCTGCAACCCATCGCCGATAAAATAGCGCAAATCCGCGAGCGCTTCGCCGGCACTCCCACGGCCCTGACCGAAACCCTCTGCCTGTTTCAGACCGATGCGTTGAAGCTCGATATCCTCACCCCTTGGGATTTCATGCACGCCATCGCCGAAGGCAATGACCCGTCGGTCCAGAGCCTCGCCACCACCCGCGACCAGGTGCGCGGGCGGAAAGTGCGTGTGCTGCTCTATAACGTTCAGACCATCACGCCGATCACCAGCGATTTGAAAAAGACTGCGCAAAGCGAGGGAATTCCGATCGTGCCGGTCTCCGAAACCATGCCGCTGCAGATGACCTACCAGACCTGGATGCTCAGCCAACTTGACCAACTGCAGGCGGCGTTGGAACAAACGGTGAAACAGAAATGAATCAACCGGTCATTCAAATCCGGGATCTCGGGATTCGGCTGGGCGGCCGCGCCATCCTCGAAAAGCTCGACCTCGAGGTGGGCTTGGGCGAGTTTGTCGTGGTGCTGGGTCCCAACGGCGCGGGCAAGAGCACCTTGCTGAAGCTGCTATTGGGGCTGATCCACCCGGACCGGGGCGAAATCAGGGTGCTGGGCCGGGCCCCGAGGCGCGGTAACACCTTGATCGGCTTTTCGCCGCAGCACCGGACGCTCGAAACCGATTTCGCGCTGTCGGCGCGCGACATCGTGGGGTTCGGTTTGGACGGCCACCGGTGGGGCATTCCGCTGCGCAACCGGGAACGGCGGCGGAAGATTGACGAGGCGCTGGAGGAAGTCAACGCGCTGGCTTTTGCCGATTCGCCGATCGGGAACCTGTCGGGCGGCGAACAGCAGCGGCTGCTGATTGCGCAGGCGCTCATCACCAATCCCCAATTGCTGCTGTTGGACGAGCCTTTTTCCAACCTGGACATGAATTCGGAGATGGAAATCATCACGCAGATTTCCCGGCTTGTCCGGCAAAGGAACATTACCACGCTGCTGGTCACCCACGATGTCAACCCGCTGTTGCACGTCACCGATCGGGTGTTGTTTTTATCCAACGGGCACGGTGCGATCGGAACGCCCGAGGAGGTGATCACCGGCGAAACGTTGAGCCGGCTGTACGGCGCGCCGGTCGAGGTGGTGCGCGCGTCGGGTCGCGTTTTCGTTCTGGGGGTGGAAATATGAGCCTGCTGGAGCAGCAACTGGCCCTGCCCGCGGTACAGAATGCCTTCCTGTCGGGGTTGGTGGTGGCGCTGGTGGCCGGCTTCGTCGGCTATTTCGTGGTGATCCGCGGTCTGACCTTTGCGGGGCACGCGCTGGCCGATATCGGATTTGCCGGGGCGGCTGGCGCGCTGGTGGTGGGGTGCCCACCGTTCTACGGTCTGCTGGCGTTCACCACGGTGGCGGCGGTGGCGATCGGACTCTTGGGCCGGCGGGTCAGCGAGCGCAGTGTGACCATCGGCATCGTATTGGTGACAGCGGTCGGTATCGGCTATCTGTTCGTCACGCTCTATCACGGCTACGCGGCATCGGCCTACAGCATTCTTTTCGGCAATATCCTGGGCATCAGCCGCGGTCAGGTGCTCATCACGGTGTTGCTGGGCGCCGTGGTGAGCCTTGTGCTGCTCATTGTTTTCCGCCCCTTGCTGTTCTGTTCCTATGACCCCGAGGCCGCCGCGGCGCGTGGGGTGCGCGAAGCCTGGATTTCGGTCCTGTTCCTGGTGTTGCTGGCGATCACGGTGACCATTGCCGTGCCGATTGTGGGCGCGTTGCTCATTTTCACGCTGCTGATTGGGCCGCCCGCGACCGCGATCCGCCTGGTTTCGCGACCGGGGCATGCGATCCTGCTGTCGATGGGGCTGGCGTCGACGTACGCCTGGGTGGGTATGCTGCTTTCCTTGCAGGCCTTTGACGGCCGCTTTCCGGCCACCTTTTACATCGCCACACTCTCTTTCGGTGTTTACCTCCTCGTGCGCATGCTGCCGGACCGTTGGATGGGTTGGGGGCTGGGCCGGCGCCATCGGAGGCAACTGGCGTGATCCATCTGTTCGAACAGGATTTTGTCGGGTACGCGTTTCTGTGCGGATCGCTGATTGCCATTCTGGCGGCGATTGTGGGCTATTTCGTGGTGCTGCGGGGCCAGGCATTTGCCGCTCACCTGCTGGCGGTCGTCGGCTTTCCTGGATGGATCGGAGCGGTGCTGCTGGGCATCAGCGGGCTGATCGGCGTGGTGGGTGCCACGCTCGGCACCGGCTTGCTGGTGGCGGTGCTCGAAGAACGCATCGCCAAGCGCGACGTGGACATCGGCATGATCCTTGCTTTTGTTCTCGGTCTGGGCGTCCTGTTCATGCACATTCACAGCGGCGACGCCAACCAGGCCGCGAACATCCTTTTCGGGTCGATTCTCTCGGTCACCACCCAAGACGTAATGGTCGTCGTTGTGCTGGGCCTGGTTGCGCTTGCCGCGCTTGCCGCGCTCGCCGTGCTGTTCCGCCCGCTGCTGTTTGTGTCGGTCGATCCCGAAATGGCGCGCGCCCGGGGTGTGCCGGTGCGGTTGATTGGCGTCGCTTTCCTGCTGGTGCTGGCGATCACGGTGGCCGAAGCGGCCCAAGTGGTGGGCATTTTACTGATCTTCGCACTGCTGATCGCGCCGCCCGCCATTGCGCGACATGTGCTACGTCGGCCGTTGGCGGTGATTGCCCTGGCGATCGGGCTTGGGCTGGCCTTCACCTGGGGCGGCTTGATCCTGGCGGTGCTCACGCCCTATCCGGTCTCCTTTTACATCACGGCGCTGGCGGGGAGCAGCTACCTGATCGTGGTCAACCTCAGCCACAAGCTGCGCCCGCATGCGTTTCATGAGCCGGCGCATCCGGATCGGGAATTCGTGGATCACCCGGGGCATCAGCATGCGCATCCGCATCATCACCATCATCATCACTAAAAGCACGTCAAGATTGGATTCAGGGGTTCGGTGGCGGAGCGATTACCAGGTGAAGCCGATGCCGTTGAGGAAGGCGCGGGCGAGGAACATGTGGCCGGTCAGGGAGGGATGGATGCGGTCCCAGGCGACGTTCATGGGGTGCATGTGTTCGAGCAGGGCGTCGAAGGGCGTTTGGGTGTCGACGTAGATGGCGCCGAATTCCTGGGCGGTTTGCTGCACGATGGCGCGGTATTCATCCATGCGGCGGCGCATGGGATCTTCGAGGTTGCGGTCGATGTAGTAGGGGCTCAGGAGGACCAGCCCTTGCAATTGCGGGCGGGTTTGCGCGACGAGTTCTTTCAGGGTGGCGCGGTATTCTTCGGGCAGGACGTGAATTTCCGGGCGCAGCGGGGCATCGAACTGACGCCAGACATCGTTGATGCCGATCATGATCGAGAGCCAGTCGGGTTTCTGGTCGAGGACATCGGTCTGCCAGCGGGCTTTGAGGTCGCGCACGCGGTCGCCGCTGCTGCCCATGTTGACGACGCGAATGCCGGCTTCGGGGTAGCGCACGGTGAGCAGCGAATCGACGCAGGCGACGTAGCCTTTTCCGAGGGCTTCGCCGCGGCCTTCACCGACGGGGCGGTTGCGTCCGACGTCGGTGATGGAATCGCCGATCATGAGCAGTTTGGAACCGGTGGCGAGTTTCATGGCGGACCTCCTGTGTACGGTGGCAATCGTCCCCTGTCGGCGCGTCATTATAGTGGCGTATAATCGTTTGGGTCATGAACCCCCCGGCCGCAAAGTGACGCACCATGGCGCAGACACAGCAGATTGAATTCGGCAAATGGGAGCAGCGCTGGCATCCGCTGAGGCGGGAGTGGATTGTGTACGCGGCGCATCGGAATTCGCGGCCCTGGTCGGGCGCGGCGGCGCCGGAGAAGAAATCCGCGCCGGCGTACGATCCGAAGTGCTACCTGTGCCCGGGCAATCCGCGGGTGCATGGCGCGGCCAACCCGGACTACAAGGATGTGTTCATTTTCGACAACGACCACCCGGTGGTGGGGATGGCGGCGCCGGAAATCCCGGCGGCCGCGGCGGCGCTGGGCGGTGGGCTGTACCGGCGCGAGCGCGCGGCGGGGATCGCGCGGGTGGTGTGCTACGACCCGCGCCACAATGTGACGCTGAGCGAGATTCCGGTCGGCTCGGTGGCGAAAGTGTTCGTGGCGTGGCGCGAGGAAACGCGGCGGCTGGCGAACACGCCGGACATCCGCTTTGTACTGATTTTTGAAAACAAGGGCGAGGCGGTGGGGGTGTCGAACCCGCATCCGCACTGCCAGATTTACGCGACGCGGTTTCCGTTCACGCTGGTGGAGCGGTCGATTGCGGCGGCCGATGCGCACCGGCAGGATTGCGGCCGGAACCTGTTTGCGGATGTGATCGCCGCCGAACAGGCCGACGGAGCGCGGGTGCTGGCGGAGAATCGGCATGCGATCGGGTTCGTGCCGTTTTTTGCGCGGTATGCCTACGAGACGATGATTTTTCCCAAGCGCCGGCACGCGACGCTGATGACGATGTCCGACGCAGAGCTGTTCGATCTGGCGGCGGTATTTCAGCAGGTGATCCGGCGCTACGATCTGCTGTTCAAGGAAAGCATGCCCTACGTGATGTCGATTTTGCAGGCGCCGGTGGATGGGCGCGGAAATGGGGAGCACCCGGAATATCATCTGCACCTTTTGATTCAGCCGCCGCTGCGGCAGCCGGGACTGGTGAAGTTCCTGGCGGGGCCGGAAATTGGCGGGGGCAACTTCATGGCCGACACGATGCCGGAGGACAAGGCGCGGGAACTGTTGAGCGTCGATCCGGCGACGTTTCCGGAGGCGCCGACAGTATGAGCAAGCCGTCCAGTGCTGTGGCGCGCGGGCAGGGCGGGCCGCGTGGGCCGATGAACCGGGATCTGGTGCAAAGCATTTTGTGCGACGCCGGCCACCGGATCTGCGAGCGCTGCCACGCAACGCTGCGGGAGCAGTCGGTCGAAAAACGCAGCTCGGTGTACAAGCAGGGCGCGGACGACACGATCTACCAGATCGATCGCGACGTGGAGGAACTGCTGCTGCCGGTGCTGGCGGCGGCGGCGACGGCGCTGGGGGGCATCGTGCTGGTGGCCGAAGGGGTGGGGGAGGGGGATGCGCCGCTGGTGTTGCCCGAGGGGATGGCCGAATCGGCAGCGGCGGTGCGTTTTCTGGTCGACCCGATCGACGGCACACGGGGGCTGATGTACGACAAGCGATCGGCATTTTTCCTGGCCGGCGCGGCGGTCAACCGCGGCGCGGGGACGCGGCTGAGCGACATCGAAGTGGCGGTGATGGTGGAATTGCCGACTTCGCGCAGCTACCTGTCGGACACGATCTGCGCGCAGCGCGGCGGCGGGGCGCGGCGGTATACACGGGATATGAACACCGGGCGGGTGGAAAATCGGCCGCTGACGCCTTCGCGGGCGGTCAGCATCCAGGGTGGGTTTGCGCAGGTCGCGCGATTTTTCCCGCCGGGACGCGACCGGCTGGCGGCGCTGGAGGAACGGCTGGTCGCGGAGCTATTTCCCAATCCGCCGCCGGGGAAGGCGATTCTTTTCGAGGACCAGTACATTTCGAGCGGCGGGCAACTGTACGAACTGCTGGTCGGTCATGACCGGTTCGTGGCGGAATTGCGGAGCCGGCTGTATCGGCAGTTGGCGGCCGAAGGACGGAGCGTCGGCCATGTGTGCCATCCGTACGACGTGAGCGCGCACCTGATCGGGATTGAGGCTGGATTGCGGATCACCGACTCGGCCGGGGAGGCGCTGGATGGGCCGTTCGACACGACGTCGCCGGTGGATTGGATCGGCTACGCCAATGCGGCGATCGAGGCGGAGGTGCGGCCGGTGCTGAGCCGGTTGATTCGCGAAATGCTGAGCTGATTGGGAAGCGCTGGGGGTGTGCGGGGACGGCGATTAAATCCCAATAAAAACAATTTCAGGAAATGAAGGCCCTTCCGATTCCGCTTCAAGGGGCTGCGGAGAAGCGATGCGTGCGGTGTAGGTCGGGTGCTGTTCCACGCGGAGGGAGGGTCGGGTACGTGGTTCTGCTGCGGGTCGCGCGGAAGGTTTTTTGGGGAGGGTGGGGGGGGGGGGGGGGGGGGGGGGG
>JBOHNC010000413.1:0-3978 GCA_050730415.1 Planctomycetota bacterium
CGTGGTTCGGCGCGAGCAGCCGGCCGTCGGCGATGGCGGCCTCCAGCGCGGCGTATTGCTTGCGCAGTTCGCGCGGATCGTCGGGCAGCGGAATGGGTTCCGGCTGGTGCGGCACGATGCGGACGGCGTCGGCTTCGTTGGGATCAGCCCAGGGGCGGACGGTGATGCGCAGCAGGCCGCCGGTTTTGTGTGGGTCGGCGCCGACGGTTTCGATATGGCCCAGCGGCGTGCCTTCGGGGAACAGCCCGTCGCGCCCGGTGGCGACGATCAGGTCGCCGGGAACCGGCTGGGGATCGCTCTCGCCGGTGGGATCGGCGGCGGCGGGTGCGGGTGCGGCGGCGGCGGAAGCGCCGCCCGCGCCGAGCGGGGTCGATTTTTTGGACGCAGGGTCGGTCGGCTTGGCGCCAGCGCCAGCGCCAGCGGGCGGCAGTTGCAGGTAGCGCAGTTCCAGGCCGCGGCCGGTGCCGGTGAGCAACCCCGTGGCGCGGCTGCGCGCGACCATGGCTTGGACCGCGAGGTTCGGGTAGGTCAGCGGCGCAAAGGTGGCGGTCGAGGCGCTGGTCGCGACGACTTCGCCGCCGCCGCCGCCTTGGACGATCACGCCGTCGCCGATCTGGACGCCTCGAGCGGTGCCGACGTCGACGGTGTACAGCGCGCGGCCATTCCAGATCGGCCGAGCCAGAAACCGCCCCAGCGGCCCCAGCGCGGCGTCGAGAGTGGGGGGAGTGGCACCGGCCGCGGCGGCCGGGGCGGCGGCCGGCAGGCCGCGCAGATTGTTCAGGATGCGTTCGTCGGTCTGGAACCGCACCTGCAGTTCGGTCAGGCGAGCCTGGACGGCGGGACTGGGATGGGAATCGTCCTGCGCGTGGACGGTGTCGGGGCTGAACAGCCGCAGCATGGGGTGCAGCAGCGTGAGCGTATGTTCGCGCGCGGCCCAGGTGATGCGGCTGGGCAGGAACAGCCCCAGCAGCGTCAGGAGGGCCAGAAGGGCGCCAGGCAGGAGCGATTTTCGGCGCATCAGAGGGGTCCAACCTTCGGCAGGCCAGCGAACGCACAGAATCCAGCCCTTTAATATCGGCGCGGCGCGCGATCCTCTTGAATCAATCCCGCGGCAAAAGCGCTATTCGCCGAGTTCATGGCATGGCCGGCGGCAGGCAGAGCGCCCCCCCCCTGGGAGCGCCGCGCTCCAGCGCTACAAAATGCGAAAAGTGCGCCGGTTCTTTCGTGGCACGGGCTGACCAGCCCGTGTCCAGCGAGTCCGCGAGCGTTTCCGCTGGAAAGCACGCTTCGCGCTTTCTTGCGCGCGTCCGCGCGCACCCTGGGAGCGCCGACATTCACGTCGGCTCCTGGCTCGGCCTGGCCCCGCCGGTCTTCAGACCGGCTTCTTCGTCCAAACCGTGAATTCGGCTCCGGAGGGAACGAGGGATGAAGCGTGAAGGATGGGGGATGAAGGTAAACGAAGATGCGCGCGGACGCGCAAGAAAATCCTGAAGCTTGAATCTTGAATCCTGAAGGATGAAGGGAAATCAAAAACGCAAGTCCGCGCGCGGCCCAAGGCTCCCTTGTGGTGCAGGCTTCCAGCCTGCTTGTACCGGCGGCATCCCTGCCGCCGTTCTCTTCGCTCCTCGCGCCCCACGAAAAGCACCCCCAGTCCCGAAGGGAGGGACAGACAGTCCCGGCGGGACGCCAGAACGACCGTGGTATTCATCACCCGAATCAATCCCGACGCCCCAGCAGGGAGGGGCCGGACCCGGTAGACGGCCGGAAGGGCGCGGGTAAGCTGAGCAACCGAGAATCCCCAGGACCGGCCCGCGGCGCCTCGGACCCTGGGTGCCTCTACAGCCGCAAGCGGCCGGGAAATGCCATCGGCGGCCTGGCGCCGCCACAGGAATCCTATTCATGTTCGTCGACGAATGCGATTTGACGGTGCGATCGGGGCCGGGCGGAAACGGCGTGGTCGCGTTTCTGCGCGAAAAGTTCCGCCCCTGGGGCGGCCCGGCCGGCGGCGACGGCGGCAAGGGCGGCGACGTGATTTTCGAAGCCACCCGCAACGAGGGCACCCTGCTGTTCCTTGCGCGCCAGCGCAAGATTGCCGCTGCCGCCGGCGTCGACGGGCAGAATAAAAAAATGGCCGGCATCAGCGCGCCCGACGTGGTGGTCGCGGTGCCGATCGGCACGGTGGTGAAGGACCGCGCCAGCGGCCAGGTGCTGTACGATTTCACCGCGCACGGCCAGCGCGAGGTGATCTGCCGCGGCGGCCAGGGCGGCTTCGGCAACAGCCACTATGCGACCGCAATTCACCGCACGCCGCGCCGCGCGGAGCCCGGCCAGCCGGGCGAGGAACGCCGGCTGAAGCTGGAACTGAAACTGATCGCCGACGTGGGGTTGGCGGGACTGCCCAACGCCGGCAAGTCCTCGCTGCTGGCGCGGCTGTCAGCGGCGCGGCCGAAAATCGCCGACTACCCCTTCACCACCCTCGCGCCGATGGTCGGCGTGGTCGATGCCGGCCAGGGCAACAGCTTCGTGCTGGCCGACATCCCGGGCCTGATCGAAGGCGCGCACGAAGGCAAAGGCCTGGGCATCCAGTTCCTCAAACACATCGAACGGACGCGAGTGATCCTCCACATGGTCGATCTGTATCCGCCCGACGGCAGCGACCCGTACAAAAATTTTCAAACCATCCGCGCCGAACTGGCCGAATATTCCACCGCGCTGGCCGAACGCCCGGCGCTCTTGGCCGCCAACAAAATCGACCTCGCGCCGGACGAAAAAGCGCTGCGAAAACTCAAGCGCCAAGTCGCCAAGGGTGCCCCGAACATGCCCGTTTTCGGCATCAGTTGCGCCACCGGCGCAGGGCTGCCGGCGCTGGTCCAGGCGCTGCACGAACGCATCCAGCAAAGCATCCTGCCCGCGCCCGGCTGGAGCGCGCCCGCTCGGGAGCCGTTGCCGACGGGGGCTCGGGAGCCGCTGCCGGTGCCCAAGCCCGCGCCGCTGCCGGCGGCCCGGCCGGTTCCCCCGCGGCCGCCGCAGGCGCTGAAAATCGTTTCCGCCATGCCCGCCCCGGTCGATCCTGAGCATCCCCCGCTGGCGCCCGATCCTTCGCCCAAGGAACTGCGTGACGACGAGCCGCGGCCGGACCTGCGCAGCGAACGCAGCAAAGCGCCGCCCGGCGTGGGTCGGCGGAAAAACGTTGCGCCTTTCCAGCGCAAAGGCCGGAGGCACCGCCGATGACGAAGTCCGCCGGCGCCGGGAAATCGCGCGCCGCCGCCCGGCCTGCTCCGCGCGAAGGCCCGCGGCTGGTGCCGCAGGCGGAACTGCGCCTGATCCTGTCGACGGTGCCGACCACGCCGCCCGATCTCGCCCGCCGGCTGGCGCGCAAACTGGTCGAAGACCGCCTCGCCGCCTGCGTAAATGTGCTGCCCGCCGTGGTCTCGGTGTACCTTTGGAAGGGTGCGATCCAGGAGGACCGCGAGGCGTTGCTCATCGTCAAGACCACCAGCCGCCGCTGCCGCGCCTGCGCGCAGGCGCTCAAGGAACTGCATCCCTACGACGTGCCGGAAATCGTCGTCATCGGCCCGGAAGCGGTCAGCGAACCGTACTGGCGCTGGGTGGTCGAAAGCGTCGGCGCCGGGTAAGCCCGCCGCCGGTCCGGGTGGGGCTGAAATGCTTCCGACACTGCAACGCGAACGCGCGATTGGCGCTGGAGCGCCGGGTCCGCTTGGCGGCCGGCCGGGGATGGACTCGACGAATCACGGGACAGCGTCCCGTGCCAATGTTTTCGACCTTTGATTTGCATGGAATAAAACCGAAGGATGCCGGTGAAATGCCTGACGCATCGTGGCACGGGACGCCGTCCCCAATGGCACATTTTTAGCAAAACTCCTCACAACTCATTTTCCAGGAACGGTTTCCAGAGCGGTCGAATTTTGGGGATTTTCTTGACTCGGAACCTGAGTTAGCATTTGAACGAAGGTGCCC
>JBOHNC010000414.1:0-45200 GCA_050730415.1 Planctomycetota bacterium
GCAACATTCCGGCGCGCTCCGGTGGAGCGGCGCCGGCCGACAGCTTGGGAAAAGAAGGTTCAGCCGCGCACGGCGCCTGGATGCTCGATGCATCCGGGCCGCGCGGCGAAGAAAGGATTCGTGCCATGGCCAACGTGAAGGTGATCCTGCGCGAGGACGTCGACAAGCTCGGCAATACCGGCGACATCGTCGCGGTGCGGACCGGCTACGCGAGAAATTTCCTGCTGCCTCGGCGCTTGGCCGACCTGGTCGGTTCGCAGGCTGAAAAGCAGAAGGCCGCGCTGCGCAAGAAGGCGGAACGCCGCGCTGTCGAACGCGCCGAAGCCTTCGCCCGCGCCATCGAGGTGCTCAACGGAAAAACCGTCGAGATCCTCGAACGCTCCTACAAGGAGCAACTGTACGGCTCTGTCACCACCACCCGCATCGCCCAGGCGATCTTCGATGCCTTCCAGGTCAAGCTCGACAGCCGCTCGATCAAACTGGAACACCCCATCCGCGAGATCGGCAAAACCGAACTGGAAGTCCGTCTCACCAAGGACCTCCACGCCACCATCACCGTCGAAGTCAAGGCGCAGATCGTCGCCGGCGAAGAAGACCAGGCGATGACCGAAGAGGAACTCGAAGAGAAGGTCGTGGCCGACGTCGAAGCCGCTGAAAAGCAGGCCGAGGAAGGCCAGGAACCGACCGGTCGCAAGGCGATCAAGCGCCGCCGCAAGGAAGAAAAATCCGCTGCCGAAGCCGGTGCGGAAGGTTCATCCGAAGAGCATGAAGGCGAAGCCAAGGCGCCTGCCGGCGACGCAGAAGCTTCGACCGAAGCCAAGCCCGCCAAGAAAAAGAAAAAGGCCCAAGCCGAAGAATAGCGCCGCCGGGACCGCGGGCGGGCTCGCCCGCACTTCGACCCAACCGTCCCTTCGGTTCCGCGCGTCACTCCATTCCTCCCAACCGCCCGAGGCATTGGCCCGGGACGCTGTCCCGTGCAAAAACAGTGCGAGCGAAGGTCGCGCCTTTCTCTCTTGCGCGCCCAGCGCGCATTCCGAAGTGGCACGGGCTGACCAGCCCGTGTTCAGCGAGTCTTCGAGCGTTTCCGCTGGAAAGCGCGCCTCGCGCTCTCTTCCCCGGAACTGCGGTCGAGCACGCCCGTTCTTCGTCCAACGCGCCCGCGCCATCGCAACCGAGTCTCCAACGCCGTCTGCGCTGCCAGCGCCTGGCGCGGCCGCTCCCCGTCAGAAATCGGTGCGTGAAAATTTCCAGCAGGCCAGCGCCAGCACCACCATCACGAACAGAGCCGTGATCGCGCCGTCGCGCGCGTAGGACACCTCCACGGTGTCGGCGATGGCGCTGATCCGCGCCTGCGCTTTTCGGTCCAGATCGTCGGCCGCCTCCGGCGTGTTGGCCTTTTTGGCGCTCCAGGACTTGATCAGCGCCTCGATTCCCGACAGTACTTTATTTTTCGTATCGGCATTGAAGGACAGATCGAGGTTCATCTGGTTGAACACCGACATGCGCGGTAGCACATAGGTCGGCGCCCAGATCGCCCGGCCGATTCCCTCGTAGAACTGCCCATCGGCAAAAAGCTTTTCACGCGTTTCCATCGGCGGCGGCGCGGCCGAATCGTCATCCTCCCCGTCGGGGCCGACCGGCGCGGTGGTGGTCGCGCTGGCGGTACCTTCAGCACTCGTCCCACTCGTTCCGTTCGTTCTGTTCGTTCCGTTCGTTCTGTTCGTTCCGTTCGTTCCGTTCGTGCCGTTCGTGCCGCTGGCAGCGCTGGTGATCGGACCTGACGCCGCACCGGCCGACGACGAGCTCGGCCCACCCGTCGGTGCCGAAGCCGGCCCGGTGGCGCCATGGCCTGCACCGGATGAAGCGCCGCCTTTTTTCCGGTGATGCGCGGCCTGCATCAGGCTCAAGAACAACTGCGTCCGCGCATTTTCAGCCTGCATAGAACGATAGGCTTCGGTCTGGGAATTTTTGTAGTGGTTGGAGCCGACCTGCAGGCAAAAGGCGCCCACGCCCCCCAGCGCCCAAATGAACACCCAGAAGGCCATCGTGCCCAGAATCACCATCACCGCATTGCGAAAAAGAACCGCCATCAGCAGCGCGACCGCGTACAGCGTGATGAACTTCAGCATCACGATCGGGATGCACAGTAAAAATCGCGGGTCCCATCCGCCGCCCCGCAGCCCCGCCACCACGTAAATGCCTCCCACCAACAGCGAGGCATAGTACAGCACGAAGACGATCCCACCCAGCCACCGCGCCAGCAGCAGCTTCCACCGCGCATGTGGAAAGCTGGTCATCAGATCGATTCCACCCGGCCGCAGCATCGCCGGTACCTGGCCGGCGGTCATCACGATCGCGATGATGACGCCAAAGAATCCGCCCACCGTGTTGATCGTGAAGGCTTTCACGCCGGTCCAGGCCATGGTGAGTTTCTCGGCGGCGGTGATGTACTGTGCCAGCGCGTTCTGCGGAAACATCATGTCAACCAGCCAGCCGATCGGCGCAAAAATGAGCAGCACCAGCAGCACCGCAATCGCCGCGTACAGCACCCACTGAATCCACTGATCCCGCGTCTGCCGCCAGGCGTCGGAAAACATCGCGCTGAATAAACTCATGGCCGGCGCGCCTCCCCGGCGGCCGCCGGCCCGCCTCCCCGACCCCATTCCCCCACCCGCGCGTCTTCCCCAGCATCTGCGGGCGCACCGTCACGGGCGCCGATCAACTGGATGAAAGCGTCCTCCAGCGTCACCTTTTCGGGCACGATGCCCTGGAGGAGCACCCCCCGCCCGCGCAGGTGATCGATCAGCCGGTTCAGGTCCAGATCCGAGCCGACCCGCAGTTCAAAACCGTCGGCTGCGGTGCGCGCAAAATCGCGGCCGAAGGCGGCCATTTCCTCGGCCGTGACCGCGGCGACCTCGGCGCTGCGGGCGATCTGGAAACGGTACCGCGGTGCGGCGCCCGCCGCGGCCGCCAGTATATCGCCCACCGCGCCCACCCGCCGCAGTTCACCCTGGTGCATGATGGCCACCCGGTGCGCCACCAGTTCGACCTCACTGAGCATGTGCGAGTTCAAAATGACCGTCAGCCCCTGCGTGCGGCAAAGCTCCCCGATGATCGTGCGGATGTCGCGGCGGCCCACGGGATCCACGCCGTCGGTCGGTTCGTCGAGAAACAAAAGGTCAGGGTTGTTCACCAGCGCCGCCGCCAGACCGGTCCGCTGCTTCATGCCCTTGGAAAATTCGCGGACTTTCTTGTCCGCGTGCGGCGTCATGCCGACCTGGTCCAGCAGCCCCGGAATGCGCGCGCGGCGTTCGCTGCGCGGCGTGCCGCGCAACGCGCCGGTGAAATCGAGAATCTGCGCCGCGGTGAGGTACTCAGGAAACTGGTGCCCTTCCGGCAGATAGCCGATGCGCCGGCGGTAGTCGCGCCGGCCTGCCGCCCGGCCGATCGGCTCGCCCAGCACCGTCGCCCGCCCGCCGCTCGCGCGCACCACCCCCAGCAGACATTTGAGCACCGTCGTTTTGCCCGCGCCATTGGGCCCCAGCAGCCCGAAGACCTCGCCCCGCCGCACGTCGAAACTCACCCCGCGCAGCGCCTCCACCGGCGCACGAAATCGCCGTCGATAGGTCTTCGCCAGCGCTTCGACGACCACCATCGGCTCCGGCGCCGAATTCGAAAATGCAGCGGCCGCAGCGGTGGCCCCTGCTGCCGGAGCGGCGAGGTCGGAGGTTGCACCGGACATACTGGGAGGCTCCTGGAACCTGATTCCGCGTCGGCCGCCGTCGTGCGGCGGATATTCTCATTGCTAGATACGCACCCGGCCCCGGCAGTGTCAGCGCACAGCGAAATTTTTCCGACCGTCACCCTTCCAGCACCAGGCTGGCAAATGAAACGGCACTCTGCGAACTGCTCTCCGGGCTGATTTCATGCCGGATCAGCCGGCCGCGAGTGGCGACCTTGGCCAGCGCCGCGGCGGTCAGGTAGATCACGGCGGTGGAGCAGATATTGGTCGGGTTGCCGGGCTTGAGCACCGCCGCGGCGAATCCGTCGGCATCGACGGTCTCCAGCTTGGCCAGCGCCTCCAGATCGGAGGCCTGCACCTCCTTCAGCAGTTCCGGCGTCACCGGCGGGTTCTCGAATCGCTCGCCGACATGCGAAAGATCGGCCGAAGCGATCACCACCGCGTCGCCGCCCACCGCGGCCACCGCCGCCTGGATCGCGCGCACCACCGCCTGCACCGGTTCAGCGCTGTGCGGATCGGCATCGGCCAGGTTCATGCCGCAGCCGGCGCCCTCGAGGCTCCCCACGATCACCGGCAGAATCTGCATTTTCGCCTGGTCCCGCGCGTTCAAGTCCGCCAGGAACAGCGCCTGGAATTCGCACGGAAAATCGGCCATGAACAGGTACTCTTCCTCGAACGGATCGAATGGCAGCGCCTTCGCGAAGGCCTGCAGCGCCGCCGGTTGTACCTCCACATCGCCCAGCGGGGTGGTGAAGGTCTTGCCGGTGGTGGTCGCCAGGTTGCGCGTCGGATGATGGCAGGTCCCCAGCACCACCGCCAGCGCCGGATAGCTGCCGTCGGGACGCCGCAGTTCCCGGTAGGCGGCGGCGACGCAGGGCCCGCCGCGGCGCAAATCAATATGCGGCGCCACCATCCCGACAACCCGGCGCGCATCGCCGGCCGCGCGCGCCGACTGCGCAGGCTCGGTCACGATCGGCGGCGGTGCGTTGGCGGGATCGTCCGGATCGGCCATGGCCGCGTCGGCCGCTGCGTCCTCCGGCGCCGCTTCGGCCGGCACCGGTTCTTCCTCGTCCAGGTCCTCGAATCCGGCCGGCACCAGGATGCCGCCCTTGGTCTGTTTCAGCCCCGGACTGGCCTGTGGGTTCAGCAACTGCGCGCCCAACTTCGAAGCCGGCGCCACCGCGGGCGCGCGCAACTCCTCGGCGGCTTCGGTCGGCGTTTCCTCGTCCAAGCCATCAGGCGTCGGCACGACCCGAGCGTATTTTCCCGCCCGCCACTCGGCCACCGCGGCCGCGCAGGCCACGGCATCCTCGGGGTAGCACCGCCCGGCATTGACCGCCGGACGGGTCGGAATTTTTCGATATTGCTGACAGAACGCCTCGAACTGGGGCCCTTCGATCATCAAGGCCTGGTCGAGTTCCGCCACGATCTTGCGCACCGCGTCGCCGAAATCGATTCCCATCCCCGCCGCGACCGCCTGCTGGACCAGCGCGCCGATCGACCCCGCCGCCTCCAGCGCCATCACGATTTCAAACATTTCCACCCCCATCGTGGCCTGGCCGGGCGCCACCTGCGAGTGGTCGGTCAGCAGCACCAGCATCTGACCGCCTTCCAACTGCACCGGCACCGGCTGAATCGAACGCCGCATCCGAACGGTGAAGCTGTCCGGGTAGAGCCGGCGCAGCTCTTCACGAGTGATGGTGCGCGGAGCAGGCTGTGTCATGGCAACAGGTCCTTTCAAATCAGGGCAGATCCTATTCGTGAATGCGATGCTGGCGCATCGAAAAACCCATTATCCACCGCGCGCAGCGGAGTACACCCGGGCCGCACCGTTTCCCGGGGTGCAGCGGCTCCTCCCCGCACCGCGCCAGGCGCTCAACCCTGCGTCGGCGAATTCAAATGCGCTTCGTAGCCCTGCTTGCGAACGCGGTCCTCGACCTCGGCCACATTCAGATTTTTGCCCTTCAGCACCGCCCGGTGCAGCGACACGGTCAGGGATTCCAACCCCGGCAGCCCCTGCAGCGAATCTTTGGTGCTGCGAATGCAGTGGTCGCAATTCAGTCCTTCCAGATCGAATTCGTAGGTCTTCACCTGGCTCGGTGCCGGCTCTGCTTGCTTGGCCATCGTTGGGTCCTCCTTTTTCGCTCCCGGGTTGGGAGCCTTCTTCAGCGCCACCATCAGCGCCTGTTCCATTTTCCAAAACGGCGGCAGCAACAAGAGCAGCGCCAGGCTGCCAACCGCCGCCCAATCCCAGCCGGAAAGCACCGCCAGCGCCGGTGCGGCCGCGCTCGGCGTCGCCATGCCGTGCATGTGGCCGGCGTGCGCCGCCATCGTCGCGCCGGCGTCCTGAAATTGCATCAGCCCCGCCATATCCTCGAAGCCCACGCCCAGCCCCACCGAAGCCACCACGATCACGCCCAGAAATATCCCCAGCGACGCCCAGCCCAGCCGCCGGCGAATCACTGAAATCGCCGCGATATTGGTCGCCGGCCCCGCCATCAGGAAGACCAGCAGCGCCCCCTGCGGCACTCCCGCATGCTGGAAGCCCGCCGCGATCGGCACCGAACCGGTCGAACATACATACATCGGCACCGCCAGCGCCAGCATGACCAGCATCGAAAGCAGCCGCCCACCCTGGCTGTGCAGCGCCAGTTCGCCCGGCGGAATCAGCGCCGACAGTGCGCCGCCGATCAAAATGCCCACGATCAGCACGCCGCCGAGCGAACTGGGAAAATCCCAGAACCCGGTCAAAAAAGCCCGCCGCACGCGCTCCGACCACGGCAACGCAGTCAACGGCGACGACGGTTCCGGCGCGCCTCCCACCGGCGAAGGTTCAAGGCTTTCCACGCCGCCGCCGGCCCGGCCGCCCAGCCACCACTCCGCCAGCCCACCGGCGACCAGCCCGGTGGCCAGGGCCTCGACCACCTTGAACAGCGCGAACGGCCACCCGATCATCTGCCCGGTCACCAAAATCGAATCCACGCCGGTCTGCGGCGTCGCGATCAAAAATGCGATCGTCGCGCCGATCGATGCGCCGCGCGCGCGCAGCCCCATGGCCATCGGCAGCACCGAACAGGAACACAACGGCAGCGGGATGCCCAGCAACGTCGCCCACAGGACCCCCTTGAATCCCGGCCGTCCCAAATGCCCCGCGATCCAGCGCTCCGGCACCAGCATCGCCACCAGGCCGTTGGCCAAAAATCCAAGCAACAGAAAAGGCGCCATCTGCGTGAATAAAATTCCCGATTCACGCAGCGAGCCCAGCAGCAGATTCCACGCGTAGGTCAAAATGGGTGTTCTCCGTCAAGCGCTTCCAAAATGGGACACTGGCTGCGCGGATGGTGCCCCGAACAGGCCGCCACCAGCTTGCGCAGCGCCGCCCGCATGGCCTCCAGCGAAACAATGTTTTTTTCGATCGACGCAATTTTGGCCACCGCCGCCTCCCGCACGTCCAGGCTTTCGCCGTGCGGATCGGCCCGCAACAACAACAGGTCGCGAATCTCCTTCAGCGAAAACCCCAGCTCCTGCGCGCGCTTGATGAACCGCACCCGCTTCACCGTCTCCAGCGGGTAGCGCCGGTAGCCTGCCCGACTGCGCGGCGGCAGCGGCAGCAGTTTGCGCCGCTCGTAGTACCGCAGCGTCTCCACGTTCACGGCCACCCGCCGCGCCACTTCACCGATCGTCAACCCGTCCATGCCGACCCGCCTTCAAGCCTCATTATAAACCCTGTACCTAGGTACGGAGTCAAGCGGTTTCCTGCTCCGTCCCGAAATCACCCTCCCTCTGGCGCACCCGCCCGCGCGCGTATCATATTGTTCTGCACCGCCTCCCGCGGCGCCATCCTCCTCCCATTTCCCCTGCGATGAAATCCATGCCGCGCTCCACTGCATTCCTCGCCACCCGCGCAGCCGCCGCCCCGGCCGCTCCCCGACCCGCCCTTCTGCTCCACGCGCCGTTGCTGCTTCTGTTCGGCGCCCTCTTCGGGTCGCTGACCGCCGCCGAACAACCCGCCCCCGCCGCCAGCCCCGCCCTGTCACACGCCCACTCCGCCGCTCCTGCTCCCGCTCCCCCTCAAACGCACGCCGCCGCACACAACCCTGCCGCCGCCAAACCCCTCCCGCCCGGCATTCAAGCCCAATTCCCCGCTGCCAACCACCCCACCCCGCCGGTTCCGCTGCGCGGCATGAACGGCGAAAACACCCCCGCCTCGACCGGCAGCCTGGATGCCTATCTCCGCGCCTTCTACACCTCGCACCCGCTGCCGCCGCCCGAGTTCGCCCCCTTCTATCGCCCCTTCAGCGCGCTGGCCCCGAACATCGATCCCGCCCTCTTCGCCAATCCCGATGACCCCCGCTCGCTGGAACAGGCCGCCGAATACCTCCCCGGCACGACCGAAATCGACGGCGGCGCCCTGGGCCTCCCCGCACGCGTCGAAGCCATGGGCACCGACCCCGCCGATTCGCTCTGGACCCTCGATGGCTCCCCCGTCGGCATGCCCGACGGCAGCACCCCGTTTCTGGGCTTCGCCGGCTACCGCGGCGTGCGCCTGACCACCGACCGCTACGCCGCCGTCTGGCATCCCATCGGCGCCGAATTCGACCTCGCCGTGGCCGCCCCCTCCGGCGGCAACCTCGTCGACGCCCAGGCTGGCGCCGGCAATCAAGGCGTCTGGACCCAGTCGGTCGCCGCCGATTTCGCCACCGCCGCCGCCAACGGAACTGTCGGCGAAGAAACCGAACAGCGCAAAAATAATTCCCACGCCAACAGCTTCTTCCGCCGTGACAGCGAATGGCTGCGCCTCGACCTGCCCGTCGCCCCCGCGCAAACCCTCACGCTCACCGGCCAGCGCATGGCCATGTCGCGCGGATTCTACGACAGCAACAACTTCGGCCTGGGCTCCACCGACGATCCCAACGACCGCCAGTCCGCGCTCCTCGAATCCGCCACCATCGACTCGCTTTGGCAGCCGCGCCCCAACGGGTCCTTCGACGTCGGCCTATCCGCCCTCCAGGAAGAGCTCACCAACGACCAGATTCCCGACAACACCTCCGCCACCAGCCAGGTGGATCGCACCACCCTCACCCGTGTCACCGGCCGCACCCAGATGGCCTGGCAGGCCACCGAACACGACGGCACCCGCCTGCGCCTGACCGGCTCCATCGTCGGGGTCAGCGAGCGCTACCACCGGCCCTTCAAATCCATCGATCGTCAGGGCCAGACCGGCTTGGCTTCGCTGGCCGCCGAGCTCGGCAATCCCGACGCGCTCCTGTTCGACATGGACCTGACCGCGCTCACCGCCACCGACATCGGCGGCTTTGCGCTGCCCGGCGTCACGATGATCGTCCCGCTGCCGCTGCGCTCCGGCGTGCCGGAAGAACGCCTCGAATGGCGGTCCGGCTACAGCCGCGGCCTGCGCCAACCCAGCTACGAACAGCGCTACCTGAACGATCTGTCCGAGGTCGGCAACCGGGACCTGAAAGCCGAACAGGCCGACATCTGGAGCACCGGCCTCGATTACACCTCACCGTTTCTCTCGGCGCAGGCGCGCTACCAATACCGCCGTTACATCGATCCCATCGTGGTCGATTCCACCACCTTCCCCTTCACCTGGCGCAACGCGCCCGGCGCCAATCTGCGTGCGGTGAATGTCAGCCTGCGCAGCTTCCCGGTCCCCGCCCAGTTGCAGCCGACCGCCTGGCGCATGCCGGCCTTTTTCGATTGGACCTGGGTCCAGGGCGCCGACGGCTTCGGCGCCGCGCTTCTCGACCGTCCCCGCAACGACCTGAAAGCCGGCCTGGAACTCGACCTCTTCGCCCAGCGCCATGGCTTCGGCTTCTCCGATCTCCATCCCGAAGTCGCCGCCTGGACCGCGCCCTACTGGCTGCGCGCCGGCGCGCAGTGGCACTACCGCTCCGGCTGGCTGACCGACCTCAACCAGCCGCCGCTCGGCGCGTTTTACACCCTCGATGGCTTCCTCAGCCTCACCCCCTGGCAGCCCACGCCCGGCAACGGCAGCCTCGAACTGCGTTTCGACGCCCGCAATCTGACCGACCAGCGCGCCCTGTCCGACCTTGGCTTCCTCGAAGAAGGCCTCACCTGGACCGCCTCCGTCCACGTGCAATGGCACCCCTGATTCTCTTTTCCCGACGAACTTTTTTCGATTTTTTGAAGTTTATGCCCCGCGTTCGCGATATCACGCACGGGAAGAGAAAAACACACCGCCTTTCAAAGGAGTTTCCACCATGGAACTGAACACCAAGCCCGCCCTCGTGTCGCCCACGCCCGGATCGGGCAACGTCATCGCCACCCTCAAGCGCAACGTCCTGTGGGGCGCGCTGGGCCTGGTCGCCCTGGTCTTCACGACCGTCTGCGTGATGTACTACACCTCGCGCCAGAGCGCCGCCACGCCGGTGACCGCGGCCGTCACCCCCGCGCCCACCCCCTCCGCCGCCGACACCACCCCGGCCGCACCCGCCGGCCTCGACGGCAAATCGGCTGCCGCCCCGGGTACTCTCGCATCGGCGACCGACGCCGGCGCCGCCACACCGCCCCCCGTCGCTGGCGCGACCGTCCCGGCGCCGACCGACGGCAAATCGACGCCGGTGAGCACCGACGGAGCCTCCGCCAAGACCGTCAGCGACACCCTGCCTGCACGCAGCGGGAAGGTCGCCAAGCACGACATGGCCGACGCCAAATCGGAAGGTTCGAGCGAGACCAAGACGCTGGACGTGAAAAACATCCCGCACGGCACCAAGGTCTACGTGGTCAAGCCCGGCGACACGCTGGAGAAGATCGCGCGCGAAATCTACGGCGACGGCCACAAATGGCGCCGCCTGGCCGAACTCAACAAGCCCTATGTCGGCAACAGCAACCGCCTCAAGGTCGGCCAGAAAATCCTGGTCGAACGCGTCATCAACCCGCGCGACTACGCCGACTACTGACCGTCTTCCCCTGGCGCCCGCAAGGTGCCAAACATCCCACGGCGGACCCTGCGGTCCGCCGTTTTCTTTTGGTTTCAGCGCCGCCGCCGGGACCCACCCTCGGCGGACCGTCGGCGCGGCGGCGGCAGGCGCGGCGTGCCGCGCGCATCCAGCGGCATGAAGGGGTTCCAGGCGACCTCCCACAGGTGGCCGTCCACATCGGCGAAATACCCGGCATGCCCGCCCCAGAAGGTGTCCTGCGCCGGCTTGGCGATGCGGCCGCCGGCCCGTTCGGCCTGCGCCAGAATGCGCGCGACCTCGGTTTTGCGTCGCACGTTGTAGGCCAGCGCCAGCCCGTCAAATCCCCGGCCGTCGTTGGCAACACCGGCGTCGCCGGCCAACAGCGCGCGGCTCCAAAGCGCCAGCACGCACCCCCGGCCCTGGAAAAAGGCCACGCTGGGATCGCTGGCGCGCGAGGCTTTCCACCCCATCTTTTCATAGAAGGCACGCCCGGCCGCCAAGTCCGCGACCCCCAGCGTAACGAAACTCACCCGTGGCTGCATTTTGAGCGGCTTGATCGGTTTTGGCGCAGCCATCGATGCACTCCTTGAGCCGCCGGCGCGAAGTAGCGTGAATCAATCCGGCCCATCGGCCAGCCGCGACCGACAAGCGGCGCGCGGCCGCCGCCATTATCGCCCCACCCTGGCTCCGCGTCAGATATACACCATCACCTCACCGCCAGCCGTGATCTCCGTGGTGTACGTCGCCACCCGGCTGTGCGCGTCGTACAGCGCCTTGCCCGTGACCACATCAAATTCCCAGCCATGCCACGGGCAGCGCACCACGCGGCCCTCCAGTGCGGTCGCGAATTCATAACCATCCACCGGCCGGCAGGTCGTGCCCACATGCCCCCGGCACAGCGGCGCACCATAATGTGGGCAGACATTCTTGATGGCGTGGAACGACCCACCCACGTTGAATACTCCCACCGACACCACGCCGTGCGCCACGATGGTTTTCGATCCCGGCGGCAAATCCTCCACCCGTCCGACCCGCACCGCCTGCCGCCGCGCCGGCCGGTTGCGACGCAGCGCGTCGATCGGCGTGTCGGCTTCGGCGAAAGCAATGTCCAGCGGCGTCGGTGATTCGGCGGTGCCGGCGGCAGCGGCAGCGGTTCGGCTCCATGCCGACGCGGTGCTTTCCGGCGACGAAGAACTGTCATGCGCGGACATAATCCATCCTCCTGATTGAGTCAACAAAGTGCGGCCTCAGACCTGCAACGCACCGGCCTCGGCTGACCGCCCGGCTGCCTCGACTGCGGGCGCGGTCGGCCGGGCGACATTCAGCGCCGGCAAGTGATACAATTCGGCGGCGTTTTCGTACAGCACCCGCCGCCGCACCGCCGCCGACGCCCGCCGCGGGAAGGCCCGTTCCAGATCGTCGAAATCCCAGTGCGGGTAGTCGGACGAAAACATCAGCGTCTGCTCCGCGTGGATCATTTCCCAAATCGCCAGCAGATGCTCTTCGCACGGCGGCTCCTCGAAGGGTTGCGTCGTCAGCCGCACCTGCTCGAAAACATATTCACTCGGCGGCCGCTTCAACCACGGCGTCGTGCTCCGCAGCGCCTTGAAATTTTTGTCCATGCGCCAAAGCAGGTGCGGCAGCCAGGCCACGCCGCCTTCCACGAGCACCAACCGGAACGCCGGCCACCGCGCGAAAACCCCCTCCAGCACCAGGCTGATCAAGTGCGCCTGAAAAGTTTGCGGAATCCCGCAGTGCCACTCAAAATAGGACGACGGCCGGCCTACCGGCGTGGAAGGCGTGATGGAGCCTTCCGTGCCCGGATGCAGCGCGAACGGCTTGCCGGCCGCCGCGCAGGCGGCGTAGATGGCGTGGTAGCAGCGGTGGCCGTACAGTCGGTCGCTTTCGCCGCAGGCCAGCACCTGCACCATGCGTGCATCTCCCGCCAGGCGCTCGATCTCTCCGACCGCACCCGCTGGGTCGTTCATATTCACGCAAATCGACCCGAGAAATCGCGGGTCGGCGGCCAGAAATTCGCCCCGCTGCCAGTCGTTCCACGCCCGCGCCTGCGCCGTTCCCACGTCGATCTGCGTGCTTAGCCCCGCGCTCATCCCCGGCGGCTGCAATACCGCGTAGGCGATCTGGTAGCGATCCAGCAACTCCCGCCCGATCGACTGCGGATCCGATTCCCCCGCGTCCCGCCGAATCACCCCAAACGGGTTCTGGTAGCCCATCGTCGGACGCGCTCCGCAGCCCTGCGCGATCGCCTCCCGCACCGCCCGCGAAAGATAAGGCGCGATCGGGTGCGCGGGAGAATCGTACGGATGCACATCACAATCGATGCAGGGTTCGACCGTCGCAGCGGGGGGCATGATTTGAACTCCTGGGGTCAGGGGGATAAAGTGGGCCAGGCTGGAAGGGGCGAAAGCGGAGAAAAAATCACGGAGCAGCGTCAGCCGCGTTGCGCCTGCGCCGTCGCCGACGCCGACGCAGCCTCCGCTGGAACAGCGGGGGGGCCGACCGTCAGGGGCGGTCCGGAGGAAGCGTGGAGCACCCCCGCATCAGGATCGACCGCATAAACCCGCATCGACCCCAGGGCCGCCGACAGCTGACGCGCCGCTTCGGCCGCGGCCCGAATGAAGGGCCCTGCCCCCTCCGCCGCCCGGCGCTCCACCGAAACGACCAGGCCAATCGCCGCAATCAGTTGCTCGTCACGGTCGTACACCGGCAACGCCCAGGCGGCCGGATTGAGAATTTCCGCAAAGGACGTTGCGCGGATGGTCGCGAGATCCCCCCGTAAACGCTCCGCATCGATCTTCGCCGGCAATTCGCCGCGGGTGCCACCCACCAGCAGCGTCTCAAGGTCACCGGGCGTCATTCGCAGCGCCAGAAAAAGCCGCCCGCTCGCGGTGGTGTACCGATCCAACCGCTTGCCCACATCGAAAGCTTCCCCCGTTCGCCGACCGCCAAAATGGTCCGCCGCCAGGATCAGTGGCGCCTCATCGTGCCAGACGATCAGATAGGCGCTGCCACGTGTCTGATCCGCCAACCGCCGTAGCACCGCACCACTCATCCGCCGCAAGGGTTGTTCCGCCGCCAGTGCGCCCGCCAGCTCGAAAAGCTTGACGTCCACCTGGTAACGACGAGCCCCACGCGCTGCCTGGCTGCCCCGCGGCCGCGTCAGATACCCCAACTCCACCAGCGTGGTCAGCAACCGGTGCACATGACTGCGTGGCAACGCCAGATGAGCGGCCAGCTCCGCCACCGACCAGGGCCGCGGCTGCCGGGCCATGGTTTCCAGGAGGCGAAACCCGTTTTTTAGCGTGTTGTTGGGCATGGCTGATTATTCCGTATAATGAATCAAACTCGACTGTGATTCTAACATATAGAATTATAAAAATCAAACGCAGCGCGCGAATTTTCCCCAAAAACCTCCCCATCTCTGCGATCATCATATGGATATGCGATTTCTCTTCCGCCCAAATACCCGGCTCGATTTTCACTCCGATTATATGCGCATATTATACGCATATGGGTTTGTTTCGTCGAAACACGCCTTCCCATCCCGCCTGATCTCTCGCATCCACCTATGGTCATGTTGCGCATATTATTCGAATATGGGTTTGTTTCGCAGGATCGCCCCTCCGCATCCCGCCTGGCCGGAAGCTCTCACCCGCTTCGGCGTCCAAATGCACATATTATTCGCATATGGGTTCGTTTCGCAGGAGCGGCGGCTTCAACCATGATATACTTGGCCCGACACATTCTGCCGGCCGCTCGCGCCGCCTTCCCGCACCAGGCTCACGCCCGGCCGTTTGAACCAACCCCCTCGCGCCGCACCAGGTGAAGCGGCAGGCTCGGTGGGACAGGCGAGGGTTGCAGGCTTGCCGAGTGATTTCCCCCGCGCGCGGGCCCCGGACCAACCCGCCGCGCCCACGCGCGCGCCGGCCGCCACCGCCACCGAATTCCTCATCAAACTGCCAGCGCGAGCCCGCCCGGAAAAGTGCTTCGCCGCCATCGACCGGTATCTGGCCCTGCTGTCCGGCCGCCATGTGTGCAAAATCCTGGTCTCCTGCGATGTCGACGATGAAACCATGAACAACGCCGCCGTGCGGGAGCGTTTCCGTCAATATCCCACGGTCGAGGTGCGCTTCGGCCATAGCCGGAGCAAGGTCGAAGCCAACAACGCCGACATGGATGCGGCCGGCGATTTCGAGGTCCTGTTCATGGCCTCCGACGACATGCTCCCCGAGGTCCCCGGCTACGATGCGATCATCGTGGAACGCATGCGGCGGTATTTTCCGAGCAACGACGGGGTGCTTTTTTTCAACGACGGCCACCAGGGGCGGCAGGTCAATACCCAGTCGATTCTCGGCCGAAGGTACTATCAACGGTTCGGCTACCTGTTTCATCCGGACTATCTCTCGCTGTGGTGCGACAACGAATTCACCGAGGTCGCCTACCGGCTGGGCCGGCAGATCTACTTCGATGAAATCCTGATCCGCCACCAGCATCCCGGCGTGATCGGCGCGCCCGTGGATGCGCTGCTCCAGCGCAACAATTCTTTCGACCAGCGCGACAAGGCGGTGTTCGAAGCACGGGCGAAGCGGGGTTTCGAGATCACGCCGCGGCACCTCCTGAGCGTCGTGCTGGTTGCCGGCGCACGCGGCCCGGCCGGAACGGCCCGGCTGGAGCAAAAACTGCGGGCGCAGATCGCGCAGGCTCGCACCACACACACGATGGAAATTCTGCACCTGACCGGCGCCGAACCCGGCTCTTGGGAGGCGCCGTGGCGGGAGCTTCTGGCGCAGGCGCGCGGCGAATACGTCTGCTGCGTCCAGGCCGATGACGATCTGGCGCCGAACTATGTGGCGGAGGTCTACGCGGCGATAGCCGACGGCAGCCGGGACTACGCGGGGATCGCGGGATTGATTTCCTTTCGCGGCGGACCGCAAAAATTCGTGTCCTCGACGGCGTTTTCCGACCGCACGCAGCGAGACGGAACCTTCCGCACTCCCCCCAGCCTGTTGAACCCCATTCGCCGCGCGCTGCTGGTGCAGGCGCTGGAGGGTCCGGCGCCGGCCGCTGGCTGCGGCGCCTGGCAGCTTCCGCCGACGGTGCGGAAGGCGATTGTTTCGGGCCTGGAAATCACCGCTCCGATTTATTGGTGCTCGCCCGCCCACTGGGCGCGGATGAACAGTTCGTCGGCGCCAGTGGCGGTGGCGGGAGCAACGCCCGGCCCGACCGGCAACGAAGCAGGCGCCACAGGCTCGGCCGGCGTGACGCAAACTATGCTGCCGCTGGCGGCCGGTGCGATGACCGATCTGATGTTTCCCGGCAGCCGCCGTCAACGGATCGTGATGGGGCTGAGCCGCCGGCTGGGCGGCTGGCTGGCGGGCCGACCGCAACGTGTCGATCAGCGGCCCAAGCGGCGCCGCGACCAACTGGATGTGGTGATCAATGGGTTGCCGTCGCTGCTGTTGCGGCTGATCGCCGGCTGGCCGATCCAGCCGGGCGCGGACCCGGCCGCCAACCGCGCGGGCCTCCGCGAGTATCTGCTCGCGCAGACGCGCTCCGCCACGGTGAAGCCGGTGGTTTTCGAAGGCAATGAAGGCGCCACGCTACAGGTTGAATGGCAGGGATTTTTCCGGCGCAGCGAAGCCTACATCGACCTGCGCGAGAACCTGGACGACCCTGCGGGGGTCGAGCATCTCATCAGCCACCTGAGTCGGCTGGAACCGGCGAAGCGGCATGTTTTTCTGGTGGTGTACGGGAAGCTCGCGATGCCGTGCCTGGGCGAACTGCAGCGGTATTTCGCGGGTTGCACCTACCCAAGCGAGGGTGGCTTTCTCGACCGGCACGGGCTGGCGATCATGGTGAAACAGGTGGGCGGCGGGCTCAGCGACGTGAGGTGAGGTTGTGTAAGAGAGGAGTGCGCGCTGCGCGCGCAAGAAAAATAAGGCGCCGGTTATGCCGGCTTTTTTGCTCACGGGCCATCGGCCCGTGCCCCTTGGGTGGGTGGCATTTAGATGGGAGAATCAGGTGGCGGAAACTTCGCATAAATTCTAGTTTGAATGGGGCGATGGAGCGGCGGTGGTGGGGGCAGCAGGCGCGGTAGAGGCGATGGGAGCCGGGGTGGGTTCGAATTTGAGGGCGGCGCTGTCGATGCAGTAGCGCAGGCCGGTGGGCGCGGGGCCGTCGTCGAAGACATGGCCCAGATGTGCTCCGCAGCGGGGGCAGATCACTTCGGTGCGCAGCATGCCCAGCGAATCGTCGGGAACTTCCTGGACCGCGCCGGGCTGGCTGGGCCGGGTGAAACTCGGCCAACCGGTGCCGGAGTCGAACTTGTCGGCGCTCGAAAACAGCAGCGCGCCGCAGCACACGCAGTGGTACACACCGGGCTTGTGGTTGTCCCAGTAGGCGCCGGTGAAGGCTCGTTCGGTGCCCTTTTCGCGGGTCACGTAGTACTGTTCGGGAGTGAGAATCGCCCGCCATTGCGCATCGGTTTTCTGCGGGATCGGGTCCACGGTCATGGTCTTCAACTGCGCCGGCGTGGGGCCGCTGTCACGGCGCTGGCAGCCAAAATAGACCGCCACAAGACCGGCGAAAAGAACGGTATAGGCCGTCCAGCGCATCCAAGGTTTCATGGTGAGGTGTAGTCTCCGGTATGGGGTGCGGGCGGAAGTACGCGGACGGCTGGAAGGTCGAATCCTGCTGAATGGGCGAAAAACCGAGAAAAACAGGCCAAAAACACCCAAAATCCAAGGAGCCGGGGGCCTTCCATCACGAACCAGAGGGTTGGTTGCCTCCAGTCCGGCGGTGAGCGGTGCCCGTCGCGAGGGGAAGAACCCCCGACACCTAACTCCTGTTCCCATCGGGCATCAGTGCGGTAAAATTCGGCTTTTCATGCCCCGCCGCTGCAACTCGGGATCAAGCCGGTTCGGCCAAGTCTACCTGTCATTAAAGTAGACCCGCTTCGCCCTCAGGAGATTCCCATGGCACGCCTGGTTCAGGTCGGTTTGGTGAACGTATCGTTGGCCAGCGTGCCGCTGAAACAGCGCCGACAGGAGCTGATTCACTTCGTCGAAACGGCCGGCAAGCAGGGTTCGAACATTGTGCTGTTGCCGGAGTGGGCGACGCACCACCGTTGCAAGGAAAGCCTGGAAAACTACGGCAAGCTGCCGCCGGCGGCCTGGGCGAAGATCGTGGGGATGCGGCCGGACGATCCTTTTTTGAAGACGATGGCGCGCTTGGCCAAGCAGTTCAAGATGGTGGTGATTCCCGATCCGCTGCTGTTGGGAAAAAAGGAGGCGACCAACACCTGCCTGGTGTACGGGCCGTTGGGTCGGATTCTGGGCAGCTACACCAAGACACATCTGGCGCCGGGCGAATGCCGGACGGTGGCGCGCGGCGAATCGCTGCGGCCGATCGCGACGCCGTTCGGCAAGCTGGGACTGCTGATCTGTTTCGACATCAACTTTCCCGAGTTGACGCGGACCTACGAACTGCAGGGGGCGGAACTGCTGCTGTGGACCACCATGCGGCAGGGATCGAACGAAGACGGGTTGTACCGCTGCCGGCTGCCCGCACGCTGCATGGAACACAACCTGCCGTTGGGCGTGGCCACCTGGGTTGAAGAGGAACAGTTGCTCAGCCGCGCGCCCATGGCTTCGATCCTGTACAACCAGCTGGGCCAGCCGGTGGCGGGCGGCGCGCTGACGCCGGGCGTGGTGCAGGGCACGGTGGACCTCGATGCGCAGCCGATTGACCAGCGCGAATGGGGGCACCCCGAGTTGGTGGTGGCAGGTTCCTATGTGCGCCGGCAACGTCGGCCGGATTTGTACGGGCCGCTGGTGAAGGGCCTGAGCGCGGCCGAAGCCGACCCGGCGCGGGAACCGGTGGTGGGGAAACTGGCCCGGTTCGATCACGTCTAGCGCACAAAGCCGGGCTGGGACGGCGGCGGAACGGCGCAACAAGGTTGGATCGGGCGGCGGGGGGGAACCGGGCATGTGGCAAGATCGAGTCCAGGTGGCGTGCAGCCTGCTGAACTATTCTGCGTTTCCGCTCCAGCGCGGGCTGGAAGGCATCGCGCGGGCGGGATTCAAGTACGTCAGTTTCGGCGGCGAGCACCCGGTCAGCGCGGGGTCAACTGACCGGCGGCGACCGATTGACGCAAAAATGAGCGACGAAGCGGTCAAGGCGCTGGCGCAGCAGGTATCGAACGCGGGACTGACGGTGCTGACGGGGTTGATCGGGCTGAATCCGCACCTGGAACAGGAAGGCGGGCTGGACAATTACCGGCGGGAAATCGCGATATTCGCGCAGCTGGGGGTGCGGCGGGTGATTGGGCTGGGGCCGTGGTATTACGTGCGGTGGCCGGATCAGATTCAGACGCCGGAAGCCTGGACGGAGACCTGCAAACGGTACTACGAAGCCCTGGATGCGCTGCGACCTGAAGTGGAACGGGCGGGGCTGACGATCTGCATCAAGCCGCATACCGGACTGTGCGCGCACAGCGGGCTGGTGGCGCCGACGATGCGGCGCTTGAATGCGGCCTGTTTTCAGGTGTGCTGGGACGCGGGGAATGTGTCCTTCTACGAGGGTGTCTGTCCGGACCCGGGGCTGGGGGCCGTTGTGCCGTACGTGAAAGCGATCTGCTTGAAGGACCACCGGGGACCGCGGGCGCACGCGGTGTTTCCGCCGCTGGGCGAGGGCAACGTGGACCACGACGATTATTTCCGCGTGCTGGCGCAGGGGGGATTCGGCGGGCCGATGGCGATTGAGCGGCTCGGGGTGCGCGAAGGCGAGACGCTGAGCGCCGACGATATCGACCGGCGCGGCGCGGCGATGCTGGAATTTCTGGCGCCGCTGCTGCAGAAACATTTTTCCACTGTGTAGCGAGGACAGCATGAAAACGATGGAACGGGCCAAGGGACGGGTGGCGGAAGGCGCGACGCGGCAAGTTTCGCCGGCGGCGGGCAACCGGATCGATGCGACCTTTGCGGCGCTGCGCGGGGCGGGACGGGGGGCTTTCATGCCCTATCTGTCGGCGGGGGATCCATCGCTGGCGGTGACGGGGCGGATCTTGCGCGGGGCGGCGGCGGCCGGCGCGGACCTGGTGGAGATCGGGTTTCCATTTTCCGATCCGATCGCCGACGGACCGGTGGTGCAGGCGTCCTTTCACCGGGCCTTGACGCGTGGTGCGCGGGTGGATGACATTTTTCAGATGATCCAATCGGCGCGGGCGGGGGAACCGGCGCTGCCGGTGCTGGCGATGGCGTCGGTGACGCTGTTCGAGGCGCGCGGGGGCAAGCGGTTTGCGCGGGATGCACAGGCGGCCGGCGTGGACGGGATCATTCTGCCGGACTTGCCGGGGGACCGGGCGGATGCGGCGCGGGGGGAAATCGAGGCGGCGGGGCTGCACTTAATTAATTTCATCGCGCCGAATACGCCAGCGGCGCGGCGGGCGGTGCTGTACCGGACGGCGCGGGGCTTTTTGTACTACATGTCGATCACCGGGCTGACCGGGGCGCAGCAGTCGCTGCCGGCCGATCTGGCGCGACAACTGCGGGACGTGAAAAAACACACTGCGGTGCCGGTGGCGGTGGGCTTCGGGATTTCGACGCCGGAACAGGTTCGGATGGTGCAGTCGGAGGCGGATGGGGCGATCGTGGGATCGGCACTGGTGGCGGAAATCAACCGGCTGGCGGAGGCGCGAAAAAGCGCGGCGGCGGTGGCGGACGGCGCGCTGGCGTTCATTCGGAAATTGGCGGGAAGGAAAGGCAGAGGCTGACCGTCTATTGAGGGAATGGCTCGCGCGGTGGAGGCAGCTTCCAGCCGTGGGACGTGCAGAGGCGGCCGCTTCACGGGCAAGCCGGCTTTTTCGGGTTTGACGCGGTAGAACACCGGGCGGACGAACAGGAGCAATCGCGATGAGCGATCCGAACGCAGGACAGGGCGGCGCGGAACCGCCGGTGCCGGTGCGTGTGCTGCGCTCGCAGTTGCGCGGGCTGGGGGTGGCCGAACGGCTGCGGTTGAGTTTGTTCGTGGTGCTGCTGGGGTTCGGCTATGTGACCGGATTCCTGTACATACTGATGACGACGGTGCCGGAGGGCAAATCGCCGGACCCGGCGCAAATGCCGCACTGGATCGCGCTGAAGTATCACGGGTCGGACACGCCGCTGCTCCTGCAGATGATCGGCACCGGCGGAAAGATGCGCAAATATCTGGCTGATCCGGCGACCAACGAGAAGAAAATTGCCGACTGGTATGCGGGGGGGATGAAAGAGGCTGGCTTCAAGGCGATTCAGCCGATTTTTTCGACCGTCGGGCCGGAGAACAAGAGCTGCTTGAGCTGCCACGTCCGGATGTTAGACAACGGAGACAGCGGCGAAATGGCTTCGGCGCCACTCGAGAACTACAACGACGTGAAGGCGGAGATGCGAACCGGCGGCATGAGTTTCACCGATCTGGCGAAGTTTTCGCACTTTCACCTGATCGGCATGGCGCTGATGGCGATCGGCTTCACCTGGGTCTGGCTGAAGACAGCCATCCGCGAGCCGTGGCGGGGCATTTTTCTGGTGCTGCCGTTTGCGGGGATCGTGTGCGACATCGGTGGTTGGTGGCTGACCAAGCTCACCGCGCCCGGGGCGTATGTGGTGCTGCTGGGCGGGGCGCTGTACGGAATTGCCAGCCTGGTCCTGACGCTGGGACCCTTGATCGACATGTGGCGGCCGCTGCCGGCGGACGCGCAAAAAGCTGACCCCACCGCACCCTGAGAAGGACACCCATGTGACGCCGATTCCTCTTGCCAAGCCCGGCGGGGCAGCGCCGGTTCAACATCCGCCGCGGATGATCGTGGAGGATTTTCAGAACAACCTCGAGTGGGCGGTGCTGCGGCAGATGTTGCAGGAAGCGGCGCTGCCGGAGGGCACGACGGTGTGGGTGTACCCGCACCGCAACAAGCGCTCGTGGCGGGGCGAAGCCGTGCTGGCGCCGCGGACCTACAGCGTGAAGACGCGGGTCGGGCGGATTTTCGCGCCGCTCATCCGCGTCGCCGTCGGCCGCGACATCAGCGGCGAATCGATGTCGGCCTACGGGGTGCTGGAGGAACGCTGCCACGACCGGGACGAGGTGATCGTGTATGTGCTCGGGCACGAGGCGGCGCATTTCGTGCTGGACGCCCAGGCGAAAAAACCGGGGCAGCATCACCGGCTGCCGCGCGGCGCGGAGACCTTCTGCGACAAAATGGGCATCAGCTTTCTGAAAGAGTACCGCGAGCTGACCGCGCAGATGAAAGGGCGCGACGGGCGGGGTAAAAAACGCTGAACAGGGACAGGGGTCTGGCGGCGCACCAATCGGCGGGACGGAGGATAGTGGATGTCTTCGCCAGAGCCTCGCGCCCGCGCCACCGAAACCTTGATTTTCACCGCGCCGCCGGATTTTTTCCGGCGCAAATACCCGCCACCGATTTGCGCGGTGACCGGTGCGGAAAGCGATTTGGTCTATATGAGTTTTGCGGTGTCGCGCAGTGCGCAGCCGTCGCTGCTGAGCCTGATTTTCGGTCTGCCGCTGAACGCGGAAAGTTTCGAGCAGAACGTGCTGTTGCCGGTCGCGCGGGCACGGCGGTGGAGGCTGAACGGGTATCGCGCGCTTTGCTACGGGTGCTGCGGCCTCTTTCTGCTGCTCTGGACGGCGCTGATCGTCGGCTGGAACGAGACGATCCCGGTGAGCATCGGGATCGCTCTGGCGGCCGTCGGCGCAATCCTTTTCAAATTTCTGCAGCGCCGGGGCACGCCTCGCGTGACCATGCGCGACGGAGGCCTGGTGGAGATCGTGTTCACGCGGCCGGAGGTGGCGCGGGCCTATCAGGCGGCCTACGAACGCTACCGCAACAATGAGCCGGTGAACGGGGATGCGGCCGGCGATCGGTCGGCGTGGTTGCGTGCGGCGCCGACGCAGGACCCGGAGGAGGCGCTGGGTGAGGCGCAGGGCTGGGACCAGACGGGGTATCCGAAGAAGCAATGAATCCGGTGCTGGGGCGCGCAGGAAGAAAAATTCCAGGAAGCCGGGCTGGAGCCCGGCGCTCCCAGGGGGGCGATTTCGTTTTTGGCGGGGGCGGGTACAAATAGCGTACACCCGCGCGCAATTCAACTTGCTTCACCAACCCCACTCCAGATGGAGCCAACCGGACCATGGCGAAGAAACGGGAATTTGACCTGGGCGAACGATTCGGCGAGGCCAAGACGGGTGTCCTGTGGGCGTTCACGCGAATTCCCGAGTCGCGCGTGGACGGCACCGGGCTGCACGCCGGCGAGCGCTCGGTGCGGCTGGAGATGCCCAAGGGCGCGGCCGGCAAGGAGCCCGGCGACGACTTTGCAGTGCATTTTGCGAAGCAGGAAATCGTGGTGACGGCGGCCACGGCGGTCGGCACCATCGGCGGGCTGCTGCGCGCCGCGCAGGCGATCCGGGCGGGGCAGGAAAAAGACTTCACGCAGAAGTTGCAGTTCAAGACGCGCAACTACAAGCATGAAATCCGCTTCGAAGACGCGGGTGGGCACGGCAAGGGCGGACAGCACAAGGCGCGGCCGATCGGCAGCTATTCGCAGATGCTGCTCGATTCATTTTTCCAGAACCTGGTGGAACGGCACTTCAACGGCATCGTGCTGTACGCAGGCTATCACCCTTTCGAGCATTTCCTGGATTACGAAGGCGTAGAGCACTACACCGACCGTCCCAAGGCCGAGCGGGCAGCGAACTACCATGGGCTGCTTAAGTTTCTGAACACGGCCAAGCAGTACGGCCTGCGCACGTTTCTGCATCACTACGCGACGCATTTTACGCAGGCGCTGGCGAATCATTTGAAGCTCGGGATCGACGAATCGGGCACGCGGCTGGCGGCTTTCGAGCATCCCGAAGTCTACGAGTACAACCGCTACATCTACCGGCGCAGTTTCGAGACGCTGCCGGCGCTGGACGGGCTGTACATCAACTTTGAAAGCTCCGGCAATGCGGTGCCGTACATGCAGCAGACGTTGCTGAAGGTGGCGTCCTCAATGAAAAAAATGCCGGCGCTGTTTTTCCGCCTGTGGGGGGTGAGCGACGTCAGCGGGATGACCAAACTGCTGCGCAGCTACAAGGGGCCGAAGGCGCTGATCCACAAGGGGCACGACACGGCTGATTTCTACTATTCGCCGGTGGCCGACGGCCGGGTGCGGATCTGGAAAGAGGCGCTGCCGGAGGTGGAATTCCTTTTCAGCGTGGGGCCATGCCACAACTGCGGGACGAACATCAGCCAGCGGCTGTGGTGCGACCCGACGTACATCCACGCGCTGCTGAAGGATTTTCAGGCCAAAGGCGCAGATTCGATTTCCTTCCAGTCGATCGCGGAGCTGACGCTGCCGCACCTGACCGACGCCGATATTTTTTCCGAGCACGAACGCAGCCACGCCAAATTCAACCAGGGGCACCTGGCGGCGGTGGTGGATTATGTGCGCGGCGAGTCCCCCACCCCGAAGGAATGGTCGGTGCGCTACGCCGAATGGTTCGGGCTGTCCGGCGCGGAGGGGCTCAAGGCCGGCGCGGCGATCCAGACGGCGATTCTGGAATCGAGCCAGATTGTGCTCAAGCAGTACCGCCAGTTCTGGCACGGATCGTCGCAGGAGGGGTACACCTACCCGGGACTATTTTCCTACTATCAGGAACCTTTCTTTTACTACCCGCAATCGTTTTTGAACCAATTGGGCGAGATGAAACATTGGGTGCACTGGCAGTCGTGGGCGATCCGGACCAAGCCGGAGCAGGTGGTGCCCGACGACACCGAGGCGGTGATCGACTACGTGAACCCGGCGGTGAAAAAGCACCCGGCCAACAACCCGCAGGTGCTGTGCGACGAAATCCAGGGGCACATCGCGGCAACGCGGAAGGCGTTCCAGGCTTACGTAAAGGCTGCAGGAACCAAGGCCGACCCGGAATTCGCCGCGCAGGTGGAACGAAATCTGATCAACGGAGAGCGGATTTTTCGCGAGATTCAGATCGCGATGGAACTGTACGCCTGCTATTTTGCGTCGTCGAAGGCGGCGTTCTTCAAGCATCTGAAACAGGCGCGGGCGAAGATGCTGGAAACCGCGAAGGTGCTGGGCGACAAATCGCGCGAGACCGATCGGTTCCAGGCGACCGGGCAGGGCGGTCGGTTCGATCCGGCCGGCGACGCCGCGCAACTGGAAAAAATCATCGCCTGCGAGAAGGAAAATGTGCCGTTCGAGGCGCTGGCGGCGTATTTGAAGTCGCATGAACGCTACAACGAAATCCGGCGGTTGTCGCGCGCCTGCCTGTCGGTGCGGGGCGCGCTGGCGGAGCGCAACCGGGGGCTGCTGTTGGAGGCTCTGGCTGCCTGCGAGAAAGCCCTGGCGCCGCTCACGGCGGCCGACTACGGCCTGTACCGCGACAACGTGCTGTGCTGGCGGGATTATCTGCGCGCGGAACTGGACTGGCTGACGCCGCCGACGATGGCCTGCCCGCCGGACGAGGCGCTGCACCGCGATGCGGGTTTCCGGACCATGGTGCACGACCAGAACTACCGGTGGGGGGAGTTCTGCTGGGAGGATTTCGATTCGTTTTTCCGGCGGCGGAATTTTTTCCGCGAGGACCTGTGCGACTGCAAGGCGACCTACACCGACGCCGGCCTGAAACTGTACCTGCGCGAACACAACATCCGGTGGCGCGAACGCAAGGAAATGTGGGATAAGAATCGCGGGACGATGAATCAAACGGGGTTCATGCGGATCTACATTGACCCGAAAAACACCGGCCGGAGGGTGCTCAGCTACCGCGTCTTTTTCGAGGGCGTCGGCGGAGATGTGAGCAGCTTCGAAGAGCGCGCCGACGGGCTGGTGGAATCGACGCCGACGGCGGTGATGCGGGACGTGGAAACGAAATTCTGGCACAACGACAGCGAGTGGGCCGTGCAGGCGACGATTCCGTGGAGCCAGTTGGGCGGCAAGCCGAAACCGGGCGACCTGTGGCGGTTGAACCTGCTGACCAATGCGCCGGTGAAGAAAAACCACCATGTCTCGTTTTGCCAGGGGTACGAATTTTTCCACGATGTGGCACGGCTGGGGTGGCTGAAGTTTCTATAGGAGAGTTTGCATGCGAACGATGCTGTGGCGGTGCGGCGGCGCGCTGATGTGCGCCGGCCTGTTGATGGTGGCCGCCGGCTGCGGCGGAAGCCCGTCCGCATCGTCCGCGGTGCTGCCTCCGTTGGTTCCCGATCCGGTGGCGGCGGGGGCGGCGCTGACTTCGCCGGCGCCGATTTTATTGGGCGGCGAGGGCCACTGGGATTTGCTGTGCATCGACCCCTATGCTCGGCGGTTGTACCTGGCGCGCAGTTCGCGGGTGATGGTGGTGGATTTGAAGACCGGCAAGCTGGCCGGCGAATTGCAGGGCGTGGACGGCGCGCACGGGGTGGCGCTGGACTTGGAGCGGGACGAGGGTTTCGCCAGCGCGGGGAATTTGAATCAACTGCTGGTGTTCGATCTGAAGACGCTGACGATCACCCACCGGATTGCGGTCGGCGACAAGCCGGACGCGGTGCTGTACGACCCGTTCACGCGGAAGGTGTTCTGCATGAACCATGCGGGCGGGACGGTGAGCATCGTGGATCCGGCCCAGCCGGATGCGCCGCCGCAGACGGTGGAGGTCGGCGGCACGCTGGAGCTGGCGGCAAGCGACGGCCGTGGGCGGGTCTATGTGAACGTGGAAGACAAAAGCGAGGTGGCGGTGATCGATGCGGCGGCGGGAAAGGTCGTGGCGCGCTGGCCGCTCACGCCCGGCGAAGAACCGACCGGGCTGGCCATCGACCCGGTGCATGGGCGGCTGTTCGCGGGGTGCCACAACCAGAAGATGATCGTGCTGGACACGACCAAGGGCACAGTGGTGGGCGAGACGCCGGTCGGAAACGGGGTGGACGGAATCGCCTGGGACGCGGCGCTGGCGGAGGTGGTGGTGCCCAACGGCAAGGACGGCACGGTGACGGTGATCCGGGCCGATCCGGACGGCAGCTACCGGGTGGTGCAGACGCTGGCGACGGCGGCTGGCGCGCGGACGATCGGGCTGAATCCGGTGTCGCATCGGTTCTATCTGCCGTGCGACGTGCCGGCGGGCGAGGGCGGGACGGCGACCTTCGGATTGATCGTGGTGGGCCCGGGAAAACACTAGCAGGCTGCTTTAGAACGGGACCGTGGCCGCGACAGGCCGGCGGGTCGCGGAGATCCAACAATGACCAGTTCCTCCCGATCGACGGTGCCCAACGGCAGCGAGCCGGCGCTGGGGTCGCTGGATATCGCCGAGACCATCGCGCAACGGGCGGCCGCGGAGGTTCCGGCCTATCGGCATTTCCTGGCCAGCCGGAACATTTCGCCCGGGACGCCATTCACGGGACTGCCGCGGGTGGACAAGGCGAATTACTTGAGTCAGCACGATTTCGCGACGCTGATGGGCGGCGATTTCACCGAGACCTTCACGATTTTCAAATCGTCGGGATCGTCGGGGCACAGTTTTTACTGGCCGCAACGCAAGGACAACCATCGCTTCGCGCGGCAGGGCATGCAGAACCTGCTGGAGCAGATTTTTCAGATCGACCGCAAGCCGACGCTGGCGGTGGTGGGGCTGGCGCTGGGCAGTTGGATCGGCGGAGAGCACCTGTCGTGGCTGCTGAAAAGCGTGGCAATGGAAACGCCCTATCCGTTTGCGGTGTTTTCGCCGGGGAGCCAGCACCGGGAAATCATCGAGGTGACGGTGAAGGCCAGCCGCTTCGTGGACCAGATTATCGTGGTGGTGTGCCCATCGGCGATCGGCCACCTGATGCTGCTGGCCGAGCAATCGGGGCAGGCGCTGCCGCTGGAAAAAATGCGCTTCATCGTGGTCGGCGAGGCCTTTCCGGAGATGGTGCGGCTGGGGCTGCACAAGCGCTGCGGGCGGCCGCTGACCGAACCGATGATGGTGTCGATGTACGGGAGCGCCGACACGGGGGCGCTGGGGGTGGAAAGCGGAGCAAGCATCGCGGTGCGGCAGATTCTGGCGCAGGACCAGATGGCCTCGCGGGCGCTGGGGTTCGGCGCGTCGCCGCCGCACTTTTTCCATTCCTGCGCGCCGGATGCGTATTTGGAGTCGATCCGCGGCGAACTGTGCGTGACGCGCTGGCAGGGGATTCCGCTGGTGCGGTACAACCTCCACGACAGCGTGACGTTCTACCGCTGGGCGGCGTTTCGGAAGGAACTGCTGGCGCGGCGGACGGTCACGGCGGCGGCGCCGGAGCTGTTCGCGGTGCTGGAGGCCGCCGGCGACAAACAGCCGGACCTGATCGCCGTGGCGGGGCGGTCGGACAGCGGGCTGATTCTGTGCGGCACGAACCTGAGCGAGACGATGCTCGATGCCGCCGTCCGCAGCCCGGAACTGCAACCCTGGGTGACGGGGCAGTACAAGGCGCGGATCACGATCGACGATGACCGGCAGTTCCTGGAATTCGATCTGGAGTTTTTGAAGGAGGTGACGGCCGATGCGGCCACGCTGGACAAGGTGTACCAGGCGCTGGTGCAGGCGATCGGGCGGGAGCAGCCGGAATTTCTGGACGACTGGCGCAACATCTACAGCACCTGGGATCGCGATCCGGAGCGGCGGATTTTGCGGCTGCGGCCGTTCGTGTGGCCGGAGCTGTCGCAGCGGATCGAGAAGGAAATGAAGCAGCGTGGGGTGCAGGTGCGGTAGAATGGAACCTGGATTTTTTCAGGCCGGCAGGTTGGAACGAACGCATGAGCACACCCACGACCACGAAGGCGACGCATGTTTTGGAGGTGATTGTTGCCCAAAGCGCCGGGACCTGTTTCGGCGTGGAGGACGCGATCGAACTGGCCGAGGAAAAGTCGCGGCCGATTCTGGGCCCGCTGGTGCATAACCCGCAGGTGGTGGCGGACCTCGCCGACAAAGGCATCCCGATTCTGGACCGCTACGCGGACCTCGAAAAGCTGAAGGCGTCCGGCGTCAACGAGGTGGTGATCACCGCGCATGGGTATCCGAAGGAACTGAAGGCGGAATTGCAAAGCCGGGGCATTCAGTTTTACGATGCGACCTGCCCGGTGCTTTTGAAATGGGTCTACCGCAAAATTGAAAAATTCGAGCAGGAAGGCTATCACATCGTGCTGATCGGGAATCCCGATCATGCGGAGATCATTGCCAGCCGATCCTACGGGAAGAATGTGTCGGTGGCGTACGACGCGGAGGCGATCGCGCGGCTGCCGGAATGGCCGGAACCCAACGGGCCGGAAAAGGTGGTGGCCATCTGCCAGACGACGATCACGCGCGACAAATTCCAGACACTGGTGGATCTGCTGCGGACCACACGCTACCCGAAGCTGAAGGCGGTGGACACGCGCTGCAAGCCGGTGAAGAACCAGCAGGCGGCGGTGGAAAGCCTGGCGCAGTGGGTGGACGCGATGGTGATCCTGGGCGGATTCAATTCGTCGAACACGACCAATCTGGAACGGATTTCACGGAAGTTTTTGCCGGCGACGACCTATCACATCGACCGGCCGGAGTCGATCCAGGTGGAATGGCTGGACGGCATTGCGGCGCTGGGCATCGGCGCGGGGACATCGACACCGAAGAGTTCGATCGACGCGCTGCTCCGGCAGATTCAGTCGATCTACCCTGGGCGCTGCCAGGTGCGGCGCGATGCGGAATCGATCGACGTGCGGGAAATTGAACTGCCGTGAGCGGTAAAGACCTGCGTGGCCGCTTTTGTGTGGCCTGGGCAGCCGGATGGATCCTCGCACAGGGCCTCTGCGGCCTGGGCTGGGCTGAACGCGCAGAACCCGGATCCAATGATGACATGTCGCTCGTTTTTTTACTGCCCGGCATCACCATTGCCCTTGCGCTGTCTTGGTGGTTGCTCCTTGAATGGCTCCGACGTGCCAGGTCGCCCTCCGCCCGGCGCGCCTTGGGGTTGGCTTTCCTACTGCTTGTCCTGTGTCAATCCATCCTTAACTGCGGTGGTGCGTTCATCAATCTGCCGCACATGTTTGAATATCGCAGCGACAATTATCCCCATGTCCAAGAAGATTTTAGTGTCCTTTGGGCACTGCTGACCGTGGTCATGCTGCCCCTCGCCACAGTCGGATATTTCGCCCTCGTTCGCACGCAAGCCCGTTCCCCATCCCCTGTCTCAGTGACTGCTCGCGATGCGCAAAGTACAGGGCTGCCCGAGCCGGATCAGCCGTCTGCATGGGACACCGGTTCCCGAACGCCAGCCGGCAAGGCGCCTCGACCGCCCCACGTTGCTACCCGCCCTCCAGCCGCACCCATGCCTGCGAATCCTACCCCCGGCTCGCCCGATCCGAAAAGTTTCCAGCCACCAGCCTTCGGTACGCGCCACCCTAAACCGACAGATCCTCCGCAACCGCAATGAGTCTTCCTTGCCACCGCGCCTTGCCAATTGCTCATGAGACCCGGATACTGGACTCCATGAAACCCTCTGCTCCATCCCGCCTATCGGCCTGGTTATTCACCTTGGTCATGGCATTTCTATGTACCGCTGGCTGCGCTTCGCCCGGTACCGAGCCGGAAGGCAACAAACCAGCCGCTTCTGAATCCACTCCAATGCCCTCCGCCTCCGCCACGTCGACTCCGGCCGAGCCCTTTCATTTAGCGCCGCATTTGCCTTTGGGCGAGGCGCCGGCGGGTGACCTGTTGGTGCTTTCACCGCCGGCTTATTTGGGCGCGCTGAAAACGTGGGTGCACTGGAAACGGTCCGATGGCTGGAACGTGATTTTGCAGCCGCTGCCGGCAGCGGCGACGACCGATGAGGTGCTGCACTATATTCATGCGGCCTTCGACGACCGCCTGGCGCACGCCACCGACGACCAGCCGGCCGGGGAGGTACTGATCATCGGCGACTGCGCCTCCGGCAAACCGGGCGCCACCGGCAAGGACCGGGTGCCGTGCGGCCTGCGGGAATCGCCGTTTCTGGGCGATATCGCCAGCGACCTGCCCTACAGCCTGCCCAATGCAAAACACCAGCCGAGGCTGGCGGTGGGACGCTGGCCGGCGCAGACAGCCGAAGAGGTCGCGATGCTGGCGGACCGGACGATTTTTCTCGAGCGCACGCCGACGGCCGAGCGGACCGAAATGCGCAACCGCGTGAATTTCATCGCCGGCGCGCCGGGGTACTCCCCCACCCTGGACAAGCTGATCGAGCAGTTCGCCTTCGACATCATCACCCAAGCGGTCCCGCCGGAATATGAGCTGCGGGTGCTCTACACTTCGCCGACCAGCGATTTTGCGACGGGGAACCTGGTGGACGATCGGGCCGAGGCGATGGGGCTGCTTGAGAGCGGCGCCTTTCTGACGGTGGTCTGCAGCCACGGCAACCTGACGACCATCGCGGCGACGCCGGGCCACGGGCTGCTGAACGAAACCGACATGGCGGCGTTGCAGGGCAATGCCGCGCGCACGCACCTGTTTATTTTCACCTGCTCCTGCGGGAACTTCGCGAATGCGCCGAGCGGCTCGCCGAACGCCGGGTCGGGTGCCTACGATCCGAAGCATCCGGACCGGCACTGCCTGGCGGAGGCAACGTTACTCAATCCGCGCGGCCCGCCGCTGGTGGTGGCCTCGTCGTCGATCAGCCACCCGCTGTTCAATAAATATTTTTGCGACATTCTGATCGAGCAGGTGCTGAAGGCGAACCCGGCCACCTGGGGCGAGGCCTGGTACCGGGTGCAGCGCCGCTTCCCGGGATACCACCAGCCGGAACTGGCCATGGTGCTGGGCGGGGCCGAAAAAATGGGCGATCCCGCCACCGCGCAGATCGATCACTGCTACATGTACAACTACCTGGGCGATCCGACGCTGCCGTTTCAGGCCATGGCGCGGGGATTGGAATTCCACGCCGAGCGCGTGGCCGATGCGGATGGCTCGAGCGGTTCGATTCGCATCTGGGGCCGACCGAAAGAGTACCCGACCGGGCGGGCGTCGATCGAGGTGCTGGTGCACCGCGATGAAATGGCCAAAAACCGACCGCGCATCACGCCCGGCATGAACGACGATCAGCACCGTGCGGTGGCCGAGGAACGCTACCGGCTGTCAACGGACAAGAGTATCGTACGGGCCGCCTTGGAATTGCACGGGGGCGAATTTTCGGAGGTCTTTCACCTGTCCGGGAGCGACTGGCTGCGGGCGCAACAGGTGCGCGTGGTGATCCGGACTCCCGACGGCCAGGCGGCGGCGGGGGTAGTCGAAATTCCGCTCCATCCGGAAAGCAAACCGTGAGCGGTCGGCGGGGGCTTCGTCTACCGGAGCTGTCCGGCGTGTCGGCGCGGCTGGCGGCGCTCGCCGGCCTGGCCCTGACGGCGGCCGCTTTGGGCGCCGCGCTGGGCGGCTGCGCGACGCCCCAGCTCACGGACGCGCAGCCGGGAATGAGCGGCGCCGATCTTCTTGGGGCAAACGGTCTCCTGGTCGGAAAAAACTACCCCGGGCCGATTCCGCGTGCAACCCTTGACCAGCGCATTCGCGGCATGGTGCGGGTGGAGGTGCAGACCAACGGCGCGCGCAGTCTGGCAACAGGCTTGGCGGGGCTGGTGCTGGGCACAATTCCCGGACCGCAGCCGCCGGTCCAGCGCACGGCCGAACGGATGCTGGCGGCGGCGCCGGGAACCATAATCGGCAGCGGATTTTTCGTCCGTGCGGGCGGCTACATCGTCACCAATCAACACGTGATCGACACGCCCGGCGAAGTACTGGTGCGCACGTGGGATGGGCGGGTGTTTCACGCCGAGCGCCTGGGCTCCGACGCCGACCTGGACCTGGCGGTACTCAAAATGGACGCGCAGAATGCCGCGGCCTACCCGGTGCTGCCCTTGAGCGATGCAGGCGAACCGCATCCGGGAGACTACGCGCTGGCGCTGGGGTTTCCGTTTGGGTTCGACCTGAGCCTGGCGCAGGGCATCGTGGCGGGCTCGGGGCGGGGCATCGGCCTGCGCGCCGACGACTGGATGCTGCAGACTGACGCGGACATCAATCCGGGCAACAGTGGCGGCCCGTTGCTCGATGCGACCGGCCAGGTGATGGGGGTCATCGACGCGGCCTATCTGTGGGGCTCGAAGGCGGGTTTCGCGGAACCGGTGGACCTCTTGGCGGCGCACCTCGACACACTGGCGCTGGGGTACACCCCCGAACACGGCCGCCTGCCCTTCACCGGGAGTTCCGTCGATTTTCAACGGATGCAGGTGGAGCACCTGGCCGCGTTCAATTGCGTGAAGGTGGAAACGGTGGCAGCGGCGGGTCGGGCGGCGGGGTTGCAACCCGGCGACCTGATCGTCGCGGCCGACCAACTGATGGTACATTCGCTGCGGGACCTGTCGCACGCGCTGCGGCTGAAGGAACCGGGGGACCGAATGCAGCTGACGGTGAGCCGCTCGCGCGGGATCGGGGCGGCAGAAATGCTGACCTGCACCGTGCCGGTGCTGGGCGCCGACGATTAGATTGATGGCCGGGCGGTCGATTATTCGCTGATGGGTTGCAGGCCAACGCAGCCGATTTCGCGCGGTTTTTCGCGGCCCCACAGCAGGGCGGCGGCGGTGGGCAGCGGGGTGTGTTTGAGCACAGTAGGCGAGTGAAAGGTGACTTCGAGCGAACCGTCCTGGAGCGGATCGTAGGCGATGGGCGGCTGGGCTTCCTGGTCGCCGTTGACGCGGATTTTCAGTTGGGAAACGAGCATCTGGGGTGCTTGGCTCGGCTGCGATTGCACGAGCACCACGACGTTGCCGGCGAAGTCGCCTTCCACGTGGAGGTGCCCGGCGCCGATCGATAGACGCACCGGCGCGCCGGAGACGCGCACCCGGGCTTCCAAACTTGGATCGGATTGCATGATGACAGCTCCCTCTCTCAGCACCGGGCATTATGTGATTTTCGTCCGGCAGTGACAAGCGCAGAAAGAGGAAAATCGGGTTGAAAAATAGTGGGCGGAGAAGGCGGCTCAAACGTTGAAATGGCATGAGAATCGGATGATCTCTTTGCGCGGTGGATCCAGCGCAATTGCACCCCGTGCGTTGTCGGAGAAAACGACATGATTGATCGGTTGAATACACATCTGCCGTTCTGCTCGGGCCTGTCAGCGATGGCAGCGCTCATTTTGCTGTGCGGGGTGTTGGGGGGCGGCGTACAGACGCTCGCCGCCGGCGATGCAACTTCGCCCAGCCAACCGGCCGCCGGCACGACGGCGCCACCGGCGACCGCCCCAACCGCGCCGCCGGCGCCCGCCGCGGCGAAGGAGACCGGACCCGATGTGCTGCCCACCGGCGACGATGTGACGGCCTCAACCTACCGCGACCTGCCCAAGCCGTTCATCTCGAAAGAAATCGGCAGCAACAAACCGATGACCGTCTGGTACGACTCGAAAAAGCGCCGGGTGTTCATCGAAGGCAAGTTCTGCCTGAGCGAGGGCGGGCTGGAATTCCTGGCGGTGGCCAACGGCGGCAAGACGCACGAGAGCCTGCTGGAACTTAATTGCCGTCCGCAGGACGTGTTGTACGCGATGTTGGTCTGCACCTACGAAAACAACAACAACTTGCAGGGCGAAGGGGATTCGATCGTACCGGCCGGCGATCCGGTGGACATCTATGTCGAATTCAAAGGCAAGGACGGCAAGACGGTGCGGCACCGGATCGAAGACTACGCCTACAACGTGCTCACCAAAAAACACATGATGAAAATTTCCTATGCCTTCACCGGATCGTCCTACACCAAAGACCCCGACAGCGGACGGCAGGTGTACCTTGCGGATTTGGAAAAAGACATGGTCACCTGTTTCCGGACGGCGTGGTCGGTGTTCAATACGCCGCTCGAGGAAGGCAACAACGACACCGTGTACGTGGTCAACAAGGCCAACGTACCGCCACTGAATACGCCATGCGTGATGATCATCACGCGCGGGTCGCCGATCGACAAGAACCAGCTTGACGACTCACCGGCCGGCCAGACCCCCGGCCCCGATGGAAACCAGGGCAAATATGCGCAGGAGAACGCGAGCGGCGTGACCGATCTGGCCATGAAAAACTTCAAGCCGCAGGATCCGAAATCTCTGCCGGTGCCGACCGCCGTCAGCGACCCCAACCCCTGATTGCCGCGCAGATGGACTCCACCGAACCCGCAGCTTCCCCGCCAGCTTCACCTACCCATCCGTCTTCTCCTCCAGCGGCTGCGGCCGAATCGCAGGTGTTGGCGGCAGCGGCGCCAACGCGCACCGCGTCCGCGGTACGGCCCGCACCACACCTATTTTTGCTGGCCGCCATCGTGACGGCGATCTGCTTCGGGGCGGCGGCGACGACCCTGTGGGCGCTGTCTCCGCCGGCCTTGCAGCCGACCGACCCGGCACGCGCGGCGGCGCTCCAGGCCGACTGGGACCACAAACTGGCCGTCGGCGTGGGGATGCTGTGGCTGCCGGTCACGTTGTTACTCAGCCTGCTGTTCGCACCCGCGGCGGGGCGGTTTCTTCCGGCCGGGACCGGACAGCCGGAAGATGGGGGCGACTCGGGCCGAGGCGCGGGCAGGGGTTGGCGGGCCGGTTGGCCGCAACTGGTGTGGCGCCTGGCCATGACCTTTTGGGTTTCCGGCGTGGCGCTGGCCTGCCTGATGCTGTGGGATCGCAGCCATCCGGGCATCACGCCCGGCGGCTGGTGGAGCGTCTACCGGCGCTACGGTGCGCTGCTGGTGCTGTCCAACGCCGCGACGGTGCTGGCGCATTTCGGCTGCGAGCGCCTCCTGCACGGCCTGCGGCGGCTGCGGCGGCTGAGCCCGACAGCGGCGCTGCGACCGAGCGGCCTGCCGATGGCGGCGGCGCTGACGGTCTACGCGCTGTGTCTGTCGACCACTTTTATTTCGCGGCCGTGGATCGCCGCGCGCACGCCCAGCGAGGCAATGATCGACGACCATTTGGCGCGGTACTTGAAAGCGATTGCGCCGGCCCTGCCGAAGTCGGCGACCGCCGCCGGCGATGCCGACCCCACCTTCAAAGCCGAGGCGCGGCGCAAAGTGGAAATCACGTTGCGGTCGGCGTTGAATGCGGAAGCGGTGAACTTCACGGCCGACGTCAACCCGCTCATTCTGGCGTCGGCGATCTGGTGGTATCACGACGACGGTCCCAGCGATCGGCGCGTGGACCTGCGGACCGGCGCGATCACCTACGACCAGTGGATCGGATCGGATTCACGGATCACGCTGCCGGATTTCTGTCGCGACGCGGCAGCGGCGAGATCGGATGGAAACCTGCCCGCCGGCGCTTCGGCCGGCGCGGGCGCGCAGGCGGGGAATCATCCGCCGGATGGCGGCGGCGGCCAGGCGGCGCCGGGTGCCGCGCCGTCAGGCAACACCGACCAGGGCAACGCGCTGGCGGGGATTCCCATCCACACCGGCTGGGTCGGCCTGCTGACCGGCTACGGCGACTGGCATCTGGGCCCGGCAAGCTGGGGCCTGCACCTGTCGAAGGAAGACGCATTTCCGCTGGCCGTGTTTTTCGCGGCGCTTGCAGGATTGGGCGCTGTGCTGGCGAATTTGTTGGCCGGCCGGCTGTAATGAGATCGGGCAAAACTGCCCCGGCTCAAAAAAACCGCCAGGGATGGAACTCCACCGGCTGCCCGGCGGCGAAGGCATGTTCCTCTTCGCCCAATAGCAGCAGACCGTCGGACTGGGTGAGGCTGTAGAAATCCCCCGAACCGCCATGCGGCGCGGCGCGCACGGCGGCGGGCCGGCCGTCGGCACCGGGTTCCAGCCGAGCGCGGGCAAATTCCAGCAGCGGCGTTTTTTTGTGGATCGCCTCGGCCAGCGGTAAAACGAGGCGTTCCGGTCGCGCTGCGGCCGCCGGCATCCCCATCAATCGGCGAATCGCGGGCAGGACGAATTCGTGGAAGGTGGTCAGGGTCGAGACCGGATTGCCGGGCAGCCCGAAGACCAGCGTGCCGTGACGGCTCACGCCGAAGTACAGCGGCTTGCCGGGCTTGATGCGCAGCCGGTGAAACACGCGGCGCACGCCGAGTTCGGCCAGCAGATCGGGTACGAGGTCGAAATCGCCGGCCGAGACGCCACCGGTGGTCAGGCACAGGTCGCACGAAGATAGCGCCTTCACCAGGCGCGCGCGCAGGGGCGCATTGCGATCGACTCCCAGGCCGGCCGATTCCACCGCCACGCCCGGCAGGCGGCGCAGGATGGCGGTGAGCATCGACACGTTGGATTCGCGAATTTGGTGCGCCAGCGGTTGGCGGTTGACGGCCACCAGTTCGCTGCCGGTGGCCAGCAGGCGGACGCGGAGTTCCCGCGCGACGCGCGGCCGAGCGACACCCACCGCTGCCAGGGTCGCCACGTCGACCGGGCGAACCTGATGGCCGGCAGGCAGGAGCGTCCGCCCACGCCGCGCATCGCTGCCGCAGCGATGTATGTGCTGCCAGGGCCGGAGCGACCGGACCGCTTCACCCCGGACCGTCACGGCCTCGGCCGCCACGCTGACCTGTTCGATGGGGACCACCGCATCCAAGCCGGTTGGCACCACACCGCCGGTCATGATGCGCACGCAGCTGCCCTTCGCGACAGATCCTTTGAAAGGCTGCCCGGCCGGGGCAATGCCCACCGCCGTCAGCCGGCCGTCCCGCGCGGTGCACTCCCGGATGCGCAGCGCGTAGCCGTCCATCGCCGAGCGGTCATAGGGCGGCAGCGGGCGGTCGGCTTTGACCGCCTGCGCCAAAACGCGCCCGACGGCTTCGTCCAAACCCACCGGCTGGGCCGGGACCGGTCGCGCTCGCGCCAACACGATGGCCAGGGCCACATCGGCCGCCAAGGCGTCATTCGCGCCGCGGCGCTGCTCCGTTTTTTTCATTGCGACGCTTCCTTCCAGCACTCAACTTTGCAGCACCGGCGCCACCGCCGACGCTTCGGCCTGGACCGCTTCCGCCGCCAGCCAGGCCTCCACCGCGGCTGCATAGCGCCGCCCCGCTGCGGCGCGGTCGGCCGACAGGGTCACCACGACGTTGCCAAGCGGGCTGACGCCGAATTGCACGCCGCTCCGCCGCCGCGCGGCCACCCAGCGCGCGGCCAGCCACCCGAGCACCAGGCCCAGCGCAATGCTGGCGAGGCCCAACCGGTTCTGCGGCCGGAGGTAGATCGCGCCCAGCAGGCCCAGCGTGGTCGGCAGCAACAGTGCGGCTCGCAGCGGCCAGAAATTGCGCCGCCGCCAGGCGCCGAGTTCGCCCCGGCGCACGGGGAGGGTCAGCAGCATGTTGCGGGAGCCGCGCCGGGGCGAGCGCCGGTTGAAATCCCACAGCGTTTGCTCGGGCAGAAGCTCCTCGACTGGCTCCCCATGCACCTGCGCGGACGGCGGCGCGCTGAAGACGAAACTCAGGTCAAGGTCGCCGGCGCTGAGGTCGGTTTCGGCCCCGCTGAACAGGCTGACTTGCGGCACCTGGCTGGAATTGAAGAAAGCTGGCGGGAGGTACAGCCGATAATACACAGATTGAATCCATGGGAAGATGCGGCGGCGGGGGCCGGAAAGGCCGAACCCGGGGTTGAAAGATGCATTATAGCTCTGCACCGCCGCGGTCAGAAAATGTGCTGGCAGGTCGCTGGAACCGGAGTGGTTTTCCAGGTTGCCAAACCGGCCCGGGTGGAGTATCCTCACGTGTTCGCGCCGGCCCGCGCCGCCCGTCAGACGGCACCGCGCCGACGCCGGCCAAAGGAGGTTTGAATGATTCGCGTTGAAGTCCGACCGGGCGAGCCGATCGATAAGGCCATCCGCCGCCTTAAACGGATTTGTCAAAAAGAAAACCTGATGGGCGAAATGCGCCGTTTGCAGAGCTACGAGAAGCCGTCCGAACGCCGTCGGCGTCGGGACGCGAAGCGCGACAAGAACCGCCTCAAGGCAGTCACGAACTCGCTGTTGTAAGCGTTGGCGCATCTTTTCTTTCCCGTTTTCCCTCCGCCACTCCGATGCCAACGAGCGTTGGTGGGGCTGCGCGGGTGTAGCTCAGTGGTAGAGCGGCTGCTTCCCAAGCAGCAGGTCGCGGGTTCGAACCCCGTCTCCCGCTTTTTCTCCGAATTGAACTGCGAACCCGCACAACCGGATCAAACCAGATGCCGCCCCTGCGACGTTGCGGGCGGAACGATCGCGTAAGCAGTTTGCCCGACATTAGTCAAAGAAAACTTTTAAGATAAAAATGCGCTCTACGTGCGCAAGCGCCGGCAGCCGGCAAGATGTCGGCGCTTCCGGGAGTGTCCGCTGGCACGAAGCCGAATGCTTGGATCGGACGAAGGAGCCGGTCTGATAACGACGCTCCCAGGCAAGAAACGACATAAACGGCGGAGCTTCCGGGGAGGCGCCTGCCAAACGGCGCCGAGCCCGTTCGCCCTTCGGCCATACCGCGAATCGACGATGCCATCTTGATATCCCGCAAAAAATGGAGAACATTGCATAACCAATTACAAACAATTGCTTTAAAAGATTTGTAAAGATCGGTTTCAGGTCGGAACGGGCGAATTACTTGCGATATGATATTCTCGCCATATTTGACTTTTGCGCTGCCCCTTACAGCCATTCATCCTGCCCCGATGAGATCGCCGATGACCAGCAAGCAATCGCCCACGCCGGCGACTCCGACCCCCGCCCCTCCCAGCCCCGCAGCCACGGCGGCGACAACGGCCATGGCGACGCAGGCGCTCCAACCGCCGCCGCCAGCGCCGCGTCGACCGATGGTTCTGACATTCAGCAGAGTGGTGGCCTTGGGTTTCGTGGGCGTCCTCGCGGTCGGGTTGGGCGTGGCCAATGCGATCCTGTGGAACGTGAGCACGCCTCCGCCCCCCAAGGACGATCCGGCGCTCGGGCCGATCGAACAGCAGTTGGGCGAGGTCAACGCGCAAAAGGCCGCCGCAGAAACGCAGTCCACCATGGTTGCCGCCAAAACCCAACAGATGCGCGAGCACCTGACGGCGACGCAGCACCGGATCGACCAGATGAACAAGCCGGTCGCCACCGATCCACTGTTGCCGCTGCGCGTGAACACCCTGAGAAGCGATGTGCAGGCGCTGGAAACGACGCGGCAACAATTGGCAGCCACCGCAGCCACCCCATCCGGCGATGTGAAATTCACCAAGGCCGTACTCGATATGGTCACCCATCGCCTGTGCCTTTTTGTCGGACCGGACAGTCTCGACCGCTCCGGCACCATTTTCCGCGGCGTCGCATATGCCGTGGAACCCGATGCGAAGGCCGCCGCCCTGATGGAAAGAGGGCCCATCAAGATGTCCTACTGGGTCGAGCCGACGGTCGGAGACTACCGCAGGATTACAGCCAACAATACCCCGTGGACGGAATCCCACCTGACGGCCTTTTTGTTCCGGGCCAATCTTCCCAGCAACGTGAATGCCGAGGACAACCAGAGCGATACCAGCTTTCAAGACTCCGACGTCCTGCAGAATCCCACCGCCGGAACCCGGCTGTATTGCGTCGGGCACCAACGAGTGGGCGACGATGTGTGGCAGAATGCCGTCGCGGTCGGGAGTTTCAGCGGGACCGTCTCCATGTATGGCCGCGTCATGTACACGGTGTCCGTTCCCTGTTTTCCGGGCATGGCCGGTGCGCCGGTGGTCACGGCCGATGGCCACCTGGTGGGGATCATGTTTGGGCCCATGCCGAACATTCAAGACAAGAATCTGAGTCTGGTGGTACCGCTCAGCGCGTTGACACGCGACCCGCTCAGTCGCTAGCAACGTCGCTGCGCCCAGTTTGATATGCTCAGGGAGCCTTTCTCATGTCCACGATGCGCAATCTAAACTGCCCCAAATGCAAATCGCTGTTTCAATTCGATCCCAGCCAGGGGGTGGTGACCTGCCCCAAATGCGGCCAGAGTTTTCAGTACGTCCGCAACAAGACCGCGCGCCAAGCTCCGGTCGGCGCAGCCCCAGCCGCACCGGCCGGCGCAGGCGCGCCTGGTCAGGCCGGTGCCGCGGCGCCTGCACAGGCTGGCGCAGTCGCGCCAAGCGCCAATCTTCCGACCGCCCCGGAAACCGGCGCACCCAAAGGTCGCACCGGCCGGCTGACACCTGTGGGCGGCCGGCCCAGCGCGGCTGCACGGCCCAAGCCCTCCGGTGCGAATACGCCGGGCTTGGAACTCCAGTCCACCGTCGTCGACGTTCCGGTGGCGCCGCCGGGTTCGACCGCACCCGCCGCGCCGGCGCCTGCCCACCAAACGCAGGCCACCGTCGTCGAACACACGATTGAAGGGCTGGATACCGAACTCTCGCCGCATTTCACCGGACAGACCACTCGCGTGGAATCGCTTCCGCATTCAACCACCTTTCGATATGCCGAACCGCCCCCGCCGCCGTTGCCCTCGCGCGCGCCGCTTTGGTCCACCATTGCGCTGGGCTTGGGTGTGCTGCTGATGTGCGTGGAGTCGGTGGCGCTCATTTTCGCCGTGGGCCAGTACACCCGCCGCAGGCAGGTTTTGCCGGAAAACGACCATTTGGAAACCGCCCGCGCGGCCCTGGCCAAATCCCAGGCCGAGCTGGCCGTGCTGCAGCAGAAGGTGGCCTACGCCTCCAGCGATCAGGTTTCCGTCAGCGGACAGGCCCAGTACCTCGACCAGCAATTGCAGTCGCTCCAGATGGCTCAGACTTTCCAGACCCAGGTATCCCAAGCGCAGGACGACCTCCGCCAGCAGGAAAAAGCGCTGACCGAGCGCAAAACCGCACTGACCGCTGAAATCGCCGGTTTGCAAACAACCAAGCCGGTCGCTTTCCAGGCGGTGGTTAAATCCGCCTTGCCTTCGGTTATGGTGGTCCGCGATGGGCAAAATTGCTATGGCACGGGTTTCGTGATCGGATCGGGATTGGTCCTCACCAATTTCCATGTCATTCACGATTCCGCCGACATCCGCGTGCAATACCGCGTGGACATTCCCGGTTACGGCGCCAATTCGCCGATGCAGGAATGCCACAATGTCAACGTGGTGGCGGTCGATCCGGCGCGCGACCTGGCGCTGCTCGATGTGACCTTCAATCCTCCGGCGCCGCCGGCGCTCACCTTCGAACCCAACTCCCAGGTGGGCGAAAGGGTGTTTGCGGTGGGCAACCCCGGCGCCGGCGAGACGATGCTTTCCTTCACCGTGACCGAGGGCATCGTCGCCGCGCGAGGCAGGCGACTCGAAGGTCAGGAATTCGACCAAACGACCGCCGCCGTAAATCCCGGCAACAGCGGGGGACCGCTCATCGACGATCAAGGCAAAGTGGTGGGTGTGGTGACCTTGAAACTGATGGGCGCCGACAGCGTCGGCTTCGTGATCCCGGCCGCCGCCGCGCAGGCGTTCATCGACAACCGCGCCAAGTTCGCGCTGGACAAACCCACCTACGCGGAGTGGTTGGCGGCTCACGGAAGCCACCTGCCCGGCGAGCAGGGCGCGGGTTCTGTCGATTCGAAATACCTGACCACCGCCGACGTCGGCTTCATGCCAGTAGACTGGCAACTTTCCTCGGCCGGCGTGTTGTGGCTGATTGACCCCACGCTTTACCGCCTGGTGGGATTCCACGCCAACAACCTGTCCAAGGTCAAAGACGTGACCCTGATGGAAAGACCGCTGGGATTTAAAGTGCTGCCGGGCAACAACGAAGCCATGATCGCAGTGAGTGCGCTGGGCTACGACGATTTTGCGCGCGGCGGCGGCGCCACCACGCTGCTGACGGTCAGCCTTGGCAGCGGTCGCGAGATCAAACGCATTCGCCTGCCAACGGTCTGCATCGATTTCACGCCGCTCAACACCAACACCATCCTATACAACACCAGCGGATTCGTTTGCCAGCTGGACACCGGGACCGGCGAATGGTCGGCCAGCCCCTCCTTCGACTGGATGTACGGAAAATGGCCCACGATGCGCGTGGCGAGCAACACCGTGTATTTGTTCCAGCCCGACGAACGGAATCATGCGCTGGTGATCGTCTCCGAATCGTTGATGACCATCCGCACGGCGATTCGCCAGCGCGCCGAACTCGATGCCCTGGCCACCACCCTGGAGAACACCCCGCGCCTACTCGATACCGGCACCGGCAAGTTCGGACAGGCCTACCAGGAAACCAACCCGGCCTGGCAATCCGCCTATGACAAAGCCACCCAGCTCAAGGCGCAAATTGAGCAGACGAAACTGTTCACCGCACGCGCGTCGATCCCGCTGCCCAACACCATTACGCCTGAAATCGCCTCCCATTTGGAGCCGTTTTTTGGGGCCGACGACGAAGCCTACTTCGGCAACCTGGTGCTGGCCGGTCCGTCGCCCTTCCGATTGAAAGCCACGCTGCCCTCCGCGGTCGCCGCGCTGCACAAGCACGACTCGCGGGAAAGTTTGTGGCAACTGGCGCCGCTCGATTACCTGTATTCCATGTCTCCCGACCGCCGCTATGCCGCGTCGGGCCTGGCCATCTACGATCTGCACGAACGGAAAATTCTCTGCTACCTGCCGATCCGCACGCCGGTGTCCGTCTTCACCGCCGACAACCGCTCGATTCTCCTGTTCGACACGCAAAACAAAAAGCTGATCAAATACGACTGGAAGGACCAGCTCGACGCCGAGAAAAAAGCCGCCTCCCCCGTTCCCCCCGTCAATCCCGCCACGCCCGGCACCATCTTGCCGCCCACGCCCGCAACGCCCACCACGCCCGACGCACCCGACGCCCACGTCCCCGCACAGCCCTGAATTTGGAGCCCGCCGGTGAAGGGATGGCAGATGTATGGCCCCGGCCTTGACCTTTTTGGAACCCACCCCGACGAAGCCTCCACGGCAGCGCCCTTCCGCAGCGGACAGGGCTATCTTGAAATCCCACAAAAAATGGAGAATGCTTCATAACCAATTATAAACAAATGCGTTAAAAGATTTGTAAAGATCAAATTTGGGTCAAAACGGGCGAATTACTTGCGATATGATATTCTCGCCATATTTGACTTTTGCGGTTTCGCTTACAGCCATTCATCCTGCCCCGATGAGATCGCCGATGACCAGCAAGCAATCGCCCACGCTGGCGACCGCACCCCCCGCTGCCCCCTCCCCTACCTCGGCAGCACCCCCGCCAACCGCCGGCCCATGGTTCGGGCTCAGCCGTCGCACCCTTGTCACGCTGGTTTGGATGGCCGTTTTGGTCGTTGCCCTGGGAGTGGTCGATACCGTCGTGGGCAACCTGACAGCGCCGCCGCCGGCGCAGGCCGACGCGCCGCTCATTCCGACCGACCAGCAGTTGACCGACCTCAAGGCCCAAAAAAACGGCCGCCCAGAACAAGGCCATCGCGATCGCGACCCAGACCACGGATCTCCACGACCATATTGCTGCGACCCAGGCGAAAATCGACAAGCTCGGCACGCCGCCAGTCATCGATTCGCTGCTGCCGATTCGCCTCCAGGCGCTGAAATCCGAAATCGCGGAGATGGAAGCGACCCGACACCGTCTGGCAAACGCCGCGCCCGCACAGGTAGCCTCCCACCTGTTCACCAAAGAGGTTTTGCTGAACGTCACGCACCAATTGTGCCTCGTCACTTCGAGCGACCATCAAGACCAGTCGGGCACCTTTTATAACGGTCGCTTGCTGGTGGTGGCGCCGGCCCCCGGCGCGGCCGAAAAGATGACCGCGGCGCCCGCGTTGTTCCAGTTCTGGAAACAACTCCAAGACGGCGGTTTCAAATATATGACCGGTTGGCAGGTGCAGTTGCAGGCCACCGGATCCAAGTACCTCTTCGTTGGGAAGCTCCCTCCCCACAGCGGGATTGAAAACGAGCCGGTCTTCCCGCCAGGCTTCGAGCCCGGCGACTGCCTTGCCAGTGTTCCGGCGGGGGTGCAGCTCTACTGCATCGCCAACGAACGCGTCGGCAACGACCTGTGGACCGACTCGGTGTCCACCGGCAAACTGATCGGCAGCGTGGCGATCGGCGGCGACTCGTTTTACTCCGTCGCCATTCCCTTTCGTCCTTGCATGGCCGGCGCGCCGGTGGTGACGGCCACCGGTCAATGGGTCGGGTTGATGTACGGCCCGCTACCGGACAACCAAGCCAACGAGTCTTCCCTGGTGGTTCCGATTGGAATCGTTCAGCACGCGCTTGCCAATCCTGCCGACAGCACCCCTCCATCCGGTGGACACGGGGAGCCCACGCCATGACAACGTTGCGCAGCCTGAACTGCCCCCAATGCAAATCGCAGTTCCAGTTTGACCCCTCCAAAGGCGTGGTGACCTGCCCGAGTTGCGGGCAGAGTTTCCAATACGTTCGCAGGAAAACCGCTCGTCAGGAGCCGATCCATCCGGGCGACGCCACACCCGCGCCCGGCGGCGAAGCTGGACCGGCTGGCGGACGAGCCGCTCCGCGCGGCGGCACCGGCCGGCTCGGGCCCGTCGCGCCGGCCAACGATCCGGCCGCGGCCGATCTGCCCGCTGCGCCGGAACCTGTACTGCCCAAGGG
>JBOHNC010000415.1:0-5850 GCA_050730415.1 Planctomycetota bacterium
TGCCGGCCTAGGGCGCGGCGGGACTGCCGGCCTGCACGCCCGGCTCGCTGGATGCATTTCTGATGGAACGGTACCTTGCGTTCACGCAGCGGCGCGGCGTGCTGCGCGCGTTCCGCATCGACCACACGCCATGGCCGCAGACGCGCATAGCGGTCGAACTGCTGGCGGCCGACCTGCCGGCCGCCGCCGGGCCGACCTGGTGGCCGCGGGCGAGAGCGGTGTTGGCCAACGCTTCGCCGGGGGTGCGGGATGTAGCGATCGGCGCGCCGGAAGCGGTTTACAGTTGACGCGGGCCAGATGCCGGCGCTTCTGGGCGCGGGCGCGGTCGCGGGTGTGAGTGCGGGCGCGGGCGCGGGCGCGGAGCCGCAGGGACCGTTGGGACGAAAAGCGGGCGGGCCCGCCCGCAGTCCCGGCGTGGGCACCGGAATTTCTATCGCGGGGGGTTGTACTCGGGCGGCAATTTGGTATTTTCGCGGCTTCCGCTAGAATGAGCGGACGCGGCCGTCAGCGCTCACGACCGGCTGCGCCAGGCAATCAACCTCACTCGATCTCACCGTGCTATGGTGGCGGAATTGGCAGACGCACCAGCTTGAGGGGCTGGCTCCCGCAAGGGAATGGGGGTTCAAGTCCCCCCCATAGCACTCAACTGCGCGGCGCGGCGCGATCTCCCGCGGCCGGCAGACGCCGCCGGAATGGCTCCCGCCAAGTGACATTTGCAACCGGGAAAAGAAGAAGACCTCGCGCCAAGACGCAAAGACGCCAAGCCCTTCAAGACCTGCCGACGAAATACCTTGCGCCACTTGAAAGCAAATGAAAGCGCGCTGCGGCTGACCAGGCATTCCTTTGCCCTGAATCGTGCGGCGATTCACGAATGAAACCGGGAATTTTTTTGCGGCAACGCAAGCCCGCACGGGGTGGTCTCACAATTCTCACACGCGGTTCGATGGTGTACGGTTGCACGCGTGCAGGGCGCTTGGAACGTGTGCGTCGGCTTCAATTTGCTGGTTCGAATTTGCGCCAGCCAGGAGAAAAACCGGCCGCGGCGCGGTAACCTCACGCGGCGGAAAGAGTTCTTGCCGGAATTTGGTTGAAGAAAAAACTTGCGCCGGTTCCAATCGAGGGGTATAGATACCGGACGATAAGGGGTTGTACTTCGGGAGAAGCCCATGTTGATTCGAACCGATCGGAACGTCGCTGGCCGCACCTGGCAGGCCGCCGCCGCAATCGGATTCGGCGGTGTTGCACCGCAGGCGATGACGGTGGCGCCATGATCCTCGGGTGACCGGCGCGCGCTCCACCACTGCGCCGTTCACGGCCGTGACCTTCCGCAAATCCCCGCAAAATCCATCCATTTTATGTAGGCATCTCCGGCTTCCGGCCGGAGCCCCACACAGGTGGCTCGCGTGCGAGCGCAGGTGCGGGTGCAGATTGGCGATGTACTGTGACCACTGCTGTTCCCACCGCATCCAACACCACCGTGACCGGCGCGAAGGCGACCCCGGTCAAGCGCAAAGCCGTGAACGGCTTTCGCTTCCTGTTGGGCGGCTACCGCCGGTTCGTGCCGCGCACGCTGATCGTCGGGCTGACGCTCGCCGTCGTCACCATGCTGCACCTGTCGATTCCCTGGATGGTCGGGGAGATCACCTCGTACCTGGAACTGGTGCAGTTGGGCGAAAGCCAGGCCGCTATGCAGACGCCGGCGGCGCAGGCGAAATGGCACGCGCAATACATCGCCAACCAAGCCGATCCACATCACCGCAATTCGTGGCTGGTGCAGCACTGCATCGACTGGGCGCATTCGACGCCGCAGCCGGGCCACGCGGACCTGCATGTGGTGTACTTTCTGCTGGGCACGCTGGCGTTGTTTTTGCTGGTGCGCGCGATGATGACCTTCGCGCACATCTATTCGCGCGTGAACCTGACGCAACGCTGCCTGAACGTGTTCCGGCAGATGGTGTTCAACAAGGTGACGCGGCTTGGTTTCGGCGAATTGGGCCGGATCCCGACCGGCGAGATCATATCGCGCGGGCTGCGGGACGTGATGAAGGCGCAGTCGTTCGTGTCGGACATTTTCTGGAACGTGGAGGAAACCTTCCTGTACCTGATCATGGCCGTCGGGGTGATCTGGAGCGCCGACTGGCGCTTGATGCTCGCGGGCCTGACCTGCCTGCCGATCGCCAGCGTGATGATGTATGTCTCGACGCGGCAGATGAAGATGCGCTGGAAGGCGGCGGGCAAAAAATACGACCGGATTTCCGACACGCTGCATGACTCGATTGTCGGCGTGCGCGTGGTGAAATCGTTCGGCACCGAAGACGCGCAGAAGGACCGCTTTTCGACGGCGGTGAACCGCTTCGCCCACAAAGTGGTCGAAGCCGGGGAATTTCTGTCGGCCAAAATTCCGTGGAACGAAGTCTGGTTCAACCTGACCACGCCGATCACGCTGGCAGTCGGCGTCTTTCTGTACGCCGCCCACGACATCGGCGTGGCGCAGATCGTCATGTCGGTGCTGATGATGCGCAACATCGCGATGCGCTTGAAGAACCTCGGCAACCAGCTCAACCCGATGCAGGAAGCGGTGGCGTCGGCGGAGCGCATCCAGGATTTCCTCGATGTGCCCGAGAAGATCGTCTCGGTGGAACACCCCACCGCCTTCCCGACCGCCGGCGGGGACCTTGTGTTCGAGCACGTCAACTACCGCCACATCGGCGAGGGGATCGTGGAGCGCGAGGAGCTGGACAAGTACATCGACGAGGAAGAGGAGGCGGAGAAAAAGCGCAAGGAAGAGCGCCGGGGGCGGCAGTCGAAGGAGCTGTCGGCGCGGCAGCACCCCGACCGGAACCTGCTCGAGGACATCAACCTGGTCGTGCCGCAGGGTTCGACGCTGGGCATCTGCGGGCCGACCGGATGCGGCAAGAGCACCCTGGTGAGTCTGATGCTGCGGCTGTACGATCCCGGCGCGGGGGCGATCAAGGTCGGCGGGACCGACCTGCGCAAGTTCGACGTGGTGGAACTGCGGCGGCGGATCACGATGGTGTTTCAGGAGACCTTTTTGTTTTCGGCGACGGTGGCCGACAACATCGCGATGGGCCGGCCGGCGGCCAGCGACGCGGAAATCCGGGAGGCAGCCGCGCGGGCGCAGGCCGACGGGTTCATCCAGAAACTGTCCGACGGCTACGACACGGTGATCGGGGAGCGCGGCGTGGATCTGTCCGGCGGGCAGAAGCAGCGGCTGGCGCTGGCGCGCGCGATCTGCATGCAGCCGAACATCCTGATCCTGGACGATTCGTCCGCGGCGCTCGATCCCGAAACCGAAAGCCTGGTGCGCGAGGCACTCGAAAGCATGGACGGGACGATGACGCGGATCGTGATTTCGTCGCGGCTGTCGACGCTGCGGCGGACGCAGAGAATCGTGGTGCTCGACAAGGGCCGGGTCGTCGGTCTGGGCAGCCACGCCGAACTGCTGGCATCGTGCGAACTGTACGGGCGGCTGTTCGAGGCGCAGATGGCCGACGCGGAGCCGCAGGCGCCGCGCAAGGGCGGCGAATCCGCAGGCTTGCCCGCGGTGCAGGTGGATCTGGGCGGACTGAAGGCGCGCGTCCTGCGTTGATGCGCGCGGCGGTGGAACGATTTTTTCATCGGGGTTTTGGGGATCGGCGGACATGAGCGACAAGAAATCGACAGCGGATACGGAGGCATCGATGCCCAGGCCGTCGGGGCAATCGGAGCGCTTCCGGCGCAGCTTCGCGGTGGTCAAGGGCCGCGACCTGGCGCTCGAGGAGGAACTCGCGCGCAAGTCGCTGACGCGCGCCACTGCGTTCCGGGTGCTCGGGTATTTGAAGCCTGAAAAATGGCGGCTGGTGGAGTTTCTGGTCCTGCAAGTCGCGGGGGTGGTGGCGTGGCAGGTGGAAATCGAAATCCTGCGCAAGATCATCGACTACCACCTGCCGAACGGTCTGTACACGCAGGCGCTGTGGCTGTGCGGCTCGATGGCGCTCATCTACTATTTGATCTACCGCCTGGCCAAAAATCAGATCATCCTGGGTTTCCGGATTTCGCAGTCGGTGTCGGCGCGGATCCGCAAGCAGGTCTTCGACCACGTGCAGAACCTGTCGATGCGATTTTTCGACCGCACCAAGGCCGGCCGGATCATGTCGCGCGCCGACAGCGACGTGGACACGATCGAGTGGCCGCTGGTGTGGGGGCTCTTGAGCTTTTCCGACGCGATTCTGCGCTTTGCGTTCGGCCTGTCGCTGATGCTGTTTCACCAGTGGGACCTGGCGCTGGTGGTGCTGATCCCGGTGCCGTTCCTGGTCTGGTTCACCAACATTTTTCGCAAGAAGGCGATGGCCGCCTACCGCAAAGTCCGCGAAAGCGCTTCGACGGTGACCGCCTCGCTGGCGGAAGGGATTTCCGGTGCGCGGGTGATTCAGGCCTACAGCCAGGGCGACCGGGCGCGCGGCGATTTCGGCATCCTGAACAACCGCCACCTGTCGCTGGTGCAGCGCACGGCGGTGATCTGGGGCACCTACATGCCGACCATCGGGCTGGCCTACGGCGCGGGGCTGGTGCTGATGTTTCTGTTCGGCGTGCACTGGGATGTGAAGATCGGCCTGCTGGTGTTCTTCATCATGCAGCTCAACAATATCTACGGCCCGATTCAGCAGTTGGGCGACCTGTACAACATGAGCCTGACGGCGGCGGCATCGGCGGAGCGCATCTTCCTGCTGCTCGACACCGAGCCGGAAATCGTCGACGCGGACGACGCGATCAGCCTGCCGCCGATTAAGGGGCAGATTGAATTCAAGAACGTGTACTTTCACTACACGCCGGATTTCAAGGGCGGGCCGGAGGACGAAGGCTGGATTCTGAAGGACATCAACTTCAAGATCGAGCCGGGCCAGATGCTGGCGCTGGTGGGGCCGACGGGGCACGGAAAATCGACCGTGGCCAACCTCGTCGCGCGGTTCTACGATGTCCAGCGCGGGCAGGTGCTGATCGACGGGCACGACGTGAAAAAAGTGACCGCGCCGTCGCTTCGGTCGCAAATGGGCGTGGTGCTGCAGGACAATTTCCTGTTCAAGGGCACGGTGCTCGACAACCTGAAATACGGCAACCCCGACTGCACCGACGACCTGGTGGTCGAAGCGGCCAAGATGCTGGGCGCGCATGAGGTCATCATGCAGCTCACCGACGGCTACCAGACCGACGTGGGCGAACGCGGATCGAACCTGTCGCTCGGCGTGCGGCAGTTGATCTGCTTCACGCGCGCGATGGTGGCCGACCCGGCGCTGCTCATTCTCGACGAGGCGACCTCGGCGGTGGACCCGGCGACGGAGGCGAAACTGCAGCGGGCGCTGGAAAAGCTGATCCGCGGGCGGACGACGGTGGTGATCGCGCACCGGCTGAGCACCATCCGCAGCGCCGATTTGATTCTGGTGATCCAAAAAGGCCGGATCGTGGAACGCGGCGACCACGGGCATTTGCTGAATCAGGACGGGCTGTACGCGACGCTGCACCGAAACTACACCGCGGCGTAGTGGCGCCGCTGAAACGTTTCGACGGTGCCGGGACCGCGGGCGGGCACGCCCGCACTTCGATGCAATCTGTGAATGCAGCGCTGGATGTGCAGCTTGGGCGAAGAGGCCGACGGGGCGTCGGCGGTCCCAGCGGGCGCGCCAGGATTGATGTTGGAATGCGCGCGTTAGGGTTGGAAGATGCGCGCTGCGCGCGCAGGAGCCGGCAAGATGCCGGCGCTCCCGGGAGTGGGAATGCTCACGGAGCTGAATTCGTGGTTTTGACGAGCCGGAAGAGAAAATCCGGGAAGCCGCGCTGGAGCGCGGCGCTCCC
>JBOHNC010000416.1:0-3337 GCA_050730415.1 Planctomycetota bacterium
GTTCAACCCAGCAGATAGTAGGCGTAGTTCTTGATTTCAGCCTTCGGCGCAACCTGCTTCAGCCATTTCTGGACCGAAAGCTTGTCGTCCTTGACGTAGGCCTGGTCGAGCAGGCACTGGTCGGCGAAGAAGCGGTTGAGCTGCCCTTCGACGATTTTTTCCTGAATCTCGGGCGGCTTCGCAGCGTTCTTGGGATCTTCCTTCAGCTTGACCAGCTGAATTTCCTTTTCCTTGGCCAGTACATCGGCCGGCACGTCGGTGCGCTTGAAGTAGATCGGCGGCGAGGACACCAACTGAATGGCGATTTCGCGCGCGTGAGCCGCATCGATGGCGCCCGTGAAACCGACCATCCCGGCCTTTTTGCCGTCGTGATGGGTGTAGGAGGAGACGACGTCGCCATCCACCCACTTCAGCTCCTTGATGGAAATGTTTTCGCCCAGGAGCGCCACCAGATCGGTCAGCCCGCTGTCCACGGTGCCGCCTTCGACCTTGGTGCCGCTCAGGTCCGACAAGGTGGTCACCTTCCCCCCGAGGGCAGCGGCGGCAACCTTGTCCAGAAAGCTGGTGAACTTCTCGTTGCGCGCCACGAAATCGGTTTCGCAGCCGAGCGCCACCAGAACCGCCGATTTGCCATCGGCGGCGGTCTTGATCCGGACCAACCCTTCACCCTGCTGCCGGCCGGCTTTTTTGTCGCGCGCGTCCAGCCCCTTCTTGCGAAGGAACTCGACCGCCTTCGCCATGTCACCGCCGGTCTCGACCAGGGCTTTCTTGCAGTCGCCCATGCCGAGGCCGGTTTTGTCGCGGAGTTCCTTCACGAGCGTCGCGGGAATCGAAGTCATGCTCTTTTCTCCTTCAGATGGATGGAAATGCTACTCGCTGGTGGTGGATGCCGGTTCGGCATCGGCATTCTTGCGCCGCCGACGGCCGCGGCCACGTCCGCCGCCGGAATCGCCTTCGCCGCCGACCGAGACCGCCATCGGCATTTCGGCACCGCCGCGCTCGCCGCCACGGTCACCGCCACGATCGCCGCCGCGTCCGCCGCGACCGCGCCGACGCGGACGTTCTTCCTCGCGCGCTTCCTTGACCGGCATGTCCGGCGTGAGCTGCCGGCCTTCCAGAATCGATGCCGACAGCTTGCTCAGCACCAGTTCGATCACATGCACCGAATCGTCGTTGCAGGGCACGACGATGTCGACCATGTCCGGATCGGAGTTGGTATCCACCATGCCGATGACCGGAATCCCCAGCCGACGCGCTTCGTACACCGCCGTCTTTTCGTACACCGGATCGACCACGATCAGCGCCGCCGGCAGGTTGCGCATGTCGCGCACGCCGTCGAGGTTCCGCAGCATCTTGCGCTTTTCACGCGCGAAGTGGGAGATCATTTTCTTGGAGTAGCCCTGAATCGAGCCATCCTTTTCCATCCCCTCGAGCTTCAGCAGATAGCCCACCCGCTTGCGGATGGTGTCGAGGTTGGTCAGCAGCCCGCCCAGCCAGCGTTCGGAAACGTGCGGCGAGGTGCAGGCCTGCGCGTATTTTTTCACCGAATCGCGGGCGTGAAATTTGGTCCCGACGAAAAGAATCGTCCCGCGGTTGCGCGCCACGTTGCGGATGAAAAAGTAGGCTTCGCCCAAGCCCCGGATGGTGGCCTTCAGGTCGATGATGTGCACTTTGTTGTGCTTGCCGAAGATATACCGCGCCATCTTGGGGTTCCAGCGCGAGGTCTTGTGGCCGAAATGCGCGCCGGCATCCAGCAGTTCCTGTACAGTCACGATAGCCAAGAGTAAACTCCTTCCGAATTCAGCCCGCGCGGTCGAAACCCCGCCGGCCGGCTACCTTCCGCCCGTTCTCCCAGTCCCGGGACCGCTCGTGCCGGTTCCGTGCGCGGAGCGCACAGACCGCCGATCGGCCGCGTTCGGTTGAGCTTCCCCGCCCGGGGTACAACCCGGGTGAACAAGCCTTCGCACCGCACCGGCAGGAGATGACCTGCCGCGCGGCACCGGAACGCCGGACCTGAACAGTGCGTTCGATATGGTTTCAGCCCCCGGCCCGAAGCCAGGCATGGCTGCGCTTCCACCGAGCACCCCCCGGTCCACGCGGCGCCAACCACTGGCGCCTGCGACCGGACGGCAATCTCTCCCCGGCGGAAGGGAACCAAACATTTTCTTCGATTGCGCCGTTTTGGCAAGAGAATTACCGGTCGGCGGTGGATGGAAGATTCCAATTCAGGGATAATATACCCTTGGCAGTTTTCCGCAGACGCCGCGGGCCGCGCCCTTCGGTTGCTCGGGAGATTCCATGTTTCCGCGGGTGCTCCGCTTGTCCGCCACCCGGCCTGTGGCCGCTTTCCAGGATCCAGGCTCTTGAGAATCGTTTCGGCCGACGCATCCATCACCGAGATCCTGTTCGGGCTGAACGCCGGGTCGCTGGTCGTCGGCCGCAGTTCCCTGTGCGACCACCCCGCCGAAGCCCTGCAACTGCCGGTCTTTTGCGACATGCAGCGGCTGGACGAAGCCGCGCTCCGCAAATTGAACCCCGATCTGCTCGTCGCCCATTCTTCGCTCCAATGCCCCATCGTCGACCGCGCGGCTCAGATGGGCTTCCAGACCCTCTGCCTGCACCACATGAACCTGGAAATGATCTTCAACAACATCAACCTGCTGGGCCGGCTGACCGACCGCGTCCAGCCGGCCACCCGCATGTTGACCGAAATGCAGAATTCTTTCACCGAAACCATGCGCGACAGCGCCCGCATCGCGACCCAGCTGAACACCCGCCAGCTCCCCCCGCCGCGGGTGCTTATCGAAGAATGGGGCGATCCGCCGATCACCGCCGGCCGCTGGTGCAGCCAACTCATCGCCTACGCCGGCGCGCAGGACGCATTTCCCGAGGTCTCCAACCTCAACAGCCCGCGCCAGCGGACACTCACCCCCGAAGCCATTCTCCAGCGCAACCCGGATATCGTGGTGCTCGCCTGGCGCGGCTTCCGCGGCGAAGTCGACACCAACAAAGTCTGGTCGCGCCCGGGCTTCATCCAGATGCCGGCCGTCCAGCGGCAACTGATCTTCGCTGTCGATGACCGGATTTTCATGCGCCCCGGGCCCAACCTGATGGAAGGCGCCCGCGAACTGGTCAAGCTGGTCCGCATGTACGCCCAGGCGACCTGACGCCCCGCGGGCCCACCACCACCGGGGAAATCGCCGCGCTCCAGAGCGGCTGTTTGGAATTATTTTTTCCTGCGCGCTCCGCACCCATCTTTCGATCCAGGTCCCCCGCAAGCATTCCCTCGCTGGCGCCAATTCCCAGCTCATGGCTCACGGCTCACGGCTCACGGCTC
>JBOHNC010000417.1:0-7569 GCA_050730415.1 Planctomycetota bacterium
GTGGCGTGTCCGGATTGATTCTGGTGGTGGCTGCCGCGGACGGTTCTGCCGTCCCTCCGGGACTGACGACCCATTTTTGGACCTCATTTCCCAGCACTGAAGTGCTGGGCTATGACTCTGGCGTCCCGCAAGCGGGACTCAAAGGCAGGGCGGAAGAACAACCGATTTCAAGTTTGAAACGGCATTAGCGCAGGGGCGGGTCCTCGAAGTAGCGATCGCAATTTCAGTCCATTTTCGATCCCGAGAACGGGGATCCCGCGGCAATCGCGGTCCGGCCGGTTTGCAGCATTTGTTGAGGAAGCCTCCGCGGGAAGTGGAGAACGATTCGGCAGCGGATTGAGCCCCGCACGATGAATCGACGGGGAAGCGGTGATGGTTTCGGCTGGTGGGGAAGAGTGTTTGGGGAGGGTCATTCGACCCAAAGCTGCCCCTAGGCGGCCCCGCTGGGGCCAAGAAAAAGGCCAAGACGAAAAAGAGAAGAGCCGACGAGAACGTCGGCGGTCCCAGGCCGAGCCAGGAGCCGGTCTGAAGCCCCGGCGCTCCCAGGGGAAGAGACGCTCTGCTTTTGATTTTGGTTTTGGTTTTCCTTCACCCTTCAGGCTTTTCGCTTCAATGTGCCTGGGGTGAAACTTTGATTTTTGCGACGTAGGTTTTGAGTCGTTTCACGGCTTCCTGGACGACCTCCATGCCGGCGCCGTAGCTGATGCGGATGCGGTCGGAATAGGCGCTGCCGAAGGCGTTGCCGGGGACGATGGCGAGCTTGGCTTTGTCGAGCAGATCGTAGCAGAACGGTTCGCCCTCCATGCCGAAGGGTTTGACGCTCGGGTACAGATAGAACGCACCGCCGGGCAGGGGGCAGTCGAAGCCAAGCGCGCGGAGTTCTTTGACCAAAAGATCGCGGCGCTCACGGTAGGCGGCTTTCATGCGTTGCATGTCGGCTTCGCATTCCTGCAGCGCGACGAGGGCGCCGATCTGCGATTGGGTCGGGGCGCACATGATGCCGAACTGGTGGACCTTGGCCAGTTGCTTGAGGGTTTCAGCCGGCGCGCACAGGAAGCCCATGCGGATGCCGGTCATGGCGAAGAACTTGCTGAAGCCGTTGAGTAGCAGAGTGCGTTCGCGCATGTTGGGCAGCGCGGCGAAGCAGGTGTGCGGGTGTTCGTAGGAAAGTTCGGAGTAGACTTCGTCGCTGGCGACCACCAGATTGCGGCGTTGGACGACTTCGGCGATTTTCAGGAGCTGTTCGCGGGTGAAGGTCGCGCCGGTGGGATTGTTGGGGTAGTTGAGCACCAGCATTTTGGTTTTGGCGGTGCAGGCGCGGTCGATTTCCTCGGCGGTCAGCACGAAGCCATTTTCAGGGCGGGTGTTGATCGCGACCGGAATGGCGCCGGCCAACTGGACCAGCGGTTCGTACATGACGAAGCAGGGCTTGGGGATCAGGACTTCGTCGCCGGGGGTGAGGCAGCCGCGGACGCAGACGTCGTAGGCTTCGGAGACGCCGACGGTGATGAGGACTTCGCTGTCGCCGTGGTATTCGACGCCGTATTTGCGCTGGAGCCAGGCGGCGATCTCGCGGCGGAGTTCCAGCAGGCCCTGGTTGGAGGTGTACTGGGTTTTGCCGTCTTGGAGGGACTGGATCATGGCGGCGCGGACTTTCTCGGGCGCCGAGAAGTTGGGTTCGCCAACGGACAGGGAAATCACCGATTTGTCCTGGGCGGCGATGTCGAAGAAGCGGCGGATGCCGCTGGGGGGAATATTGGTGAGGACGGGGTTGATCGGAATGGCCATGGGCGGAGTCCTTTTTGCGGCGGCGAGTTGACTGTGAATGCTCGCCGCGCGCATTGTAGCACGCGGTGGGGGGCGGCGGCAGGGGCGGAGGGGAGAGGGGAAAGGTGAGAGGGGAAAGGTGAGAGGTGAGAAGAGCGCGGGGTGTTCGTGAACTCAGGAAGGGCGGCAGGATGCCGCCCGCACAGGCCCGCAGGATGCGGTCGCCACAGGCGAGCCGAAGAAAAATCCATCGCGTGAGGAGCAGGGGCTGTTCCCTGGTCTCTGATTCTGGCGGCGTCCTTTCGGTTGGATTTTTATACCGGCGGCCTTATAGTGAAGGCCGATTTTTTTTCCGCTTCACGCCCCGCTCGATCGACCCCGGCCGCCGGCTGGAACGCTTGTGAGGTTGCGTGACGCCAGGTCGATGGGAAGCGCCATGACGACGGTTCAGATTCCGGTGAAGCTCAAGCACCTGCCCAAGGACGTGCAGACGATCCTGGCCACCGCCAAGGAAGTGTTCATGCCGCAGACGCGGGCGGAACTGGTGGACCTGGCGCTGGGCGGCGAAGGCAAGGCCACCTTTGAAATTGGCTACGACGTGCCGGGCAAGGGCTGGGTGGTGGAAGCCAACGTGGTGCGGGCGAAAAACGGCGTGGTGGTGAACTACACCGAACCGTACATGCGGCGGCGCGACCCCGACAGCATGGTGATCGCCGACGGCGCGCCGACGGACAAGACGCGTTTCGAGGAACGTTTCGGGAAGCCCTTCGAACCGCTGCGGGCGGAGATTTTCGAATGGCTGGGCAAGCAGGAACTGATCCTGATCCCCTTCCGAACGGGGCACAACGAACTGGGCTACGATTCGCTGCTGGTCTGCCCGATGAACGCGGCGTTTTTCGCCGCCGGCCTGGCCGATTTGCAGGGCATGATCCCGAAGGGCGACCTGACCGAAAGCTTCAATCCGCGTTCGATCATCTACCTGGCGCCGCCCTTCCGGCACACGCACTGCGAGGGGCGGCAGGTGGTGGTGCACAACCGCACCAGCGACCTGCACGAGCTATTTTCGCTGAATTTGTACCCCGGTCCCAGCGCGAAAAAGGGCGTGTACGGGGTGCTGCTCACGATCGGCGAAAGCGAAGGGTGGATCACCGCGCACGGCAGCACGGTGCAGGTCATCACGCCGTACGACAACGTGCTGACGATCATGCATGAGGGGGCATCGGGCGGCGGCAAAAGCGAAATGCTGGAATACGCGCACCGCGAAATCGACGGGCGGCTGCTGTTGGGCGAAAACGTGGTCACCGGCGAAAAGCGCCACCTGACGCTCAACCAGGGCTGTTCGCTGCGCCCGGTGACCGACGACATGGCGCTGTGCCACCCGACGCTGCAGCGCGACAACAAAAAACTGGTGGTCACCGACGCGGAAAACGCGTGGTTTTTGCGCATCAACCACATCACGCACTACGGCACCGATCCGCACCTGGAACTTTTGTGTACGCATCCACCGGAACCGCTCATCTGCATCAATCTGTACGGGGTGCCCAATGCGACCTGCTTGATCTGGGAACACACCGAGGACCAGCCGGGGGTGCCGTGTCCCAATCCACGGGTGATCCTGCCGCGCCGGGTGGTGCCGGGGATCGTGGACGATCCGGTTGAGGTGGACGTGCGGAATTTCGGCGTGCGCACGCCGCCCTGCACCGCGGAAAATCCAACCTACGGCATTCTGGGCCTGCTGCACTATTTGCCGCCGGCGCTGGCCTGGCTGTGGCGGATGGTCGCGCCGCGCGGGCATGCCAATCCGAGCATCACCGATTCGACGGGGATGGGTTCGGAGGGCGTGGGGAGCTACTGGCCGTTCGCGACCGGCCGGCGGGTGGACCAGGCCAACCTGTTGCTCAGTCAGATTCAATCCACGCCGCTGACGCGGTATACGCTGACGCCAAACCAGAACCTGGGGGCGTGGATGGTGGGCTTCATGCCCGAATGGATCGCGCGGGAATACCTGGCGCGGCGCGGCGGGGCGCGCTTCCGGCCCGACCAGTTGCAGCCGGCGCGCTGCGCGCTGCTGGGCTATGCGCTGTTTTCGATGCAGATTGAGGGGGTGCAGATTCCGCGCTGGTTCCTGCAGACCAACACGCAGCCGGAGATCGGCGACGAAGGGTACGACGCGGGGGCGAAAATCCTGGTCGATTTCTTCCACCGTGAGCTGCGTCCGTACCTCGATGAACGCAACCTCGATCCGATCGGCCGCGCGATTATTTATTGCTGCTTGGACGGCGGGTCGCTGGAAGACTACATCAAGCTGATCCCCGTGCGCTGATCGGGGCGCGGTCAGGTCGACCATGCCGCTGCTGCTGGTCCTGGAAGGTGAGAGATTCCACCGGTGTTGTCCGATGCTGCGTCTCCTGAGCCAAGCGAACTGCCGTGCGGGCCTTCGGGGCCGGCGCGGGCGGGGCGGAGTCATGGTGCTCGGCCGGGACCCGGCGGCGACCGGACGGGGCGCAGCCATCCGGATTTTGTGCCGCTGCCGAAAGATCATCCGAACACATTGGAGCTGGAGGGGATAGGGCGTCCGCTGGACTGGGAGGCGGTGTTTGGTTCGCAGGCGTGCGGGGCGCGGCGGATTCTGGAATTGGGCTGTGCGACGGGTACTTTTTTGCTGCATCGGGCCGCGCTGCAGCCGCCGGCGGTGCTGATCGGGGTGGAGTTCGCGAACAAGTATTTTCGCAAGACCGCCGAACGGGCTCGCAAGCGCGGCTTGGCGAACCTCAAGGCAATCCGCACGGAGGCGGGTGCATTCGTACACAACATTTTGGCCGACAACAGTTTGGATGAATGCCATATCTACCATCCCGATCCGTGGCCGAAGGAGCGGCACCATAAACGGCGGTTGCTACAGGCGGCCTTTGTGGAGGATTTGCACCGTGCGTTGCGGCCGGGTGGGGAGGTGGTGTTTCAGTCGGACCACGCGGAGTATTTTCAGTGGGGACAGGAGCGGCTGGCGCGGCGGTTCGAGATTGCGCTGCACCCGGAGCCTTGGGCGGACGCGCCGGCGGGGCGAACCAACTGGGAAATAAAGTTTCTGCGGGCGGGGCAGCCGATCTGGCGTTTGGTGGCGCGGCGGGCCTGAACGGTGGGCGGGATTTTTTTGATTTTTCGTTGAATGCGCCCTCGCCATCGAGGGAGGGTGGCTTAATATGGTGCCTTGTTTCTGTCCAGCGGGGTTCTGGACGAAACCTCCTCCAACCCGGATTTTCGAAGCTGGAACTGTCCGGCCTTCGAAAGGACCCACGAAGGAACGTGTTATGCGACTGCGGATTGTTTCGCTTTTGAGTCTGATGGCCTTGGTGATGGTGCTGGCGCAGCCGATGTATGCTGGCGATGTGGCGACAACGGGCACCACCTACACGGCCGAAAACAGCGGCAGCCTGCAGAAGGTGAAGATCGGCAATGTGACGGTCGAGATTCAGGTGACCAACGGCAGCGCCTACATTATCGTCACCGATGGCGGCCCGCTAAAGCTGACCTACGCCGATGGCAGCCCGATGTGCAGCTTGGCGAATGGCCAAGGCATCGCTGCGAGCGGGTTCATCGGCAACCTGGCCAGCCTCAAGGTCGCCGCGGATGGATCGCTGGCCATGGGTCCGGCCGTCAACCTGACTGTCGGGGTGGGCAACGGGCAGAACAAAAATTCGGTGGATTTCACGACGTACGATGCTAACGGGAATGCTACCACGACGTCGGTGGCTGCGGGAGCGCAGGCTGGGCAGCCGCTGAACGCAAAACTGACGACGCCTGGCGCGGGCGGCTCGCTGGGTACCGGCCAGATTCAAAAACTGGGCGACACCGGAGCGTATGAAGTCGGCAATGCGGATGGCACGGTGAGCATGTTCAATCCGAATTCGACCGCGTTGACGATCAAGGGCGGCGACGGCGTGACCTACACGATCCCCGGAAACAGCGTTTCGCCGATCAATGGCGGCTCGGTGAAGGTCAACGACGACGGCACACTTTCGCTGACCGGCGGGTCATTCACCCATGTCACCGGCACGCAGTCCGGTACCGGCACCCCTCCGACGCAGCAGAGCTACACGTTCGTGACCCCGCCCTCGACCAGCGGCCCCACCGATTTAACGACGTTCATGCTATTGCAGGGCGCGGGGAACAGCAACCTGACCTCGAATGCGGCCGTCTCGCTTTCCGCCTTTCAGTGATTGAGGTTCGGACGCAGCGTTTTTCAGACGCCGGGCTTACGAGCCCGGCGTTTTTTTTTTGAGAGCCGACGCGGGGCGGCCCAGGCGGCGGCCGACACAGAGGCGGCTGGCCTTCTGTTCTTCCCCGGTATAATCCAAGCCAACCGCTCCAACCGATCCATCCCGTGCGAGGCATCAAATCCATGCGCTGCATGACGCTTTGGCTGACCGGCATCGCCGTGGCCGGCCTGTTGGTTCTGGCTGCGACGCCGAGCGCGCGCGCCGGCGAACTGGCTGTGGAGACCCCGGCGCTCCCGGTGGCTTACAGCGCGACCGCTGAAGACGCTGGCGCCAAGCGGATCAAGCACCTGGCGCAGGTTGGATCGGGCACGGTGGAAGTTGTTCTGGATGGCGGCAGCGCCTTCCTGATCGCGCGCGCCGGGGACCTGGCCGTCGTGTACGCAGACGGCGCGCCGCTGTGCACTGTTCCGGCCGGAGAAGGGGTGAAAATCGCCGGATTTTTCGGGCGCGGCAGCGGGGTCACGCTGAGCAAGGACGGCGCGGGGCGGCCGCGGGTGACGTTGGCGGCGGGGCTGGCGTTCGAGATTTCCACCGGCACCAAGGCTCCGCCGCTTACGCTGCACCACGGCAGCGGCCGTGCGGAGGTGGTGCAACCGGGCAAAACCGGGAAGGTGGCCGTGGCGGTCAAGCATTTTGCGGTCGGGCAGAAGGTGGAGTTGAAACCTGGGCAGGTGGGCGAAATCAAGGTGGCCGACGGCGACCTGTGCGTGGTTGGCGCCACGGATGGCATGGTGGTGGCCAGTTCCGCGGGCGATGGCGTGCTGCACGGCGCGGGCACCGACAAACTGCTGATCGGCGCCGACGGGCTGCTGAAAGTATTCAACGGTACGCTGCGAATCACCGCTGACGGCGTGCTGCTGGCCGGCACGGTCGCGTTCGAATGCACGCAGGGGCAGGTGCTGGATTTCCACGCCGGCCGGACGGTGCCGCTGCCGGTGGGACAGACGCTGGGAACTCGCACGCCGGCGGAGAGCTCCGGGCACTGAACCGGCGCCGGATTCGCCGGCCGATTTTCCGCCCGGCGCGCAGCGATTGCGGTACGATGGGCGGCAGCCAGATTTTCCCCCCCACCGGGAACCCCGGTCCATGCCAACGCTCGATCAGCAGCTCAAGGCCGTCGCCGACGCCGTGTTCGACCGCCGCGACGAACGCTACCGTACCATCACCACGCCCGCGCAGGTGACGGCACTGCAGGCGGAAATCCGCGCCATCGCCCGGGACAGCTTCGGCCCCGCCACGCTGGCGCTCGACACAGTCCAGGGGCCGCCGAAGGTGCTGCGGTCGGGCGAAGTCCGGCTGGACGGCATTGTGATCGAAAAATTTCTGTACGAAGCGCTGCCCGATTTCTGGGTTCCGGCGGTGCTCTATCGTCCGGCCCGGCCGCTTAAGGCCGGTGAACGACGCCCGGCAATGGTGCTGCCGGTCGGGCACTGGTGGGAAGGCAAGAACAACGAAATGTATCAGCGGCTGATGCGGCTGATGGCGCGACGGGGGGTGATCTGCGCGAGCTTCGACGATTGCGGTC
>JBOHNC010000418.1:0-1803 GCA_050730415.1 Planctomycetota bacterium
GGCGCCAGGACTGCCGGCGGCGTTGGGCGCGATCGCGGCGTCGCCGCCGGCGTTCAGATCGGTGAGCAGCCACTGGCCGTGGAGCAGCCGTGCGTCGCCGGGTTTGAGCCGCCGCGTTTTGCGCACGGCGCTGAGCGGCACCGCGAAGGTCATCCCGTTGACTTCCACCAGCAGCGCGCGTAGGATCGCGAGCGTCAGCGGCAGGTTCAGGGTGATGCGGGTGCCGTTGCCGGGCTCGGTGGACAGCGAAACGCTGCCGCCGATCTGGTTGATGTATTCGCGCACCACATCGAGGCCCACGCCGCGGCCGGAGATCGCGCCGACTTTGTCTTCGGTCGTGAAGCCGGGCAGGAACACCAGTTCAATGATTTCGTGCGGGGGCATGCGCTGGACCTGTTCGGGGGTCAGGACGCCGGTGCGGACGGCTTTTTCGGCGATGCGGGCGATGTCCAGGCCGCGGCCGTCGTCTTCGATCATGATCGCGACCGATTCGCCTTCGGGTCGGGCGGAGAGAAAAATCGTGCCGGCGCGCGGCTTGCCGGCCTTCACGCGTTCGTCGGGCGCTTCGATGCCGTGGTAGGCGGCGTTGCGGACCAGGTGGACCAGCGGATCGGAGATGGCTTCCACCACCGATTTGTCCAACTCGGTTGCTTCGCCGGCGATTTCCAAGCGGATCATTTTGCCGAGCTGGCCGGACAGGTCGTGGACCAGCCGCGGGAAGCGCTGGAAGAAGGGCTCGAGGGAGACCATCCGGAGGCGCATGACGGCCTTGTGGACGGCGGTGGTGGCCTTGTCGAGCATTTCCACCAGTTCGGGGAAGGCTTCGGAGCCCGGGTTGCCACCGGTGTGCAGGGCGGCGGCCGCAGCGGCGGCGGCGACCGATTGCGCCTGGGTCTGAGCGGGGGCGCGGCGCTTGCGGCCGTGGCTCAGTCGCTGCGCGGCGCTCCGGCCGGTCTGCGCCTGGGTGGAGCGTTTGCCGGAGAGGCCGGTGGCTTCCACCAGCCGGTTGCGGCAGAGCACCATTTCGCCGACGAGGTTGATGAGGTTGTCGATCTGTTGCGCGTCGACGCGCAGGGTGGCGCGAGCGCCGAAGAGGGCATCGGCGTGCCCGCCGTCGCGGTTGCGGGGCATGGGCATGAGTTTGGTGGCGCCTTTCTGCTGCGGCAGGAAGGTGTGTTCGATGACGTGCGTTTCCCGGCGGGGGTCGTGTTTGGGCAACGCGCCGGTGGGACCGCGGCGAACGGGAGTGGCGCCGGCGGGAAGGGCTTGGGTTGCTTCTTTCTCCAGGGCCGGGCCAATGTGCGGGCCGGGTGAAACGCCGGCGGCGGGTTGGCCGGAAGCCGTGGATTGGGCGGCGGCAGCGGCGGTGGTGGCGGCGGTGGCGGAAGGAGACGGCTTGGCCGGCTTGGCAGCAACGGCCGGAGCGGGGGCGGGTGGGCCGAGTGGGGCGGGCGCCTTTTCTTGGGCGCCGGCCACGACGATCCGGGTGGCGGCGGACTTGGGCGGCAGCGCGGTCGGCTGGGACTGCTTTTCCCAGGGCAGCGCCCAAGCCACCTGCACGGATGGCGCGCTGCTGAGCAGTTGCGCGAGGTCCTCGGGCGGCGCGGTCAGGCCGGCGGTAGGGTCATCGGCTTTGGCAGCCGGGTTGGCGGCGGTGGGCGGTTCTGCTCCGCGGGCCACGGTGGTGGTGGCCGCGGCAGGGCTGTCGGTCAGGGCCGAGGCGGCCGAGGTGGCGGTGGTGGCGGTGGTGTCCGGCTCCGGCCAGGCGCCGCTCCCGGGGGCAGGGATCCCTGGCCCACCTGG
>JBOHNC010000419.1:0-1674 GCA_050730415.1 Planctomycetota bacterium
CACGTACACCGGGGCGGCGGGAATGTGCACGCTGGCGAGGAAGTTCTTGTCGGCCTCCGAGTTCACCATGTCGTCCCGGCTGAGCGTGCTCCACTTCAACCGGCCGTACATCACCGGGTGCCCCTGGGGCCGCTCGTAGCCGTTCAGGTAGCTCGGCGAAAGCGCCAACCGGGAGGCGCCGCGGTTGTCCGGCGTCAGCGCCGTATCGCTGCTGTCGCCCATCAGCGCGAACACCATCGAATCGCTGACCGTCAGCGTGCGGCAGTGCTCGTTTTTGGTGTCCGGCAGCGGGTGGTCGTCCTCGATGGTCGGCTGGGCCCAATACGGCTGCTTGGGATCGGGATTGATCAGGTTGAAGGCGCGCACGCGCAGGCCGTCGGTGAGGTAAATCGTGTCGTCGCGCACCACCGGGTAGATGTTGTCGGCCCGGTCATCGCGCGTCAGGATTTTCGACTTGTACACGTTGCCGACGAAAGCCACGTCGTAGGGCAGTTGGGCCATCCGGTCGCCCATCGGCTGGACATCTTCGACGAAGTTGGTGTGGGAGGCGTTGCCCATCATTGTCGCGGCGCTCGATGCCGTCGCGCCGATCGGCCCACCGCTCTGCGCCTGCTGCTCCAGGTCCGCCAGCCAGGCTTTCGCCCGCGTCGCAGCGTCAAACGGCCGCGCGAAGACCGGCAGCTTGCTGCTCTTGATGAGATCGGTCAGTTCCGCCGCCGCACCCTTGGCGTCCCCGGCGCTGGCAAGTGCCTGCACCAGTTGCCAGCGGATGGAGGGCAGGTCGAGATCGGTCGTCGCCTGGTACTGGTTCACCAGTCGCTTGAAGTAATCCGCGGCAGTGGCGTAATCCTCCTTCTGCAGGCTCCACTCGCCCAGATAGTACAGCGCGTTGTCCGCGACGCTGGTCTGTGCGTAGTTCTCGGTGATTTCCAGCAGTTGCTCGGGGTCCCCGGTCTCGATTCCCGAGGCCAGCAGGTTCTGCGCCTGCGGTTCGGCCGTGACCTGGTGAATCGCCTGCGCCTCCTTGGGCAGCGAGGCCAGCGTCCCGGTCACCAGTTCGCGCGATGAAATATAGGTCCACCAGTAGAAATCGACCGTGTTGGCTTCGATGTCCAACTGCTCCAGCGTGCCGCGGTGCGACATCATCAGCGAATCGCCGGCTTCGCGCACGATCTTGTCGAGCAGGCTCAAAACCGTGTTCCAGTCGCCCTCTTTGACCGCCGCTTCGGCTCGCCGGGTGTAGGACTTGGTGCGCATGTCTTCAGGCAGGTTGGCGGTCGGAGATTGGTCATCGATCGCGGAATGCTCGGCTGCCTGCATCTGGCGCGGAACGGCGCACAGTACGCACCCCGCAAGGATTGCCACGAAAAGCCACTGAATAGGTCGCTGGAAGGCCATGCCGGGACCGCCTTTTCAAAGGACCGCCAAAATCAGGACGAAAGACCCAGTATACGTGCCCCCGCTGAGCTTGCCACGCGGAGAAGGGGTGCAATTCATTGCAGCTAGAGACGCCCGTGCTTGCATGAATTCGCATGAAAAATGGTGTGAAAAAGGCCGGCGGCTGAATGGCGCTCGACCCCAGGCCGCCGTTGGCCCGCCTCAAGCCCGCCGCGGCCCAGCCGTCACAGCCGGAAGGTCCAGGCGTCGGAGCGGTATTTTTCCGTCGCCAGCCGC
>JBOHNC010000420.1:0-6792 GCA_050730415.1 Planctomycetota bacterium
CTCAGACTGGAAGAGAAAGAGAAGTCCTTGGCAGCACCCTGACGGGTGCTATTCTTTGGTCAGCGGTGGTACCCTTTTGCTTGCGCAAACTGGTCCCCTTTTACATGCGCGTTTCCAGCGGGGAAGCACAGGGCGGCGTAGGTAGCCACGAGCGGGGTAGGAGGCCACGGGGCGGCGTAAGAAGGCACGGGGGAGCAAGGGGAGAACCAGCGAAAAAGAGAAATCCAAGAAGCCGGGCTGGAGCCCGGCGCTCCCAGGGGGGCGCTATTCGGCAATCCACTTGGCGGCGTAGCTGCGGACATCTTTGCCGTTGAGAACGTGGACGAGCCGCAGGCGGTGCAGCGTTTCGCGGCTGAACATCGACAGCGGCAGGTGCACGATTTTTTTGCCGACGCGGCGGGCTTCGCGCAGGATTTTCAGCGACGGTTTCTGCGCCGAGACCACCGCCACATGCCGTTCGCGCGCGAACCACAGCGCACCCAAGGTCAGAATGTCCGCCGGCGCGCGGCTGATCCGCAGGATCGGGCGGTGGTTCCACAGATTGGGAATGTGCCGCGGCGGAAATAGAAATAGGCAGCCGCCGTAGCGGGCTCGCGCAATGCCCGGGCCGATCAGATTTTCCTTCCAGTCGGTGGCGTAAAACGCCAGCGTCGATTCGTTGGGGTGTTCGGCGAACCAGACGGTTTTCCACGGATATTTGTTTTCTTCGCGGCCGCCGCCGTGCGGGCCGGCTTCCGCGTCGAACAAAAACACCAGCGCGTCGACGCGGCCCTGCGTGGGCGGGAGTTCCTTCACATAAATATCGCCGGAGTGCCAGTTGCGCAAAGTTTCGCGCAGGTCGATGCCGTCCTTGAAGGAGGTCGAAAACTTTTCCACTTTGGCCGCTTCGTGGCCGAGCATCTGCAAGGCGCGCTCAAAGACATGCGCGCGGAAGACTTCGATCTTTTCATCTTCGGGCGGCCATGAACATTGCTTGAACGGATTCCACCGCATCGCGAATTTCTGTTTTTGATCTTTGCGCGGAAGTTTGCGCAGCGGTATGTTGCGCCATTCGGTGGGCGGCTGCGGAAAAAAGTTCTGCGCGTCGGTGACGCCGGCCTCGGGCAGTTCGAGTTTTCCGATGCCGGCGCGCAGGGTTGGCAGTGGAGACAGCGGATCGAGGTACGGGTAGTGTTTGGCCATTTCGACGGTCTTGGCCGCAAAGCCGCCGCCGCCACAACCTTTGGCCGCGACGATGATGGTATAGAGGTCGGGCGTAAGGCGGCCTTTCAGCAAGGTCAGGTTGCGCATGTAGGTCAGCATATTCTGCAGGCGGGCGGGAGCGAGAAATTCGCGTTCTTCCGGCAGGTCGCGCAGATATTCGGCGCGGGTGGCGAGCAGCAGTTCTTTGAGCGCGTCGGTTTTTTTCCATTCGCCGGCGGGCGCGGGGGTGCAGGCGCGGCCGGCCATGGCGGCCACCATGGCGCCCACCAAGGCGTCGGCGTGAAGGGCGGGCGGCGCGGCGGTGTCGGGGGTGGCTGGCGTGGTGGGCGCGCCGGGTGGGGCAGGCGGGGCGGATTCGGAGGCAGCGGGGGCAGGAAGAACGTAGCGGCTTTTTTCAAACAGATAGGTAGCGTAGGGCAGTTCGCCGAGCAGAAAATACAGCGAATCAGGCGCGACTTGGTAGAGCGCCGCGCGCCGGAATTTGGCGGGGATGCGGGCGACTTTGCGGTGATTTTCGTAGGCGGCTTTTACGCCCTCCCAGTGATTCAAGCCGCCCACCCACAGCACGCGCGGCGGCCGGCCGGCGCGGGCGGGTTCCTCGCTGGCCGGTTCACGTGCGGCTTCATCGCCGGCTTTCGCGCGGCCTGGTTCGCGGCCCCCCTTTCGACCAGGCTCGCGACGTTGCGCGCGGCGCTGCGCGATGGTTTCGACGATCTGGCGCAGTTGCAAGCCCATCCAGTTTTCGCGCGACCAGCGCGTCGATCCACGCGCGGCGGAATCGAGCGCCAGGCGCACCGCGCCATACCATGCTGTCAGCCCGGTTTTGCGCAGAGCATATTCGTCGGGCAGCGCCAGACCCGGTTCGGGATCGACGGTGGATTCCTGGTCGATGCTGTACACCGGCACCCGTTCCTGCCGCGCCAGCCGCACCGCCTCGGCAATCGAGTCGCACGGATCGACCGGCAGGAAGCCGGTGCGTTCTTCGCCGTCTTCGAGTGGATCGTGAAACACCACCGCCGTGACGTTCGGCAACTGTTCCACGCCCTGGCCGAATAAATCGAACAGGCTGGGCGGCAGTTCGACCGCGACCGCGTCGAAGCGTTCGGCCAGAAACGCGCGGCGGACTTCCTGCGCAAAGGCGCTGCGTTGGTGGATCGACGGCACCGCCTGTACGCAGCCGTCGGCGGTGGCGAGCAGCGCGCTCATTGCGGCTTGCCGCCCGGCCCGGGTTTGCCGGGAGGCGGCTTGCCGCCGCCAGGATTTTTCCCGGCGCCGGGCTCCTCGGGGGCCTCCGGATCGAGCCCGTCGCCTTCTTCGAAGAAAAAGTCTTTCAACGAAAAACTGTCTTCCGCGCCGCTCCCGCCCATCTGCTTGCGCCGTTTTTTCGCGAGCACCTCCAGTTCCAGCGCTTCGTTACCGAGCACCATCCGGATGGCTTCTTCGAAATAGGCGGACAGTTCGCCGCTGCCGCCGGCCGCCTGGCGGCGCTTGAGCGCCAACCGTAGGCAGTTGATGCCGTCGCGGGTGGAGAAGGGCAGATCGAGCCGATGCGCGGCTTGCAGGAATTCAACGGTGAGCGCCAGCATTTCCGCCGGCGCGAAGGGCACGTTGTACTGGAGGATGGCCATTTCGTCGGCTTTCTTGGGGAAGCCGATTTCGATCGCCGGTTGAATGCGCGACATGATGTAGTCGGGAATTTCATAAGTGCTGGCGTCGTCGTTCATCGTCACGCAGCAGCGGAATTCCGGATGCGCGTCGACGACAATGCCGGCGACCACCGATTCGATGGTGCGGCGGTGGTCGAGCAACGGCGCGAGGCTGGCCCACGATTTTTCGCTCATGCGGTTGCCTTCGTCGAGAATCGCGATGCCGCCTTGCAGCATGGCCGAAACAACCGGGCTGGCGTGGTAGGAGATTTTGCCCGTGGCCGCCAGCACCGGGGTGACCAGCAGGTCTTCCGGGCGCGTGTCGGCGGTGCACTGGTAGACGTAGACCGGCTGTTTGCGCTTCCGCGCCGCGGCCATGGCGAGGGTGGTCTTGCCGACGCCGGGCAGGCCGATCAGGCGCGGGGTGAGCGGCAGATCGGCGTCGGCCACGCGCAGCCAGCAGGCGAGAATCTGATCGAGCAGTTCAGTTTGCCCCACCCAATCGCGTTCAGTGCGGTCCGGCTGCGACAGCGTCAGTTCGACGCCGTCCACGATGGCGGTTTTGAGGGCCGGCGCGGCAGGAGCACTCTTGGGAGCGTTGGGCATGGCGATGCGTCCTCTGTTCAGATCGATGGGCGACAGAGGTATTGTAATCTGCGATCGGAGGCGCGGAATTCGCGCGGCGCGGCGGAAAAAAGCGGCGTCAATGAAGGGGATGGAATAGGTCGGAACGCGGCGCTACACCTGAGCCCGTTTCCGGCTCGCCTTGGGATGCAGCGACCAGCCTTCGTCGGAGTCCAGCCATTCCTTAATGCGGGCCTCGATCTGATCGCGCACGACGCGGAATCGGGCCAGCTTTTCTTCGTGGCTGCCTTGAGCGGCGGCGGGATCTTCGAACGGCCAGAACAGCCGCAGCCGCGCGCCCGGCCAGATCGCCGGACATTTCTGGTCGGCGTCATGGCAGACGATCACCACCACCGCGATCGGCAGAATGCCGAGGTACTCTTTCAGATGCTTCGACCGCGCCTGGCTCAGGTCGATGCCCACTTCCTTCATGGCCTCCACCGACAGCGGGTTCATGCCTTTGGGCTCGGTGCCGGCGCTGTAGGCCGTGAAACGGTCGGCGCCGTACTTGCGGAAAAAACCTTCGGCCATCTGGCTGCGAGCGGAATTGCCCGTGCACAGCACCAACAGGTTCTGCTTTCTCATTGTGGGATACCTCGAATGAGCCCGGCAGCGCCGGCCGCGTGTGGCGCGACGGGCGTTGCGGGCGGAGATTGATTGGAAAGACGGGTTGACGCCGGAACTGGACCGCCTTATTATATGCATATCTGTCCAGATACGCAAATAAGGAACGGGCATGGATCAGGAAGCACGGATTTTTCGAGCCTTGGGCGAACCGACGCGCCTCCGACTGGCCGCGGTGCTGGCGAAAAATGGCGAGGTTTGCGTCTGCGTTCTGGCCGCCGCGCTGGAACTGCCCGACTTCAAGATTTCCCATCACCTGAGCATCCTGAAGAATGTCGGCGTCGTCGCCGCGCGCCGCGAAGGCACCTGGATGCACTACCGCCTGGCCGCGCCCGACGGCCCGCTGCCGCGCGCGCTCCAGCGCTGCCTGCGCGACTGCCTGGCAGCCAATCCCGTGTTGAAACTGGACTTGCAGCGTCTCAACCGCGCCTGCTGCCGACCGGGCGATCCCGGCGTGAAAAAGGCCAAAAAAACACCCACAGGCAAACGCCCTCGGAAGGAAACCCAACATGGATAAATCCAAGGAACTCGCGACAGCCGGCGTGATTCGCCAGACGGTGCGGTCGGCCTATGGCCAGATCGCCCAGGAGCAAACCGGCTGCTGCGGGCCGGGCCCGTGCTGTGGGACGGCCTCGCCCGAAGCCGTGGCGCAGGCGGTCGGCTACGATTTGGGCGAGTTGGCGGCCGTCCCCGCCGGTGCGAACATGGGGCTGTCCTGCGGCAATCCGACCGCCCTGGCCGGCCTGCGCCCGGGCGAAACGGTGCTGGACCTCGGCGCCGGCGGCGGCTTCGACGTGTTCATCGCCGCGCGCAAAGTCGGCCCCACCGGCCGCGCCATCGGCGTCGACATGACCGCTGAAATGGTGGACAAGGCGCGCCGGAATCTCGACGCTTTCCAGCGTTCGACCGGCCTGACCAACATCGAATTCCGGCTGGGCGAAATCGAGCACCTACCGGTCGCCGATGCCAGCGTCGACGTGGTGATTTCCAATTGCGTGCTCAATCTGTCGCCCGACAAGCCGCAAGTCTGGCGCGAAATCGCGCGTGTTCTGAAACCCGGCGGCCGCGTCTCCATCTCCGATTTGGCGCTATTGCGCCCCTTGCCCGAAGCGCTCCGCCAATCGCTGCAGGCGCTGATTGGCTGCATCGCCGGCGCCGCACTGATCGACGACACCCGCGAAGCGGTCCGCAGTTGCGGCCTCGCCGAGGCGCATTTCGAGCCGCGCTCCCACTACCTGGACGCCATGGCCGAAGGCGCCGATCCGCTCTATCTGGAAATCGCGCGCAATCTGCCGCCCAATTCTCAGCCCGGCGATTTCATCACCAGCCTGGAAATCACCGCCTGCAAACCGGCGGCCGCTCGGTAGCTTCACCCGCCCCGTTCGCTGGCGACTTCCTGCGGAACGGAACTGGGCACCGCCAGCATTTCCATCGCGGGGTACGAACCGAGCACCTCGATGTGCTTGCAGCGCGTTTCCAGTTCGGCGACGGCCTTGGCCACGGCTTCGTCTTCGATGTGCCCCTGCAAGTCGACGAAGAAAATGTACTCCCACGCTTTGCGTTTTGACGGCCGGCTTTCGATCCGCGACATGTTCACTTTGTATTTCTGGAAGCCGCTCAGCATTTCGTACAGCGCGCCGGGGGCGTCCTTGATCGCAAACATCAGCGAGGTTTTGTCCTTGCCGCTGCGGCCGGGCGAGGCCGCGCCGATGATCAAAAAGCGTGTGATGTTGTCCGGCACGTCTTCGATGTTGCGGAACAGAATCGGCAGATCGTAGATGCGCGCCGCCAGCGTCGAACCGATCGCCGCCAGGGTCGGGTCCTTGACCGCCCATTCGATCGCTTCCACCGTCGACGACGATTTCTGCTGCTCGGCTTTGGGCAGGTTGGCGCGGATCCACTGCCGGCACTGCGCCAACGGTTGCGGGTGGCTGGCCACCGCGCGGATGCCTTCAAACGGCCCCGCGCAGATCAGGTTCTGGTGCACCGGGAGGTACACTTCGCCGGCGATTTTCAGATGCGTCGCCGCCAGCCGGTCGATCACTTCGTTGATCCCGCCCTCGGTTGAATTTTCAATCGGCACGATCCCGAAATCGGCGTGCTGCCGTTCGACCGCCTTGAACACGTCGTCGAAGGTCGGCGCGGCCACGTAGGTCACGCCGCCGGTGCCGAACTTCTGCAGCGCCGCCTGGTGGGTGAAGCTCCCGGCCACGCCGAAGTAGCTGATCCTGAGCGGCCGCTGCAGGGTGATCGTGCCGGCCATGATCTCGCGGTAGATGGCGCGGAAGCAATCGTCGGGCAGCGGACCGTTGTTGAGCGCCAGCACGCGGTCGTAGACGGCGCTTTCGCGCGAGGGCACCCACACCGGGGCGCCTTCGCGGCGTTTGATCTTCCCGATTTCGCAGCCGGCGCGCGCGCGGCGGTTGATCAGTTCGACGATCTGCCGGTCACATTCGTCGATTTCGCGACGGAAATCTTCGATGGCGAGGTGCTGCGCCGCGGTCGGGTTTGAAGGTGCCGATTCCGCGGTCGGCGGCGCAGGCGTCGGCGCAATTGCGGCTGCGGCCGGATTCTTGGGCGCTTTGCCGTGTGCGGATTTCGATTTGGCCATGCATGAAACATCCGGTGGGAACTGGGTGCGGCCATTATACCGGCGCCGGGCGCAACCGGCCCCCCCGCCGGGCCCGCCCGCGGC
>JBOHNC010000421.1:0-7034 GCA_050730415.1 Planctomycetota bacterium
GGACACGGGCTGGTCAGCCCGTGCCACGACGGAAGGCGCGGAGGCGAGAGAGGAGATAGGGCGCGAGCTTCGCTCGCACTGTTTTTGCATCGGGCCTGGAGACCCGTGCCACATCCATGGGAAGGCCGCGATGATCGAAGGGGAATTACGTCGGCTCCCCGTAGTCCGCCGCCGCCGCGAGATTAAGGCACAGGATTATTTACAATTTTCAACCTCTCCTTCCCCCCACCGTTTGCTTATAACATGAGTGAACCTGCCAGGCAGGCAGTCGACGGGAGGTGAAACAACCGTGACCGACCAAGAAAACCTACATGAATTTGCGGCGACACGCTCCGCTGAGGCGTTCGAGCAAATCGTCCGCCACCACGCGGGGATGGTCCGCGGTGTTGCACGGCGAATATTGCGCGATGAGCACGAGGCGGACGACGTTACGCAAGCGGTCTTTCTGATCCTGGTCCACAAGGCAGCGCGATTGCCGCGCGATACGGTTTTGGCCGGTTGGTTGTACCGAATGGCGCAATGGACCGCCGCCAACGCGCGCAAAAGCCGTGAACGGCGAGGGCGGCACGAGAGAAAGGCAAGCGAGATGCGATCCCAAGCGATGACGGAGAAGACGGAGATGACGGAGACGACGGCAACTGCTTGGAACCAGATCGAACCCCAGTTGGACGAGGCCGTGGCCGGATTGCCGAAGCATCAACGCCAGGCCTTAATTTTGCGCTTTCTGGAAGGTCGCAGCGAGGCCGATGCCGCTCGCGAGTCCGGCTGTTCACTCGACACGCTCCACACCCGCGTGCAGCTCGGCTTGAAAAAACTGCGCGCGGCACTTCAGCGGCAGGGGAGCACCCTGTCCGTTGGCGCGTTAGGTGGGCTATTGGCCCAGCACGCGGGAGAAACGGCGTCCAATGTTCTGGTTGTATCAATCCAGGCAACCTGTCTTGGCACGGCGGGCACGGCATCAAATGCTTTGGGAATTGCGGAGGTAACCATGAAGACGCTGTTTTGGGCGAAAGTTAAAACTATGGCACTTTTGTGTGCTGCGGGAGCTGCGCTACTGGCGATCGGGCTGGTTCTGCCGGGTATGTTTCAAGCACCGGTCGGCGTCGCAGCGAAGAATCAAACGGGAGGCAAAAAGACGGTTCAGGTATCGGGAGCCGATGTACGATCCGCAGCCGGCGGCGATACAGGCGGAAAATCGATCGCCGATGGTTATTTTCCGTTTGAAAAATCCGACAAGGTAGATTTGTACGGTGACCCCTTGCCGAAAGGGGCGATGGCCCGATTGGGTACATTGCGGTTTCGGACTGGGGTTTGGATCGGCCGCTTGTGTTTCACCAAAGATGGCACTCAAATTATTACAAATAACGAGGACGACAGAGCGCAATGGTGGGATGTGGTCTCGGGGAAGTTACTCCGGCAGATCAGCGATGTAAGCGACATTTCGCCGAGCGGGCGCTACCTGCGCGGTTCGGAAATGGGGACATGCTTCATTCGCGACCTCGAAACAAACAAGGAAGTCATTCACGCCGACAATGTAAAAGACTACTGGAGCAACCGGACCGGCGGCTGCTTTTCGTGCGATGAAAGCATGTTTGCAGTGCCCGGGAACGACACGAAAAGTATACGGTTATGGCAGTTGCCTGCGGGCCGCGAGTTGCCATCGCTGCATTTGCCGTATATGTTATCGAGCGCAATTATCGGGAACGGGTTCGACTTTTCACCGGACGGAAAACATTTTGCGGCTTGGGTCGATAGCGGCGAGAATGATACAACCATAAGTCACTTGTGTATCTGGAACGATGTTGCTCACGTGAATCCGGACCACGTATTGGATGGCATCTCCGGGCCATTGGCTTTTTCTCCGAATGGCGAGGTGGTTGCTGCTTGCGTCGGGCTTCCGACGTATCGATTCGGCCGCCGCTTACCATCGGTTGTATTCATCGATGCAAAATCCGGACAGGAGCGTTTCCGACTGCCGATGCAACAACCGGAGATCGGGTACATTTGCTTTTCTCCAGATGGTAAAACGGTCGCAATTGCGGTGGGCGGTTCCCTTGGATCCGGGTCTATTCAACTCTGGAACCTCGATTCCAAGACGATGACGTGTAACATTCCGTGTGGCATGGAAACCATGAACCTGATGCATGTCGCGTTTTCGGCCGACGGAAGCAAGGTGCTCTGGGGAGCGTCGGGCGGCGTCATTCACCTGTATTCGTTGGCGGCGGGCAAAGATGAGTGGACTGCCGGCGTCGGGCACGTGATGCCGGTGGTTTCTGTATGTTTTTCAACGGACGGTGACCGCGTGGTAACGGCGGGTGGGGATGGCAGTATTCTCTGGTGGAACGTGGCTCAAAGTAAAATCGTGATGGATCATACGTTTCCGCTGACCGAAGAACACCAAATGGCGTCTCCTTCGTTCACCTGCAACGGGCAGTCTTTTTACATGGCGAACACAGCCAAAATTGAACGGTGGGATTTCGATTCCGGGAATAAAATGTGCGAATATGACTCGAAACCGGAGTTGTATCGCATTGTCACACCGACTTGGGATGGAAAGTTGCTATTGGCCGCCAATTCGGATCGTGTATTTATCTGGAACGCAGTCGATCTGAAAATGCAGGCGGAAATAAATATCAATCGAATCATCCTGGGCGATCGTGCCAAAAACTTCGAAAGCGGAGAGCAATATTCCCAGGCTTTTTCCGACGACGGTCGGCTGTATGCCATTCACTGGGAATACGCGTTGGATCCGGCCCATGACCCTGGCAACAACGCGAAGTCCAATGTCTATATAATCGATCTAATTACCAAGAAAGTGGTGCACACCATAAAAAACGTTACGCCGGCTTCCATGGCCTTCAGTCATGGAAACCAATACCTGGCACTTGGCGATTCCAACGGTATAAGGCTGGTCGATTTAACCACAGGAAAAGAAACTCTGGTGAACCGAGGGGAGGGGAACAATTATATCGCCTCGGTATGTTTCTCGCCGGACGACCGGCTCTTTGCGGTGGCCGAATTCGGTGCGGCCATCAAATTGTATGATCTGAAAACCAAAAAATGCATTGCAGAACTCTCCGGCCACATGGGACGGGTCACCTGTCTGGCCTTTTCACCCGACGGCACGAAATTGGTTTCGGGCTCGGACGACACCACGGCGCTGATCTGGGATGTCGCCGCGATCTTGCGCCCGAAAACTCCGGCCAATCCCGACACGTTCTAACACAACAGCGCGAAGTTCGTTCGAGCCGCAGGAAAACCGGATGCGGGCCGCGGCTTCGCCGCGGTTTTTTGACCACGGGCGATAGGCCCGTGCCACCTATGCCAATGATGGTTTGAACGGCGATTCGCGAATATCGCGTTGTAGTGCTAGTTGATTGTGTTCGGTTCGGAGTGATCCACATTTTGCACGGCCGAACGCGAGGGATGGCGAGTTGCTTGGGACCGCGCGAGGCGCGGTGTTCCGGGGAAACGATCGGCCTTGTTGAACACGGGCTGGACACGGGGTGGACAGCCGAATGGCGCATCAGTAACACTTCGACGCTAATTCGCGGGAGAAAGAACGGAACGCAATAGGGAACGCGGCCCGTGCCAACATGCGCCGGACAATTCAGCAACGTTCTTCGGTTCCGTGATCCGCAAATTAAATGTCCGAGGCATTGTGGCACGGGACGCTGTCCCGTGATTGGATGTAGATGTTTTTTTCGTTCATCCCTTTCACGCACAAAGGTTCACGTCTTCACTTTATGTTCTTTAAGAGTTAAGGGCGCGCGCTTCGCGCGCACTATTTATGCATGGGACAGCGTCCCATGCCACAATGCGTGTGACATGTTTAAGGGCCTCTGCCTAACTTGAAAAACGCGTTTGAAATTTCGGAGGCATTGTGGCACGGGCGTTCGGTAGGAATGGATAGACTTGCGGAGCCGGATGGACGGTTGGGGCGAAGAGACGGAGCCGGCAAGAGGCCGGCGCTCCCAGGGGGCGTGCGGCGGGCTGGGGTTACTTCACGCCGTATTGGGTGATGTTGCCTTTGGCGTCGAATTTGACTTCGGCAGGGTGGTCGCGGGACATGCCGAGGTCTTTCAGGGGCGAGGTGGCGACGAGGCGCCAGTCCTGGCCGGGATCGCGGAACAGGGTTTTGTCGAAGACGACCTTGTAGTGATTGACGTTGCCCGGCAGGGGATGGGTTTTCAATTTGCCGTCGGGGAATAGATGTTCGCCGGGATCGTCCTGGTCGGTGGCGTTGTTGCCGCCGTCGGGCTCGTTCCAGTTTTTTCCGTCCTCCCATTTGCCCCAGTATTGTTCGCTGGCGACGGGGTTCTTCCAGCCGAAGATCAGGCAGCCTCGCAGCACCGCGCCCTTTTCCACGCCCTTGATGTCCCAGGGGATGCCGGACATGACGCCGATGCTGTCGGCGGCGGGCTGGGTGGAGACCACGGTGCAGTGGTCGATCCGCATCGGGTATTTGGGGTACACGCCTTTCGGGCCGGCGCCGATCAGCAGGCAGTTGACCATGACGCCCATGCAGTCGCATTCCAGGGCGTCGACTTTGCCGCCGGCGTCGCTTTCGAGAAGATCGTTGGTCAGGAGCAGCCCATTGGGGGCGTTGCCGCCGATTTCGCCGGTGACGTGGCCGGTTGCGGATTTGATCTGGAGGCGGTCGAGGGTGTCGTAGGCGTCGCTGAAGAGCAGGCCGTTGCCGGGGCTCCAGCCCCACGCGCCGATGCCGCCGGCGGGGTTGCGGATCGCGACGCCCTGGGCGGGATCGTAGTGGAGCGGCGCGTTGGGGCGATCCATGAAACTTTCGCCGGGCGCGGCGGTGATGATGAGGCGGTTTTTGCCGTCGACGCCCTGGGGGCAGGCATCGCCGGGATGCCAGCCCTGGTGGTCGTTGAGGAAAATGGGATGGTTTTCGCCGTTTTCGCCGGCGACATATTCGCGGTCGTTCCAGAGTTCGGCGGCGTAGCTTTTTTTCATCTGGACTTCCGCCTTGCGGAAGTCGGTGGAATTGGCGGGGTAGAGGACGGTCGGAATGAAGCTCTTGCCGGAACTGTAGCCGATGGTGGCGACTTTGCGCCACAGGTAGCCGTCGGGGCCGGTTTTCACGTGGCGCTTGGCGAAGTCTCTGGGGTTGATTTCATCGTAGCCGTTGCCGGCGTCGTCGCGATAGGTGGGGTCGGTTGGATCTTCGGTGCTGGGCCCGGCGCCGACCAAGCCGCAGCGGTAGCTGCACAAGGGGGTGCCGAAGGTGACATAGGCGTGGTAGCGGTAGGTCGTGCCCGGTTTCCAGCGCGGGGCGTCGTAGAGCCAGGCGGTGAGCGAGGTGTAGTCGACATCGGAGAGATATTTCCAGGTGACGGAACCGTCTTTCACCGCCGCGCCGGTGCTGTCGGGGGCTTTTGTGCCGGAGGTGCCGGCCTGCACGCACTGGAAGGCGCGCGCGGGTTGGGTGGTCAGAATCACGACGCGGTCGCCGGGTTTGTAGGCGGTGGCGGCTTGCCAATCGGGTGCGTTGTGGATCTGCGACACGACGGTGTCGCTGTCGATGCCGGCCGGCAGCGCGAGCGGATCGGCCTGCGGTGCGGTGGGCTGGGTTGGCGCTGCAGCTTGTTGGGCTTGTTGGGCCGGGGGGGCTGGGGGGGCCGGGGGCGCGGATAGAACCGAGGGGACCTGCGCGCTGCGTGCGGTGGCGCTGTGCACCGCCACCGCGGTCAGGGTTCCGCTGAGCACCAGCGCGCAGACCAGCACGGCGGCGATTTTCATCTGGCTCACCAAAAACATGTTGGACACTCCTTTTGCGATCACGGAAACGGACGACGAAGCGGCGCCGGCGCCGTGGGCGCCGCCGACGGCGAGGGAAAGAACATGCGGTGCGGAGGCGGCGACCGAGGCCGGCATGAGCGCGGTGTCGGCGGCCATGCCCTTCATGAGCAGCGCGCCCGACAGTGCCGCGCCGTGGGCGGGCAGGAACCGCCGCAGGCGTTCCAAGCCGGCGCGGGCGCGGCTTTGGACGGTGCCTTCGGGCAGGCCCAGTGCACGCGCGATGGCGGGCCGGCTTTGGCCCAGCACGTACTGGCGCACGACGATCTCGCGCAGCTTGCCGGGCAGGGCGTCGATGCCGGCGTCCAGGTGCGGGCGCAGTTCGGCCCATTGGTCGTGCTCGGAGAGGTCGTGCTCGGAGCGGCCGTGTTCGGAGTGGGCGTGGCTCGCGTGAGCGTGTTTCAGTTGATTCATCCGGGCAGCCTCCTGTTCATGGGCGGCGCGGCGGGCTCGCGCGCGGAGCACCACCGCCGCGGCGTTGACGGCGGCGCGGTGCAGCCAGCCGGGCAGATGGTCGGGGTGGACTTTGCGCGCGTGGCGAAACAGCGCCAGGAACACGGCTTGGGTGGCGTCTTCGGCGTCGGCGGAGGAATTCAAGCGACGTCGGCAGATGGCGTAGACCATCGGCGCGAAACGGGTGAACAGCGCGGAGAAGGCATCGGCCGAACCGCTGCGGCGGAATTCCAGCAGGGCTTTGGCGGGATCGAGGGCAGGTTCGGTTGCGGATTGAGCCATCGTGTGTTCGCGTTCCTTACCTTGCTAAAACCGCTCGCGGGGGCGGGCGTTAATTATTTTCGAAAAAAGTTTGGCCGGCGCGCGGGGGGCCTGGACGGGGAGCGGTGGGCCCTTCGGAACTTCCCGACCATTTCAAGTTTCAGATGCCGAGGGGATTATATGATTTTCGCGGATGGGGTACAAGCGCGGTTCGGGAGGGTACGGGCGAAGGGGCATGGGTAGACTTGCGGAGCCGGATGGACGGTTGGGGCGAAGAGACGGAGCCGGCAAGATGCCGGCGCTCCCGGGGAGTGGACGGGGGCGCAACGCCGAAGGGACGATACGGGACGAAGAAGCCGGTCTGATGACCTGTACATTACCCACATCTTCTTTGGGTGCTATTTTGTCTTCCAGCCCCGGCTTTCACCCTGTTCTGGAAGCCACCCCAAACGGCCGCCACACGCGTGATGATTTTAGCGCCGGAGGCGCGGCAGAATCAT
>JBOHNC010000422.1:0-10198 GCA_050730415.1 Planctomycetota bacterium
ACAATGTCTCGGGCGAGCGTAGGGAATGGATAGACTTCCGGAGCCGAATGGACGGATTGAGCGAAGATGCCGCGCGGGCGCGCGCGGGGTTCCCATGGGGCGGGGGTGGGAAATGGGTTGAAAAAGTTGGGGGGTGGGCGCACAATGTTTGGCGGGGGTGGGGGTGAAGCTTGTAAGTTGTGTTCAAGATGCGGGTTAGGGGGTCCGAAAAAGATTGGTGAGTGGTGAAGACGCGCGCGTACAGGGCGTCTTTCTTGCAGGAGTTTGGTGGCAGCGTGAGTGGTTCGGAGAAACTCAAGCTCCACGACCGTTCGGTGGAAGATTTGTGGGCTCGATTTAGCGCCGGTGGGGCCGAAGCCGACCAGGCGTTTGACGACTTGGCGTCGGTGCTGGGTCGGCGGGCTTACTCGCTTGCCTTGCGGTCGGTCGGGGATCCGTATCAAGCGGAGGACATCGCCCAGGAGGCTCTGGTGCGTTTGTACCGCTACGCCGGTGAGTTGCAGGAAAGCCGGGCGGTGACGGGCTGGTTTTACCGGATCACGCTGAACTTGATTAACGATTTTTACCGCAAGACCGGGCGGCGCCGGGTGGCGCTGAGCAAGCTGGAAATCTTGCGGCAGTTGGAAGAGGAAGCTCGCGAACGGCCATTGGCCGACGTGGAGCGGGAGCAGATTCGCGAGGCGATCAACAAGGCGCTGCAGTCGCTCGACGAAAAACACCGCGACGTGTTTTTGCTGAAGGAAGTCGAGGGCCGTTCGCACGCGGAGATCGCGCGCATGCTGGATATTCCTGAAGGCACCGTGTGGTCCCGACTCAGTCACGCGCGCGAACGGTTGCGCAAGATTCTGACGGGGCAGGGAGTGATGCCGGAAGTATGAGCACAGAACCAAACGAATCCAACGCATTTGCGGATGCTCGTTCGCCGGAGGACCGGCGGCTGGACGAGAGCGTGAGCGCTTTGTTCCGCGAGGCCGGGATGGCGGTGAGCAACGGTTACGCGCCGGAGATTTTGGGATCGGACGCGCGGGCGCGGGCGGGGGAGGAAGCCTCGTTGGGCGCGATCTTTCAGGACGCGACCTGTTTGCAGACCGGTGCGGAGCCGGATTTTCGGCGGATGGCGCAGAACGCTCGGCGGTTGGCCCGCGAGCGCGCGGCCGGTCCGATTGAAGACGAAGAGTTGGTGGGGGAATTGACGCGCTCGGCGTTGAAGCAACTGCCGGACCTCGAAGTGCATTGCTGGAACGTTTCGCAGGCGGCGCGGATGCCGGTGGAGACTGCGCTGAGCGGCGCGGCGGCTGCGGCGCCGGCTTTGTTGGCTGGATCGGGTGGCGCGGCGGGTGCGCCGGCGGGCGGGGCCAAGGTGGCTGCGCCTGCGGCGGTGCGTATGGCGACGCCGGCGAGCGGATCGGCGGCGTTGGCGCCGGCGGCCGACGGGCTGACGGCGGTGGACGCGGCCAACATTCGCGAAAATAACTGGGTTGAATTCAAGCGCCGGTACCACAGCGAGCATCGGCGGCACGTGCTGCAGATGGCGTTGGCCGGTGCGGTCGGCGCGGCGGCTTGTTTTGTGGCGGTGTGGTCGGCGGGGCTGTTCAGCGCGGCGGGCGGCAATCCGACGGAGCGCACCGTGGCGGAGCTGCCGCCGCCGATTCCGCCGGGTCCGACGCCGTGGGGCGATTCGCAAGCGGCGCAGCCGGGGCTGGTGCGGACGGTGGATCAGCCGGCGGGCGGGCTGGACGAACACTATTTGCCGGTCGATCCGGCGGGCTTGATGGATCCATCGAAACCGTGGCTGCAGAAGGGTTCGACGGAAATGGGTCTGCCCTTTCCGGGCGATTTGCCGGAAATGCCCAGTTTCGTCCCGGTCCGCCCGCGGGGATCGGACCAGGCGTTGCGAGCGCTGGTGCACGATTCCGCGCAGCCGGCGGGTGACAATGTGCCGCCGGAGCTTTACCCCGACGCCGGGCGTGGTTTGCGGGTGATTCGCATGAGCCCGCGGTCGGACTTCGCGCAGGCGGGTCTGGACGTGAACGACTGGATCACGCGGGTGATTCCGCCCAAGGGGGAGGAGATCGACCTGGGTTCGGGCAGTTCGAACGCGTTCGACCAATGGCAGCGGTTTTACCGCGCGCAGCGGCCGGGCAACAAATTTGACGTTGAATATGAACGGGGTCCGCTGATTCAGCGCACCACGCTGACGCTGTCGGGCGACGGCACGTCGCACTGAGTTCGCACGCACCGGTTGGGCGGTTTGGGAGGCGGATGGCGGCGCGCGGCGCGGGCCAACTCGCACCTGCGGCGCCGGGCGATTTTTTCCTGCGGCCGCGCGGAATCCTGCGTGCGCGCGGTGGGTCTAACCTTCCAGATTTGCGGCGTTGAGGCGCGGGGACGGCGGTAGGCGTCGGTGGACGGCCGCGCGAGCGCGGGACGGGCGAGGCGTTCGGCCGCCCAAAAATGGAGGGTGCGGGGTATGGTGGGTCGCAGCATTTGGGCGCGGATCGGGCTGGCGGCGGCGTTCGCGCTGGCGCTGTTGGCGGCGCCGGCTTGCGCCACGCAGAGCGATCAGGGCCCGCGCGCGTCGCGCGTGCATGGGGGCGATCCGGCGGCGCCGGCGAAACTCGCCGCTGCGGGAACCGCGCCAGGATCAGGAGCTACGGCCATGCAGGATTCCAGGGTGGGGATGTCTGCCGCGCAGAAGCGGCCGCCGATGGACCGGGCGGTGCCGAAAAAGGTGAGCACCGCGATTTTTGCGCTCGGCTGCTTCTGGGGTTCGGACGCCTTGTACGGCAGTCTGCCAGGGGTCATTCGCACACGCTGCGGCTACTGCGGCGGGAGCACGCCGGACCCGACCTATCATGCGATCAGCGACTACACCGAATCGGTGGAGGTCGATTTCGATCCGACGCAGATCACCTACCAGCAACTGCTGGATGTATTCTGGGCCAATTGCAATCCGACCGATCATTCCTGGAGCCGGCAGTACCGGTCGGCGGTGTTCTTTTTCGACACGGCGCAGAAGAAGGCTGCCGAAGTCTCCATGGCGGCGGAAGCGAAGAAGCTGCATGCGCCCATCGGGGCGGCGATCGAGCCGGCTACTTATTTTTACGTGGCCGAAGCCTACCATCAGAAATATCGGCTGCGCCAGACCGGCGTGCTGATGGATGAATTTTCGGCGTGGTACCCGAGCGATTTCGATTTCATGAATTCGACGGCGGCGGCGCGGATCAACGGGCTGCTGTCGGGGTTCGGCACGCCGGCGCAATACGCGAAGGAAAAATCCAGCCTGGGGCTGTCGCCGAGCGGGCTGAAGGTGCTGGACGAGATTGTCGCCAGTCATCCGGCGGAGGGCTGCGGGCTGGGCGGGTGAGGCGGCATGCGGGGGACGGGATCGGTTGGGGCCAATGCGGTGAAGAACAAAAGACCGCGGCTGCGCCGCGGATTGTTTTATGCACGGGACAGCGTCCCGTGCCACGATGCCGGGGGCATTGTTGAGGCGCGAGTAGGGTGGCGGCACCCCACGATTGATTTTGGTCGTGGATGTCGCAAGCCATTCTGCCGTCCCGCCGGGACTCGGGATTCAATGCTGTCGATCTGCTCCCAGCGCTGAAGTGCTGGGCCTTACCCACATCTGTCGCGCATGACCCGGAAACCCCAACCGTCAGGTCGCCCTCTTCGCGCCAACGGCGCGAGGGTTCAGTGCCAGGGGTGGCCGAAGGTCTTCCGCAGGCGCACCCCTGGACGCGGTCGCCAGACCGCGCCGCGCGGACCGAGGCGATGTCGCGTTTCCCACGTATTCCCGCGCGGAAGGTCGCGAGCGACGGGCCGAAATGCAATCGCTTCGTTGAAGGTTGCATGCGGTTCCGCGCGATGGAAGGTTGCATGCGTGGTTCTGCTTCGGGTCGCGCGGGCGCGTTGCTGCGCACCGCTTTCCCAGCAGATGGCCTCCAGGCTGCGCCTTCTGGCCAAATTCTCCGATTGGGGGGCTATGATTCTGCCGCGCCTCCGGCGCTAAAATCATCACGCGTGTGGCGGCCGGTTGGGGTGGCTGCAAGAACGGGGTGAAAGCCGGGGCTGGAAGACAAAATAGCACCCAAAGAAGATGTGGGTAATGTCCAGGTCATCAGACCGGCTTCTTCGCGCCAACGGCGCGAGGTAACAAAGCCAGGGGTTGCCGAAGGCTACCCCTGGATGCGGTCGCCAGACCGCCCGCGCGGTCCGAGACGATGTCGCGCCGACGCGTTTTTCCGCGCGGATCGTCGTGGGCGACGCGCCGAAATACATTCCCCTTCGTTGAACGCCGGGTGCGGTTCCGCGCGATGAAATGGCGGCGAAGCGCTGATTGCCTCGGGTCGCGCGGCAGAGGGGCAGGCAGGCACCCGTTCCAGGGTAGGCCTGCGGCCAACTCTGGAACGGGCGCTATCTTGTTTTGCGCCGTTGGCGCAAAGAAAGCCATCGGCCGAAGATTCCGGGTTGGGCTCGGGAACAGGTGGGTTGGGAGGGCACATGGGAAACACGACCGAATCCAGTTGAATACGGGGCGGCAGGAATTAACTGGGATTCGAATTACCTGTAGGGGCGACCCCCGAGCCCGCCCTCTTCGCGGCGCATGGGAGTGCCTCCGAGCCTTCCCTCTTCGTGATGTCATGTCATGCACGCCGCGCGCAATCTTCGCCGATGATCTGCTCGCCCCCCGCCCCGTGGCATGGGCCTCCAGGCCCGTGCAAAAAAAGCCGCGCGAAGCGCGACCCTAGCCGTGACGCCAATCGGAACGAAACCTACACCTACGACGCGGCCGATCGCGTGGCGTCGCTGACCCGCGGTACCCCCGGCACGCAGGCTTGGAACCTAGACCCGCTGGGCAACTGGAACTCGGTGACGACCGATGGCGTGACCCAGAACCGGGACCATAGCCCGCTGACGCCCGGTCCGCAGAACGGGCTGAACGAGATCGTGGACCTGAAGGACGCTTCGAATACGGTCACCGACAACCTGTCGTATGACGACGCGGGGAACCTGACCGCCATCACGCCGGTGTCGGGCACGGCGCGGAATTTTACCTGGGACGCGAACTCCCGCTTGAAAATGTGGACCAAGGGCGCCACGACCATTGGTTATCAATACGACGCCTACGGCCGCCGTGTATCCGACGGCACCCGTCGGTACATTTACGGGCTGGGGTGGCGCGTGGCCGAAGAGCGCGATCTTACGAACTCGCAGACGGACATTACCGACGGCGGCCTGATCGCGATGCCGCTTCTGAAGACCCTTGTCTATGGAAACTACATCGACGAAGTTGTACAGTACGACACCAAGGTCAATCCAATTTACGACACGGCCCCAACTGCCCGTTGGGACGGCCGAGACGACAGTGGCTACGATACTTCCTGGACTGACGGCAAAACCGGTGAAGAGGTCTATAGCCGTTCCTTCCACATCCACAGCGATCAGATATTTTCCGCGAAGGTTCTATCAACCTCCGTTGGTGATATTTGCGAGTATTATGACTATTCTGCCTACGGCAGTCCTGTAATCTATAAGGATGCCGGTGCCGATGGACATTGGTTCACTCCCGATGACACCGTTTCAATTGACGACAATGGCATACCGATTTCAGGATATGACAATCGCCGTTTATTTACAGGTCAGTATTGGGATAGCGCCAACGCGGTATATTACTTCAAAACGAGGTATTTTGACTCGACCCTTGGAAGATTTCTGGATCGCAACCCATGGGGTTTCATTCAAAGTCGATTGAATTTATATGATTACGTTGGAATGAACCCGTGCATTGGCGTTGAGCCCTTCAGCTGGGCAGAAGACGTTGCGGACTTTTTTCAGCCCTACATCGATAAGGCTAAAGAACCGTTTGAGGCAGTCAAATCTCTGGCAGGCCCCAACTATTTAGGGCTAAATCCGATTCATGGTGTCGTGAATGTGATGGAAATGCCATATGAATTTGTGGACACTGCGAATGATGCTCTTCGCTTGGGCGTAGGTACGCGCAAAGCGGTAGCGGCGGTTCACGCCGGGAAGCCCATTTTAAGTTCTGCAGTTGCGGGGAATATCCTTCATGATGTTGGGCGAGCGGGAACAATAACGGTTATCGCAGGAGCTGCTTCTTCTACAGTAAAAGCCGCAGTAAGCGCCGCAGCCGCAGGCGCAACAGCGACAGATGAAGCTGTCACTACCGCTAATAAGGTCACTGACGAATTGGTGGACTCCTTAACAGCCGACGGCAGCCCCGTCGTGCCGGAGCCGCCCGTGCCGGAGCCGCCCCCGACCAATACACCCAAGGCGCCAGAGACCCCTGGTACCGATCCGGTCCAACCGAATGGTACCAAACCATGCGATCTTGGACCGCATGCACCAGGTGACGTTCCCGACTCCAATGTAGTCGTTAAGGGTGGTACAAGACCTCCTCCTTCGGAAACGTTTTCTGGTGCACAGGGTCGGACCCTGGGAGAAGCAGGACAGGGCGTTCCTCACAACCAAGTTCAGGCCACAACTGCTGGCGACATTAGGGCTAGCGGCGGTACGGTCGATGTTGCGCCGGAACCAGCAGGTCCAGGTTCACCCGTAATAAATTATCAGCATGTTAATGTAACGCCGGGTGAGGGCCCCAACCCATTTGGACCCCCAGAACCGAATCCCGCTCCAAAGGGAGCCAGGATTAGACCGTGACCCATCTTGGCCATTGCGCTGGCTGCTTGCAGGGGCGAAGAATCAAACGATAATTGATCTAAGACATGGCGGCGAGGGCGAGGAAGGGATTATGGATGAGGAAATTCGAAAGTACTTGGAAGCGGCAGATGACCCGATAGGTATCTTGTTTCCAGGCAATGAGCCGGCGCGGTTTCCTTTGGAGACTTACCAGGGTGAGGTGGCTGCGATCCAAGAGCGCCTGCGTCAGGAACTCGGTCTGCAGACTGATATGGATAACGAGGTTAAGGGCGCGGCGTTTTTCGCGGAACTAATGTTTTGCAGCCCGGAAGCGAATCCACCACGCAGAGACCTCGTTCGAATCAATATTCAGTTCTCAAATTTCGGCAAGCTCGCCACTATCTGGACATCAAACGAGGCAAGTTCGAACATCTTTCCCTTATCCAAGATTGAGTCTATTTTGAAGGATCAAGGTTGGATACCCATTCCAATGCAGGCTTTGGACGAGGCTTACAATGGGGCTAATGCTGAATTTTATAAACGGGGAGGTTCATGGTACGCCCGTTTTTTTGAATACAGCGGGTATTAGCCTGTCGTGTACAAAAACTCGGTTTCGGGCTGCGGACGGAGTTCGGAGCCGGAAGCGGGGGGTAAAATTGGGGACGGTGCTGATCGCCGAGGCTGGCAAACTTGGCGATCAGCATGCAACGTGGCGATATTTTCGTGCTGACGGTTCTGGAAGCGTAGAGTATCTTCTGTCCCGAACGGCACGGGCCTTCAGGTCTTTGATATTTGAACTTGGATTTACGGCCGCGCGCTACGCCGCATTGCGGACGTAGTGCTTGAGAAGGCCGCCGCAGGACTTCATGCAGGCGATCTTTTCCGGATCGACTGTGGTGACGGCTTCCTGCGGCGGAGCGGCACAGCCAGGCGGCCCATGGTCAATCGGCACGTTGCCCAATCCCTGATGAGGCCGCACGGAGTTGTACAGGGCGATTTGGGCCTTTACCTCGCGTTCCTGGCCACGGTGGGCGCGTTTGGGCGGAAGGCGACGGGGATTGCCAATTGGATCTCCGGGCGCAACGTGGCGCAACGGGGAACGGTTGAGGGCCAAAGGTGCCAAAGTCAATCGGTATAGCAAGGCCACCGTGCAATCCAGGGCCTTCCATGCCACCACCGACCTCTAGCCGCGAGGCTAGACATCGCTGCGAAATTCATAGGGGCCGGAACATTTCCTTGTGAGTTCCTTGTGCGAACTGGTTGCAATGGATTGCAATGGTTTGCAATAATCTGCAATGGTTTGCGAACTGCCAGGTATTTTGGCGGCAGCTTCGTGTGGCGGCTGTGGGATTGAAGTTGGCTGGACCGACGCCCCAAGCGTTTCAAAACGTAGGCGTTTGTGAACCTCTGTAAGATTTTGTAACGGATTGGAAGCGCGGCCCGAGCGGCCAGCGTGAAAAAGAAAAATGGGCGATGATGGATTCGAACCATCGACCACTAGCTTGTCGAGCTATAGTGCGAATAAACATATCTATCGAGTTCCCAAACGTTTACGCGAGCGCCGCTTTTTCCATTGTGCGATCCTTGTGAGCGACTTTTGCGCACGCCAAATTGGGCGCCACGGGCCACGCGTTGGGCCGCCGACCAGGCAACCTACGCCAGTCGCGACGCGGGCGCGTCCTGGGCCACGCGGGGCGCAGCGGGTGGCGTTCCGAGCGATTGTAGGCTGGCCACCGCTTCGACCATTTTCGATTTGTCCTTGTGGATGTAAACGCCCAAGGTCAACGTGGCGCTCGAGTGGCGGAGCAGCGCCTGCATGGTCTTCGGGTCGATACCGGCGTCGTTGAGCCGCTGGGCGAAGGTGTGGCGCAGGCAGTGCAGGTCCAGTTTTCGTCCGCTGGCGTCTTCACGGTCGATACCGGCCGCTTCGAGATCGTCGTAGAAGTTTTCCAACAGGCGGCTGGAGATGGCCACCACGGTCGCCCGGTCGGCACCACCGCTACGTTCACGCCACGCCCGCAGCAGCGTCACAAGGTAGGGCGCCAACGGCACGGTGGCCGCTTTGCGGTTCTTGGTGGTTTCCGGGCGCAGGTGCATGAGGCCTTGGTCCAGGTTGAGGTCCGACCACAAAAGCAACCGTAGTTCGTTCACGCGCAGCCCGGTGCCAAGCAGCATTTGGTAAGTGGCGACCGCCTGCTCGCCGGCGTAATCGAGTCTGTGCAACTTTGCCTTGCGGAACTTCACAGGTGGGCATAGAACCTTGGCATACCGTTCGGCCACCCGGGCGCGACCTTCATACGACCGAACCGCGCGGCGGTAAGGCCCCGACCGGGCGACATCGAGTAGCCGTTGCTGCTCATCGACGGTCAATGGGCGACGCTTGCGGTGTTTCACGGTTTCAGGCAAGGGCGATACGCAGTCGAGCGGGTTGTAGGGGATGACGCGGGTTTTCTTGGCCCATTCGAACATCGCCTTCACGGCCGATAGGTGGGTGTTGATGGTGCGCGGCGCGACGCCCGTGGTCGCCAAGTGGGCTTTGTACTCGTCGAGCGCGTCCGGCGACAGGTCGACGAGGTACACGGCCTTGGCGTCCTTCAGGATTTTGTCGATCTGGCGGCGCACGTTTTCGTAGTGGCATTTCGACACGCGGGGATGCAACTGGCTGAGGTAGCGGTTGCGCAGGTCCTCACAGGGGGTCTTATTGAGCCCTTCGGTGGGTACGCCGTTCTTGTTGTTCCACACGCGGGCTTCGGCGATCTTGAGCGCCTCGCGGGCCTGCTTTTCCGTGGACCCGGCGACGCGGTGGACGGTACGGCCCTGGGTATCGCGGTACTCAATGTGCCATTTCTTGGACTTCCCACCAACACGCTGGCCGTCAGGGCCGACGTAGGTGTAGGACGGTTGGAACACGCGGCTCATAGCAGATCTCCGGACCTCAAGGCGACGGGCGCGCAGACCGCGGCGACGGGCCACGGGCAGCGCGGCGAGCCAAGGGCTCAACACCCTTGCTCACCTGTGGCCGAAGTTCAAGTCGTCTTCGCAGCCTTCCCGCGCCATTTGAGGAAGATGGCGGCGGGCGGGCAGCCGTCGGTAACCCAGGCCACGATGTCGGCGGGCAGGAACCGCGGCGAACCACCAGGCAGGCGCGTGTGTGGAATCGAGCCGGCCAGATCGGCCGGCCGTCGGGCACATTCCCAGACCCAACGCCGCGAACGCTGCAAATAGTGAGCGCAGTCGGCGACCGTCCAGAGGTCGGGAACGGAAAAAGGACCTGTCGGCAGGTTGTTTGTAGGCATGGAAGCGTCTCCATGTTGGAGCGGGAGCGATTGGGATTGCATGGGAAGGAGAAATTATGGTGGAGCAGCAGTCATGCCGCAGGGGCCGGGGAAGTGGATCAGGCCGTCGCTTTCGACGCAGCCGACAACGAGGTAGAGCATCGTGTTGTAGAGGAACACGGCATTGAAGGTGGGCATCAGGCCGACCAGTTTACCGTTGGCATCGACGGAGCCAAGGCTGAAATTGAGGCACAACACCTGTT
>JBOHNC010000423.1:0-2696 GCA_050730415.1 Planctomycetota bacterium
AACCTGTACTGCCCAAGGGCCGCGCCGGCCGGCTGACGCCGGTGGGTGGCCGCCCACTCCCCGCCACCGCCGCCGCCACCACCGCCGCCGCCAGCAAGACCGCCCCCGAAGACATCCCTGGACTGGAGCTACAGCCGTCGCTCGATGAGAAACCAGAACCTTCCTCCGCGCCCATCCCGGCGACGCCACCCGTTTCGGCAAATAGGCCACCTGACGCGGACACCCTCGGCGGATTCAAGCCGGAGGAGCAGGCGCTTTCCGGCGAAGCGTCCTACAGTTTGGATGATCCGCAGCCCCATGGCGGCCGCCGCCCTGCCGACCCCGCGCCAGCGCCCGCGCTCGACCTGTCCGCCCGTTCGCCTTGGTGGGCCACCTTGGCCGTCGTGCTGGGCGGTCTGGTGCTGTGCTGTGAGTTGCTGTCGATTGTTTTCGCCGTGGGCCGTTACGCGGAAACTCTGCTGGCCCGCAGCAAACCCAGCCCGGCGGAGGTGGCTCGCAACGAGGCGGCCCAAATCCAGCGTGATCTCGCTGCCATCCAGCAAAAATCCACCGCTGACAACGATCAGATACCCGCCCTCACCCAGCAGTCGCAGATGCTCGACCAGCAATGGCAGGCACTCCAATCCAAAATGTCCGCCCAGGCCGATGCCATCCAGACCCAGAACCGCCTCATTCAACAGGAACAGGATCTGAACGATCGCAAGGCCAACTTGGCGGACGAAATCGCCGCGCTGCAACCCGGCCAGTCCGTGGGGCTCGCAGCGTCGGTGAAATCCGTGCTCCCGTCGGTCGTGGTGGTCAAGGACGGACCGGATACCTACGGCACCGGGTTCCTGGTTGGCCCTTGCCTGGTCCTGACCAAATTCCAAAATGTTTCCCGCTCTCCGGTAATTCAGGTGCAATACAGGTCGCCGACGCCGACCCCGGACGGCGCTGCCTCGCTGCTGGTATGTTCGTCGGTGGAGGTGGTGGCCATCGATACGGGCCGCGATCTGGCGCTGCTTGAGATGCGGATGACCGGCGCCTCGCCGCCCGCTCTGTCCTTCCAGCCGGCGCGCGCGCTGGGCGACAATATATTCGCGGTTGGCAGTCCCGGGACCGGCGACGACCTGCTTTCCTTCACCGTGACCGAAGGCATTCTGTCCGCGCTGGATCGGAAACTGAGCGGACATCTCTTCGATCAAACCACCGCAGCCGTGAATCCCGCCAGCACCGGCGGGCCGCTCGTCGATGCCAGTGGCAGAGTCGTGGGCGTGGTCGCCTATGAAATGGCTGGCGGCAACAGCGCAGGTTTTGCCATTCCCGGCGCGGCAGCCCAGGCCTTTGTCGTCAACCGCTCGCAATTTGCCCTCACCGTACCCTACAAAGATTGGCTGGCGAAACATTACAGCGACGTTGACGACCAGAATACCGCCGCCATGGCCTCGGCCCAATACATCAGCACCATCGATCTCGACTTCACCCCCACCGATTGGCAGACGACCTCGACCGGCATCCTGTGGATCATGGACCCTGATCGGAACCGGCTGATGGGATACAATGTCAACACCTTCACCAGCGTCAAAAGCGTGACACTGGAAGAGCGGCCATTGGGCTTCAAACTGGAGTCCGGTTCGAACTTGGCTGTCGTGGCCACAACCTCGTTTGGTCTCGCCGACCTGAAGGCCAACCGCCACCTGCCCACCAAGTTTCTCACCGTCAACCTGTCTACCGGTAAGGTGGTCGGGCAGGCCCAATTAAGCTCCGTTTGTCTCGACTTCGCCCCCCTGGATAACAACGAGGTCATGTTCTTCGCCCCCGGCAGCCTGGGCCTGTGCAATTCAAAGACCGGCGTATCCGGCCCCGCTCTCATCTTTAATTGGACGAGCTCCGGCCAGCCTCAAATGCGTTTGATGGGCAATTCTCTTTTCCTTTTTCAGTACAGAGGCCAAGACCATACGCTGACCGTCGCCACCGAATCGTTGCTCCAAGTCCGGCAGGCCATCCACCGCTATGCCGAATTCGTCGATGAGACCAAACTGCTGTCGAAAACCGAACGCTTTATGATGAGCGGCACCGGCACCCACGGCGAGAGTTACCAGGAAAGTAACCCGACCTGGACCGCCGTTAGCACCCGCGTGGCGGAACTCCGAAAGGAAATCCAAGCGACCCGACTCTTCACGAATCACTTCTCCATTCCCCTGCCCGATAAAATTCCCAGATTCGCGGCGGCGAGCATGGACCTGCTGTTCGGCGCTTCCGGCGTGCCCTTTTTCGGCAACGTGGTACTGACCGGTCCCGATAAGATCGCCTACAAAACCCTCCTGCCCTCCGCAATCGAGCAAATGCAAAAAGACAACCCGTCCTCCGATCCGGGGCCGTCGCCGCTGCTGGATGAACTCTGCACCGTTTCCCCCGACGGCCGCTACGGCGCATCGGGCACGGCCATCTACGATTTAATCGACCAAAAAATTCTGTGCTACCTGCCGGTACGGACGACAAAATCCATCTTCTCCCCTGACTCCCGATCCCTTTTTCTGGTGGAGCCTTCCAAAAAGAAACTGATCAAATTCAACTGGCGGGATAGTGTCGCCGCTCAAAAACTCTCGACACCGCCTGCGACCGGGAAAGACCCGATGCCGCCCACCGCACCCGCCCCGCAGCCCTGATGCCGGACGCGGTCCGTAGACCCGCCGAAGCGGGAACACCCAAAATGG
>JBOHNC010000424.1:0-1689 GCA_050730415.1 Planctomycetota bacterium
CCGCCAATCCGTGGGCCCTTCGGCCCACGGCTAAAGGCAGGCGGCCCCTACGGAGCCAAGAGCAGAAGCAAAAAAACTTGTGGGTAATGCTCAGATATAAAACATTTGCTTAGTTGGCTGGGCCGCCTTGCCCCGGACCGCCCGGGCCCCGCGTCGGATGTGGGTTCCCCGTCGGATTGGGCGTGCTGTCCGGCCGGATGTTGTTCAAATTCACCGGATGAGTTTCCTCCGGCAGCGGATGCGTCGGCGCCAGCCGCAGCAGAATCGCGTAGCCGAACGGCGTCTCGACCACCCCGGTCAGCCCGCCGATGGGCGTCTGGAGCAGCGCCTTGGCTACGGCCGGAAAATAATCCTGCGGGCGAAACGTTCCCAAGTCCCCGCCCGGCACGCTCACGTCATCGGAATATTTGCTCGCGAACACGATAAAATTTTCCTCCCGCTCCGCCGGCGGCGCCGCGCGCAGCCGCGCCAGGTACTCCGCCGCCTGCGCCGCCGCCGTTGCCTTGTCCCGCACCACCTTCGACGGCGTCCCCTTCCAGGCCACCAGAATCTGTCGCGCATGCAGCCGGTCGGGCAGTTGAGTCCTCAGCAGCACATGGAATCCGTCCGGCGCCTCGACCGGCCCGCCCACCGCGCCGACCGCCAGCCCCTGCAGCGTCGCGCCCCAGTCGTACATCACCGGCGAAAGCTGGGTCAGATCGATCAGCCCCAGGTTCCCGCCGTCGTCGCGATTGGCGGCGTCGCTTTGCGCCGCGCTCAGATCGACAAATTTCTCCGGATGCGCCCGCGCCTCGGCCGCCAGCGTGGTCGCCCGCGCTCGCGCATCGGCCCACGACCGCGTCTTGCTGCTGCCCGCCGCGCCTTTGTAGGCGATCAGAATATCCAGCCCCGCGACCACTCCGTGCAGCACCGGCCGGTCCCGCATCAGCGCCAGGCGCTGGAAAATCAGGTACCCGTAGCGCGTGCGGATCGGCGCCGCGATGCCGTCGATCGGCACGCTGGCCGCCGCCGCCACCAGCGCCGGATCGGCCCGCCCCGGATAGAAATCCGGCAGGTAGCCGCCCGCCGCCTTGCCCGGATCGTCGGACCGGTCCATCATCGTTGCCCGAAAGTTCTCCGGGTGCGCCTGCAGCGCCGTGTACAGGCTCTCGGCTTCACTGCGCGCCGCATCTTCGGTCAGCAGCGTGCGATACGCGGCGGCCAGGTCGGCCCCGCTCCAACTCACCAGAATAAAGCGGCCGAAATACACCGCCGGCATCGGGATGCGCTTGACGATGTGGAAGCCGTACGGCGTCTCCACCGGCAGATTGCCGATGGCCCCGATCGGCAGGCTGAACACCGCCTGCGCGAAACTCGGCGACATCCGCCCCCCGCGAAACGGCCCGACGGCGCCGCCGTAGGCCTTGTCCGGCGCCTCCGAAAACAGCTTCACGAACTGCTCGAACTTCCCCGGCTCCTTCTGCAACTGCCGGCACATGCCCGCGGCCATCTGCAGCGCCTCTTCGCGCGTCCGCGCCGATTGCGACCCCGGCACGCCCTTGTAGGTGATCCGGATTTCCTCCGCGTTCGCGTCGATCGGCACCTCCGCCGCCAGCGTCGCGACTTTCGGCGTCGCAGGGTTCGTTGGCGTCGGATCTTCCGGCGCCGGCAGCCCCGCCCCCGCCCCCGCCGCCAGACTCAGCAGCAGCG
>JBOHNC010000425.1:0-12391 GCA_050730415.1 Planctomycetota bacterium
CTCTTCGCGCCAACGGCGCGAGGTAACAAAGCCAGGGGTTGCCGGAGGTCTTCCGCAGGCTACCCCTGGTGGCGGTCGGCAGACCGCTTCGCGCGATCCGAAGCAGAACCGCGTACTCGACCTTCCATCGCGCGGAAGCGTACCCGGCGTTCAACGCAGGGAATGCGTTGCGACGCTCGCGGGCGACGTTCCGCCCGGACGAAGGTGGGGGGTGTGACATCGCCTCGGACCGCGCGGGCGGCGCTGCGCGCCGCTCCCCGGGGTCGCGCCTGCGCGTTGCGCGCTCCGGCGCAACCCCGGGCTATGATGCACCGCGCTTTCAGCGCTGGAAATCCTCACGAATGCGGCGGCCATGCGGCGCAATCGGCGGAACGCCGGTCCGCGCACGGCCGGAAGCCAAAAGATCCGATTCGAGAAACGATGTGGGTAATGCACACATGAGCGCAAACGCCCTGCCCGTTCCCAACGACGGAGCCGACCGGGACCTTCAGCCGCTGGTGCAGTTCGCGCTGCGCCACATGATCGTCAAGACCAACGTCTGTTCGCGGCAGAAAATGGAGCACGGCTACCTGCTCCAGAACCGCACCGTCCCCGACTGGAACCTGATTTTTGTCACGCGCGGCCAAGTGGTCTGGGTCATCGCCGGCGTCGAACAGGACCTCGCGCCCGGCGATCTGGTGCTGGTGCCGCCGGCGGTCGAGCATCACGCCTTCAGCCGCACGCAGCGGGTCACGCTGGAGTCTCTCCACGTCGAGGTCACGCTGCCGGGCGGGCGCGACCTGTTCGAGCTGATCGTCCCGCCGCGCCGGCAGACCGTGCCCGCCCGCAGCCGGCTCGACCGCTACCTGCGCGGCGCGCTGGCCGAATACGATCGCCCGCAGCCGGAAGTCACTCGCGCCGTGCTGCCGTTCTGGTCGCCGCTGATTCTGCATGAACTGCTCCGCGACAACGACCGGCGCGGGCTGCTCACCTGCCGTGACGAAGACCCGCTGATCCTCGGCATGCTGGAGGAATTGAACCGGCGGATCGAACAGCCGACCACCCTGGACGAACTGGCCGCCAAAGCCGGCTTCAGCGCGCAGCATTTAAACCGAGTGTTCCGCCGCCGGCTGGGCCTGACGCCGCTGCAATACCTGCTGCGGATGCGGCTCGAACAGGCCGCCGTGCTGCTGCGCGACAACCGCCGCACCGTGCGCGGCGTGGCCGAAGCGGTCGGGTTCGACGATCCGTACTACTTCAGCCGCATGTTTCGCCAGCAGTTCGGCCGCTCCCCGGCCCAATACCGCGCCGAACAAGGTTCAGATTCTCCATCTTGAAGTTCAACTGCTCCATGGCCCCGGCCTCCGGCGTGGCGTACAGTGTTTCCTGATTGCGGCAGCCGGGTGGCGGCTCCGCAGCCAAACACTCCCGATCCCGCCTTGGCGTGCAGCGCCGGCCGGGATCTGCCAGGAAAACGACCATGCCCCTTCTGACCGACGAACAGTGGTTTCAGTACTTCACCCAGGGCTATTTGAATCTCGGCCCGGTGCTGTCCGGCGCCGACCTCACCGACCTGCAGCGCCGCATCGACGACATCATGCTGGGCAAGATCCGCAACGACAAGCTGATGATGCAGTTGGACAAGGGCGGCGACTATTCCAACATGGCCGAAATGACCGTAGGCTTCAAAGGCCCGACGCTGGAATACCGCAAAATCGAAAACCTCGAATTCGACCCGCTGTTCCTGGCCTACCAGCAGCGGCCGATTTTCCGCGAACTGTGCGCGGAAATCTACGGCGGCCACGCCGGCGTTTCGGTCTGGCGCGCGATGTTCATGAACAAGCCCGCCCACAAAGGCACGCTGCTGCCCTGGCACCAGGACGGCGGCGAAAGCTGGGGGCTCGACCGCGATCCCCTGCTGACCGTCTGGACCGCGCTCGATCCCGCCACCGTCGCCAACGGCTGCGTGCAGGTGATTCCCGGCTCGCACCGGCTGGGGCTGCTCAGCAAGCAGGGCCACGTGATCTCCGAGGAACACGTCCGGCAGTACTGCGCGCCGGAAAAAACGGTGTTCCTGGAACTGAAGGCCGGGGAAGTCGCGATCCTGCACAACTTCCTGCTGCACCGCAGCGACGTGAACAAAAGCGACATCGCGCGGCGCGGCTTCAGCGTGAACTACATGGACGCACGCACCAAACGCACCCGCGACGGCCGGGCGTTCTCCACGGTCTTCGGCGAAAACGCGCTGACGGTCGAAGGTGTGCAGCAGTTTTCGGTCCCCGCCGCCGAACCCGCGGCGGTGTAGAGCCGCTGCGCACCGTCGATTTCGACGCTGTAGTTTTAATCTCCGGGCCGTGCAGTGACCGTCGTTCTACGCAGGCCCGAATCCGAAAATTCGGGGTGCTGAAACGGCGCGGTTCCAGGTTACCTCTCGGGCAATTCTGTGTCGCCCGACAAGGCGTCCAAGTAGGCGCGATACGCATACACCCGGTCGCGCCGTTTGCCGGTGGTCTCCCTCAGGATGCCGGCCTTTTGAAGTGCATCAATCGTTTTCCCCGCCGTGGGCTTGCTGATGGCCACCAGCTTCATGACGCTGGCCAGAGTCACCACCGGATGGTTGGGTAGGCGATCGAACAGCCGGATGGCCGACACGGTCGCAGCCTGGTGCTCCGCCAATCGCGTTCGATCATCGTTGATACAGGCCTGCAAACGCGCGGCAACTGTTACACCGTCATCGGCCGACTCCTTCACACAGTCCAGAAAAAATGCAGTCCAGCCCTCCCAATCCGCCTCGGTACGGACCCGGTTCAAGTGCTCGTAATATTCCTGGCGGTGGCGCTTGAACGCCAGGCTCACGTACAACAAGGGTCCGGACAATAGGCCCCAGTGCTCGCACAGCAGAGTGATCAACAGCCGCCCGATGCGGCCGTTGCCGTCCAGAAATGGGTGGATGGTCTCAAACTGAACGTGCGCCAAGCCGGCCCGAACCAGCGGCGGCAGCGGATCCTTTGCGTGCAGCCACTTCTCCAACGCGGCCAGTTCATCCGGTACCACCTGAGGCGGCGGCGGAACAAACCGGGCATTGCCGGGGCGGGTTCCGCCAATCCAGTTTTGGGACCGGCGGACGGCGCCCGGTTGCTTTTCAGCGCCGCGAGCGCCTTTCATCAGCCGCTTATGAACCTCACACAACAGGCGCACGCACAGTGGCAGCCCCTTGCGCCGGGCCCGTTCCTGGCGGGCATAGGTCAGCGCTTCGACGTAGTTGCAGACTTCAATCGCGTCTGCCGGCTGCGCGGACTGGCGAGTGGCTTCGTAGGTGACAACGTCTTCGAAGGTGGCCTGGGTTCCCTCGATTTGCGAGGAAATGACCGCTTCCTTCCGCACGAAGCCGTACAAGAACCAGTCGGCGCTGGGCACCATGGCGCCGGCTACAGCCAAGCGCCCCAACGATGCCAGGGCGTCCGTATGCTGCTGGGCCAGCGCACCTTCCAACACAAGCGGCGGATTGCGCGGGGGCAGCCGCTTGGGCACGAAGGCGCGGACCGATTCGCCGGCGGAGGTCGTCGTGTGGTGGGTGCCTGTACTGCGGCGCATCGGCCTCAAGCCTCCTTTACCAGCCGCCATCGCTAGTAAAGATATCTTATCCAGTGGTCGGCGATTGTTAAGAACTCTTTACCAGAATGTCTTCCCCGGATGGGCAAGGCAAGGAACCGCACAAACTTTGGCGCGCGCCGGCATACCACCTGAGCGCTACGACAGTCGGGCGTATACGCAAGGAACCGCCGGCTCCGCTGCCAGCACAACCAGCGGCACCCGATGCGGTTATTTGATGCAGCGCGCTTAAATTGGCATCCCTATCGGGATTTGAACCCGAGTTACCAGAATGAGAATCTGATGTCCTAGACCAGACTAGACGATAGGGACGCGGTGAAAATCGCGTGGCGGGATTGGCTCCGCGGCGCTGGCGGCCGAACCGGGGCGCTTCGCAGCGATCCGGCGCGCAGGCCGGAGCCGGCGGAGACAAGACTGAAAATGTACTGAGTTTCCCCAGCGTGTCAATCGTTTCTCAGGCGCCGCCGGGACGCCGGCCCACCACGCCAGCGGCCCATGCCGATGCTGCGCGCGAGTCTTCCAATGTTCTGTCTGCCATCCCTGTCGGGACTGGGTCTGCTGTCCCTACTGGGACTGGGTCTGCCGTCCCTGCTTGTCTGGGTCGCAATTTCGCGACCGCTTCCCAACACGGCGCCTCCCTGCGGTCAGCTTCGTGCTGGGCACCTTTTCTTGGGACCGTCCCTGCCGGGACGAAGAAAACAACTGTATCGGCGTGGTTTCTACTTAGCCGCTACGCGCCTACATCGCGGCGGCCCCGAAACCCCGCTGCGATTTCGCTCGGCCCCGGCCGTGATATAGTCGGAGCCCTCGGGAGGAACCGGCCATGAACATGAAAGACCATCGCATTCTCGTCACCGGCGCCGGGAGCGGTCTCGGCCGCGGCGTGGCGCATTTTCTGGGCGAACACGGCGCGCAGATTTTCGCCGTCGATCTTAATCTGCCCGGCGCCGAACAGACCGCGCAGGAACTCCGCGCTGCCGGCGGCCGCGCTCAAGCCTTCCGCTGCGATGTCACCGACCCGGCCGCCGTCGCCGCGCTGGTCCAGGCGCTCCCCGAACCCCCCGACGTGCTGATCAACAACGCCGGCTTGCAGCACGTGGTGAAAATCGAGGAATTCCCGGTCGAAAAATGGGATTTGCTCATCGCCGTCATGGTCAAAGGCCCGTTTCTGCTCGCGCGCGCCCTGCTGCCGGCCATGCGCAAAAACGGCTTCGGCCGGATCGTCAACATCGGGTCGATCCACAGCCTGGTCGCGTCAAAATACAAAGCCGCCTACGTCACCGCCAAGCACGCCCTCGTCGGCCTGACCAAAACGCTGGCGCTGGAAACCGCCGACAGCGACATCACCGTCAACACGATCTGCCCGTCGTATATTCTGACGCCGCTGGTGGAAAAGCAGATCGCCCAGCAGGCGCAGATGCACGGTCTGACGCCGGCGCAGGTCACCAGCGAGATTTTTCTGAAGCCCATGCCCAAGCAGGCCTTCGTGGGCATCGACGAAGTCGCCGCGCTGGCGGAATTTTTGCTCGGCCCCCACGCGAAAAATATCACCGGCCAGACCATCGCCATCGACGGCGGCTGGACAGCGCAGTGATAGCTCGAACCGCGACACAGGAAAACGGTTGCTCCAACGTCCCGGAGGCAGGATAGGCGAGCGAAACTCAAAACACTGAACGGAACATCGATACATCGATGCGGCCACAAGCCTTCCCACTTTGGATTACTTTTTGTCGATTAGGCCTGCGCCGTTGCTTGGATCCAGCCCTTCTTGTGAAGGGTATCGAAGGCGATATGGATCTGACGCTTTGTGAATTGCTGCTTCCGACCGCTCCATGCGTGAGTAGCCGTGACCGCTGCCCTTTCGGTCTTGGCATTCTCCCTTGTAACCACCCAATGAATGGTGGCCAGCAACTCCATCCCGTTCGGCGATTCAAACCCTTCAACCAGGTCTGCGACCTTGGCAAAGTTGGCTTGAGTGCTGGGATGTCTTTTCAATACCTCCTGGGCTAGTTCCACGCCTTTGGGAACCAACGCAAGTTGCTTTCCGGGTGCGTCGCCGCCATCGCAGTACCCCGTAATCAGGTGTCCCTCAACTTTTTTCAGCACATGCCGAAGGTTTTTCGCATAGGGGCCATACTGACCTTTCACGAAGTCCAACTGCAAGGGCTGCCCGGCTTCCTGCATGAAGTACATCAGTTTGTGGACTTCCAGCAGCGAAATGGTGGGATCCAGCAGGCCCCCCAGATACCGGCGCATCAATTCGACCAGTGCCGCTCGTCCCTCCGTCATTTCAGGCACGGAACGGCTATGCGCCATTTTGTCAGGCACCGGTGCCCCTTTGGGCTCAAGAATGATGAATCGAATGTCTCTAAGATTCTTCAAGGCGCGTTCGATGTGTTGACGGACCACCAGCCAATCCAGACCGCCGAGACCGCAGCCCAGTGGAGGAATCGCGATCGATTTAATCGCATGCTCCCGCAAGACCTCAATCAGGGCGTGCAAACCGGAATCGATATCTTCGATCCGGCTGTTACCCTTCCAGTGCCGCTTGGTGGGAAAATTGACGATCAACCGGGGATTGGTCAGTTGCCCGGTAGGGAAAACGAACATGCGCCCCGGCTGAACTTCACCGCGCTTGCACGCCGCTTCGTACGCTTTGAAGTTGGCCGGATAGGCATTTTTGAACTGAAGCGCGATTCCACGGCCCATGATACCCACGCAGTTCACCGTATTGACAATGGCTTCAGTCTCCTCTCGAAGGATGTCGCCGGCCTTGTACTCAATCATCCATTGCCCCTTTTACTCAATAGTACCACTTTGCGACGATTTCAATACGCGGTTTGGTGGCCGCCCCTTTCAGCGCCTCATTTACGGCATTAAAGATTGGCTGACATTGGACCCCAATCCTTCGAACCAAAAACCATGGGAACGCGTGTTCAATCAAAAATTCGGCCTGTTTTCCCTCGCGCACGGACGGATCGCGCCAATCCTGTTTGGCAACGGCATTCCAATTAATCTCATGAAGGTGGTCCAAGCTTGCCCGGTCCTCAAAATGCCTGGATCCCGCGTTGCTCAACGTAAAGACCCAACGTTTCCGATTCTCCTTTGCCCACCTGACCACCTCATTCAAATCGGCTTCCAAGTGAACAATGGGCTCTTGACCGCCACGGTACGCTAAATCGACGTGGTCGGAACGATGCAACAGGTAAAGCATTACCGACCTGGGACAGAAGTAAAACGGGACACAGTCGCCAACATGCAGCCCCGGGTAACTATCGAGTTCCAAATCCAGCCGGCGAGCTTTTATTTTGGACACCCCAATCGTGGTCCCCGAGGGCATCCGCTCGCCGACCTCAGCGTCACACCAAAGGCAGCGATCGGCGATTATTGAGGGCAATCGATCCATGTGAACAATATGATAGATTTTGGGATTCTTTGGAACACCCACAACGCCGATCCCCCCTCGGGCCCCAACTGCGCGCTTGGGTAGCCGATCGAATAAAGAACCATTCTAGCCGAGCAGCACGACCCCAGGGCGGCGCAGGCGACGCCGGTCGATTGCGTTGGGGGAAACAAATCACTGCCCCCGGAATTTTTTCTTGACGTATGCGCGTATCCGGATACATTCATACGTCGTTCGGGACAGCTTGGAGCGGGCACGGCCTTCGCGCCGCCACCTTTCGCAGTTCCCGGTTCAAGTCTCACTGCTGAGGTTTGACTTTTTACTTCGGTCCCAGGAGAAACCATATGACCGCCACCGCCACCCCTGCCACCGCCGCCAAGTCCGACTTCAAAGTCAAGGACATCAAACTCGCCGAGTGGGGCCGCAAGGAAATTGAAATGGCCGAAAGCGAAATGCCCGGCCTGATGGCGTTGCGCGAAGAATACAAAGGCAAAAAACCGCTCGCGGGCGCCCGCATCGCCGGCTGTCTGCACATGACCATCCAGACCGCCGTGCTGATCGAAACGCTGGTCGAACTGGGCGCGCAGGTACGGTGGTCGAGCTGCAACATTTTCAGCACCCAGGACCACGCCGCCGCGGCCATCGCCGCCAAAGGCATTCCGGTCTTCGCGTGGAAAGGCGAAACCGAGGAAGAATACTGGTGGTGCGTCGAACAGACCATCGTCTGGCCCGACGGCAAACCGATGAACATGATCCTCGACGACGGCGGCGATCTGACCGTCGTCCTGCACGAAAAACACGCCAAGCAGTTCGAGACCATCCGCGGCATCACCGAAGAAACCACCACCGGCGTGCACCGGCTGTACAAGATGGCCGAAGAAGGCAAGCTGCTGTGCCCGGCCTTCAACGTGAATGACTCGGTCACCAAATCCAAGTTCGACAACCTGTACGGTTGCCGCGAGTCGCTGATCGACGGCATCAAGCGCGCCACCGACGTGATGCTGGCCGGCAAGATCGCCGTCGTCGCGGGCTACGGCGACGTGGGCAAGGGCTCGGCGCAGAGCCTGCGCGGCCAGGGCGCGCGAGTGCTCATCACCGAAATCGACCCGATCTGCGCGCTGCAGGCGGCCATGGAAGGCTACGAGGTCGTCAGCATGGAAAAAGCCGCGCCGCAAGGCGATATTTTCGTCACCTGCACCGGCTGCAAGGACATCATCACGCGCGCCCACATGGAGGCGATGAAGGACCAGGCGATCGTCTGCAACATCGGCCACTTCAACGCCGAAATCCAGGTTGAAAAACTGTTCGAGGACAAAAATCTCAAGCGCGTCAACGTCAAGCCCCAGGTCGACCAGGTGGTTTGGCCCAACGGCAAGCGCCTGACCATTCTGGCCGAAGGCCGGCTGGTGAATCTCGGCTGCGCGATGGGCCATCCGTCGTTCGTGATGAGCAACAGCTTCACCAACCAGGTGCTGGCGCAGATCGAACTGTTCAACAATGCGAAGAAATACGAAAAGAAGGTCTACGTCCTGCCCAAACTATTGGACGAAAAGGTCGCGCGGCTGCACCTGAAGAAGCTGGGCGTGGAACTGTCCGCACTGAGCAAAGATCAGGCCGACTACCTGGGCATCAAGGTCGAAGGGCCGTTCAAGCCGGACTATTACCGCTACTAGAATGGAAGAGTTTTAGCCACAAAGAGCACAAAAGACACATAGTTTAAATACGGAACTTTAAACCGGATGCCGGTGCGCGGTAACCTGGGACGGTAGGGCTGCGCTCTGCGTTGGTGGGCCGGAGTCTCCGCGCCAATGGCGCGAGGTAACAAAGCCAGGGGTTGCCGAAGGTCCTCCGCAGGTGCACCCCTGGTTCGCGGTCGCCAGACCGCTCGCGCGGGCCCCAGTCAGACAGGGCGATGTCGCGCTTCCCACCTATTCCCGCGCGGAATTGTCGCGGACGATGGATCGAAACGAATTCCTGTCAATGCACGCCGGGTGCGATTTCGCGCGATGAAACGGCGCCAATGTCATGATCGCCTCGGATCGCGCGGAAGCGGGTTGTGTTCTGCGGTCAGGCCAGGGTAGGCCTGCGGCCAACCCTTCGCTTTCCTAGCTTGCGCCGATGGCGCAAAGAGCCACTTCGCCTCTGTTAACGGTTCGAAACGCACGGTGGAAACGCGGTGGGGAATACACTGGCCATTCAAGCCACGGCTACCCGTACGCGGTCCCTTCCGGGGCCGAGAACAAGCAGCGGAGGCCGATTTTCTACGCAGCTTTTTCAACACCAACCATTCGTTTGATCCACCCTACCCCGGCAGGAACATCACCGCCGCGGTGACCAGCACTGCAAAGGCGACGGCCAGCGCGGTTACGCTCCGCGCGCGCCGCAGCAGCAATCCACGCAGCGACGCGTCTTCCACGCTTTTGGTGCCCTGGTCGAGATTGCAGGTGCCCTGCATCGCGTGCATCACGCAGGTTCGCGCTTGATATTGGAAAAAGCCCAGGCCCGACAGCAGCGCGGGCAGCGCGACCGTCAAGCGCCACCAGCGGTCGGCGTGCGAGACGACCAGGCCGATGGCCAACCCGGCCGCGACCAGAAACATAACCACCGCCATCGTCAGCCGCTTGAAGCGCTCCCGGCGGCCGATGTTTTCCACGCCCGGCATCAAGGTCGCCACCGGTTGCTACTCCTCCCGCGCGCCATCCGGCTGCGGCCGGTCGTTCGTGCCGACGGTCCCGGTCGAAGGCTCCGCCGGCGCCGGCGCGGACGCCGCCTGTTTCACGACCTGGCCGCGCGCCGGGTCGGGCAGGCCGTCTTTGAAGACCAGCACCACCGCCGCGACGATCAACACGAAGGCCGCGATGTGATTCCACTTCAGCGGCACCTTCAAGTACCACACCGAAAATCCGCAGAACACCGCCATCGTAACCGCTTCCTGCACCACCTTCAATTGCGCCGGCTCCCAGCCCTGCAACGCGCCGATCCGGTTGGCCGGCACCTGGAAGCAATACTCCAGGAACGCAATCCCCCAGCTCACCACGATCACAATCCACACCGGCCGTGCGGTGTATTTGAGGTGCCAGTACCACGCCGTGGTCATGAAAATATTGGCAATGCAGAGCAGCCCCACCGTCCACATGGCACGACCTCCTAAAATTGTTCTAACAGCGCGTCAAGATTGAATTCAGGGGTGCGGCGAGAGGACAAAGCCAAGAGCCGGTCTGAAGATCTGAGCATTACCCACTTCTTTCTCCTGGCCTTTTTGCCTTTGATTCTTGGCCCCGCAAGGGGCCGCCTGTCGATAGCCGTGGGTCGAATGACCCACGGTCGGAGGTTCATGCGTCGGCCTTGGGTTTGCGCTTGCGCTTGAGCAGCTTCTGCACCAGCACCGGTTTGCCGGTTTTGCTCGATTCAATCCCGCCGAACACCAGCGCCACCGACTGCAAGTTGTCGTCCACGTTGGTTTCCATCGGCTCGCCGCCGCTGAGCCACTTGGCGAATTTTTCAATCAGCCACACGTGCGACCACTTGGCCTGTTCGCGCAGCGGAATCTTCTCGCCCTGGCCTTCGGCGGCGGTCTGCCCCGCGCGGTTCGGATCGAACGGATGCCGTTCCAGCCCACGGTGATTCAAAATCAGCGTCGATAGCTCGCACTCGGCGCGGATGTAATCCTGGCCCCAGCCGTTCAGGCCCGCCGCGTTGCATTTGGCGCCTTCGTAGACCACGCGCGTGCCGTTTTCGAATTGCATCGTCACCAGCGCCTGCGCATCGCCGGCGAATTCGCCCCACTTGGGCGTCCAGGTCTGCGCGTACAGCGTGTGGCACTTCGATCCGGTCATGTCGGCCAGAAAATCGAGCTGGTGCACGGCGCCTTCGATCAACAGCGTGTCGGCGATTTCGTGGCGGAACTTGCCCCAACTGCCGAACTTGCGGTTGTTGCAGGTGAAGCGGCAGACGATGTAATCGAGCGCCCCGTGGCGGCCGGAACGGATTTCTTCGCGCAGCGTCGTCTTGTCCTGGTCGAAGCGGTGACTCATGGTCACGCCCATCTTCTTGCCGGCCTTTTTGACCTTCTCCGCGATCCGCAGCGATCCCGGCAGATTGTCGGCGATCGGCTTTTCGCTCAGGATGTGCAGGTCATGCGCCAGCGCCAGATCGACCACGCCTTCATGGAAGGCCGGCGGCACGACCACGGTGCAGAAGTCGGCCTTGTTTTCGTCCATCGCCTTCTTTATGTCGGTGTAGCACTGCGCGTCGGTCAGCCCGAGCCCCTCCTTGGCGTTTTGGAGCGCCTCGGCGTTGACGTCCACCGCTGCGACCACCTCGATCAGACCATCCTTTACGTTGGGCGGCAGAAACCGCGTACACCAGGAGGCGCCGAATCCGCCGGTTCCAACCTGAATCATTTTCCACGCCATGATTGAACTCGCTTGGGGAGGATCGTTTCAGCCAGGGCCGCGGCTCGACTAGAACCAACACGCCCTGATGCCGCCTGCATTTTCCCGCCGGACCCCTTTTCGTCCATGCTGGACCCTGGCGGCACGCTCGGAGAGCTCCGCCCGGCCGAAGGGCTGGGCCTGCTGCGATCCCGGCGGCGGACCGCTTCCGGGGCCATTTTTCAGCGCGATCAGATTGGCTTTTTCCGGCGGGAGCGGCGCTATTTGCCGGTCTTTCGGGCCTTTTCTTTCGTGAAGAATTCGCCCAGCTTTTCAAAGCTCATCAGCGGGTCGATTTTCACCGTGCCGTTGTCCACGAACGCCGATCCGATCAGCTCGAATAGCTCTTCCGCCGATTCCACCTCGAGCACCATCACGCCGCCGCGTTTGCCCACCGTCGTGCCGCCGGCTTTGAACTTGCCGCTCTTCATGATTTTCTGAATCTGCGCCCCGACTTCGTCGCGCACGCGTTGCACATCTTCCGGCCGCTGAATCGAATGAAAAACCTCGAACTGCATCAGCATCTGCATGGCTCGACCTCCCTGTTTGTCCCTCCGCCTCGGGACGGTTTCGTGATTTGTATCCCTCGCCGGAGGGCTGGCAATTGAGTCAGCCGGCTTTTCCCTCAAGTTCCCCCGCCGCCGGTCCGATATTCCTCCGTCAGGGAGTCTGCCATGTCCTTCGAAGCCCCGTCCGGCCTCAGCCCCTACACCCCGCCGCCTCGCCCCGCGGCGAACACCGCTCCGGCCGCGACCGCCGCTGCCGCAGCGCCGCATGCTGCCCGGGCCCTGGCAGCGGCTGCACCGACCGGCCCGGCGGCTGCGGCCGGTCTGGCGGCACTCCACGCCGCCACCCGCGACACCGATCGCTTCGACACCGTCCGCACCGCGCCGCCGCTGCCTACCGCTCCGAGACTCACCGCCGGCCGCCGGCCGCCGCCGCCGCCCGAAAACCTCGCCCGCCG
>JBOHNC010000426.1:0-14086 GCA_050730415.1 Planctomycetota bacterium
CCAAGACCCTTCCTAAAGGTTCTTTCGCGCGACCCGAAACAAATAGCGCGTCAACACCAATTCATCGCGCGGAACGGCCGCCGACCTGCTCCCCATGCATGGTTTCTACACTGCCATGCCGAATGGAATGTGCATCGAACCGCCACCGGTGCAGACCCGCGCAGTTCGGCGCGTTCAATTGTGGCGCGCGCGCCAGGCGCTCAGCGCGGCGATCAGGCCGAGCAGCATGAACACGAACAGGGTGGAATCGGTGTCGGCGACGCCGATGTTGCAGCCGGAGGAACTCCTTTTGGCCGTCGGCGAGGTGGCGACGATGGTGAGTTCCACGATGATCACGCGCGTTTCGCCGGTGATCGACGAGAAAATCACCTGGCCGGTGTACACGCCCGGCGCGGTCGGCATCTGCGACTGGTCGATCCGAATTTCGGTGCTCACGCTGTCCACTCCGATGCTGGCCGTGCCGCCGCCGGCGTTGGCGTCGGGTCCGGCCTGCACGTAGCTGAACGACGTCGAAGCCACTGCGCCGATGGTGAAGGTGCCGTCGAAGCTGGGGTCGGAGACGCCGGCGATGGTGACCGTGTCGCCGATGGTGTAGTTGTGTGCGGCCACGGTGCTGATGGTCACGCTGCCGCCCAGCCGCACCGCGCCATTGGCGGTGAGGATATTCAGCGGCGCCGGAAAGGCCGTCTGGTTGGGCAATGAAGTCACCCAGCCGCTGCCGGCCGATTCCACGTCCAGCCAGTTTTTCCCGAGCGTGTTGGTGGTGGCGTTGGTCGAGTAGGTCACGGTGTCCACCTTGGACAGGTTTTCGACGACCGCTTCGAACGGCGGCAGAGTGCCGCGGAAGTTCTGCAGGGCGCTGTATTTCACCGTGCCCTGGAAATCGGTCGAGATGAGGTCCTTGTTGATCACCGGTACATGCACGCGGAAGGCGTCGGTGACGGTGCCGCGCACCACGACCAGCCGTTCGGAGTTGGTATTGAGCCCGCGCAATCGGATCAGGCCGACGTAGTCGCCTTCGGGCAGGTTGCCCGGGTCCATCGCCACTTGAAAGGTGATGGTCTGCTGGCCGGCGACCGTGTCGTGCGGGTAGACCGCCGCGGTGCCGGCTTCGGAGGTGCCGTCAGGGCCGGTCTGCGCGTAGGTGAAGGTGGTCGCACTGGGCACGCTGGCGACGGTGAACCAGGCGCCGGCGGCGCTGTCGAAACTGGTGTCGTCAACGCCGCTGATGTAGACGCGGTCGCCGACTTTGAAGCCGTGCGCGGTGGCGGTGGTGATGGTGACCACGTTGGACACGCGCGCGGCGCCGGCGCCGGTGGCCGTCGCGATGCTGCCCAAGACATAGCTGGGGCCGGCGCTGGCGGCGTACAGCGGGTTGGAGACGCCGACCGTCCCCTGGCCGGGAGCGGCGCCGTAGAAGGGATGGGTGGCGTCGATTTCCCGCACCTGTAGCCAGGGGTAGTTGCTGAATTGCGAAGTCAGCGGGTCGATGTCGTCGATTTCCCAGTCTTCTTCGGTGGTGAGCGTGAAGGTGGCAACCGGCGTCAGGTCCGGATCGAAGCCGCTGCTTTTGACGACCGGATCGAGCGTCACCAGCGTCTGATCGACGTTGAAGACGCCGAGGATGGTGAAGGGGCTGACCGAAATGCCGATGCCCAGACCGCCGGCATGGTTGCTGACCCGCACCTTGGCCGTCTGCGTGGCCGCCTGCGTGACATCCCAGAGGAAACTCCCGGTGTTGGGAATGCCGGTGGCGGGGTTGGCGGCGTTGTCCAGCGCCGGGGTCCAGGTGAGGCCGTTGTCGGTGGAGACATCGATGTCCACGAGCGGAATGCTGGCGGCGCTGGGGACGGTCAGCCACTGGATCAGGAAGTTGCTGTTGCGGTTGATGATTTCGCCGCCGTTGGGCGTGGTCATGAAAATGCCGGGGTTGAAGACGCTGAAATCGCCGGCCGAGTAGCCGTTCAAGCTGGTCTGGCTGGGATCGACCACCCGCACCCGCACCGTCTGGGAGCTTTGATGTAGCGTGCCGCCGCTCGAACTGGCGTTGGGCCCGGTCTGCAGGTAGCTGAACTGGGTCGCGGAAATCACCGCCGTGACCGTCTGCGTTCCGTCGAAGCTGGCGTCGGCCACGCCCTTGATCAGCAGGCTGTCGCCCACGGTCAGATCGACCGGCGTCGCGGTGGTGACGGTCACGAGGTTGGTGTTGCGCGCGGTGCTGGCGATGGCGACGCCGGGGGTTTCGACGTTCCAGAGCGCGGTGCCGGTGTTGGGAATGCCGGTCAGGCCGGGGATGGCCACCCAGCGCAGGACCAGCGCCTGGCCACCGGTGGCGACGGTGTCCGGCAGCGCGGTCTGGTTGAAGGTGAAGGCGGTCGGCGTGGTGCCGGTGATGCTGAAGACGCCGTCAAAGGAGGTGTTGCCCGCGCCCGAAATGATGACCTGGTCGCCGGCGGTGTAGCCATGGTTGGTGACGGTGGTCACGGTGGTGACCCCGCTGACGCGCACCAGGCCGTTGGAGGCGATCGCGACCGATTTCTGGCTGCTGACCTGGATGTCCACGGTGGGAATATTCCCGACGCTCGACCACTGCACGGTGGTCGGATCGTCCATGTTGAAGGTTTCGCCGCCGTTGGGCGAGAGCACTTGCAGGCTGGGCACGACAACGGAAAAGGGCGCGCTCTCGCCGTACACCTGCGCCTGCGCGGCGTCGATCACGCGGATTTTCCCGGCGGCGGTGGGCGTGTTCGGGACGGTGATCGCCAGCGGATTGGCGCTGGCGGGGTAGGTGCCGAGATCGACGGTGTCGGTGAAGGTGCCGGTGGCGCTGTACTGCACGTCGACGTTGGCGACGGCGCGCAGCGCGTTCCAGTTGACATTCTGGGTGGAACCCACGTTCCAGACTTCGGGGCTGGAAAGAGCCTCGGCGCCGGCTTCGGAGTTGGCATCCGGCTGCGAGGGCTGCGCGTAGGTGAACTGGGTTGGCGAAAGCACGCCTGTCACCGCGAAGCTGCCGTCGAAGCTCGCGTCGTCCACGCCGCTCACGACGATTACCTGGCCGGGGGTGAGTAGATGCGGGGTGAGCGTGGTCACCGTGACCACGCCGGCGGCTCGCACGATGCCCGTCCCGACGGTTGCATCGATGAATGCTGTCTGGCCGAAGCCGGGCGACAGCACGCGCACCGACGTGTCAGAGACGTTGGCGGTCACCACGTTGCCGGGCGCGCCATCGACCTGGAAAATCCCCGCGCCGTAGTAGCCCAGAATGTTGTAGAACGGGTCGGTGCTGGCGGTCGTGCCCACGATCAGCCCCGGATGGATCGGCTGTTCGGGCGGCGGATTGGCCCCCGTCACGATCGTCGGCAGTTCCAACACGCCGGTCACGGTGACCGTCTGCGGCGTGGTCCAGTTGGAGGCGTCGAAGGTCAGGAACGAGGGCGAGACGGTGGTCTGCGCGTCCGGGGTGAAGGTCACCGTCACCGGCGCGGTGGGTTGGCTTTCGAGCGTCACGGTGAAGCTGTCGGTCGCGCCGCCTTCGACCACGTCGGTGCTTCCGCCGGACTGCACGATCAGTACGCCGGCGGTGTCGTTGTCGGTGACGTTGGCGACCACTTGGCCGACCGCGAGACCGTTATAGAAAGGATCGGTGCTGCTGGCAGTCTGAGTAATGACCCCGGGGCTTGGGGAGGGTTCGGCAATGAGATCGTCGACGGCCGTCACGGTGATGGTCTGCGGCACGTTCCAATTCGTTCCGTCGAAGGTCACGGTGGGCTTGTCGACGGTGACCTGGGCGTCGCAGGTGATGGTAATGGTCACCGGCGCCGTCGGCTGCGTGGCCAACTGGAGGGTGTAGGTGTCGGTCGCGCCGCCTTCGGTGACGTCGGTGGAGGAGCCGGACTCGGTGATGACCACCGCGGGGAAATCGTTGTCGGTGACGTGGGCGATCACGTTGGGAATGGCGATGCCGTTGTAGAACGGGTCGAGACTGGCGGCGGTGTGCGCGATGGTGCTGTTGTGCAGGCCTTCGGCGATGTTGTCGTCGAAGGCGGTGACGGTCACTGTCTGCGGGACGTTCCAGGTCGCTGCGGTGAAGGTCAGCGGGCTGGGCGCCACGGTGGTGTAACCGTCGGGCGTGACGGTGACGACTACGTCGGCGGTGGGCTGCGTGGCCAGTTGGACGGTGTAGGTGTCGGTGGCGCCGCCTTCGGTCACATCGGTGCTGCCGCCCGATTCGACGACCACCACGGCGGCGATGTCGTTGTCGGTGACGTGAGCGGTGATGGTGTCGGTGGTCGTGCCGTCCACCTGAATGATGTTGGCGGCGTTGTAAAAAGGATCGGTGCTGCTGTTGCTCAGGGTGATGGTCGAGGGCCTTGGCGAGATTTCCTGGATGTTGTCGTCGAAAGCCGTCACCGTCACCGTCTGCGGCAGATTCCAGTTGGTGTTGTCGAAGTTCAGGGTCGGCAGGTTCACCGTGGTCTGGCCGTCGGTGGTGATGTCCACCGTCACCGGCTGGGCCGGCTGCGTGGCCAGCACCACCGTGAAGGTGTCGGTGGCGCCGCCTTCGGTCACGTCGGTCGATCCCCCCGACTGCGTCACGACGACGGCGGCGACGTCGTTGTCGGTGACGTTGCAGTTCACCTGCGCCACGGCCAGGCCGTTGAAATTCGGATCGAGCGACGCGGTCGAATGGGTGATCACGCCCAGGTGTGGGCCTTCCTCGATCAGGTCGTTCACCGCCGTCACGGTGATGGTCTGCGGCACGTTCCACTGCGCCGCCGGGAAGGTCACCGAGGGTGTATTGACGGTGACGTAGGAATCGGCGGTGAGGAACACCGTCACCGGCGCGGTCGGCTGCGCCGTCAGCACCAGCGTGTAGGTGTCGGTGGCGCCGCCTTCGGTGACATCGGTGCTCCCGCCGGATTCGGTGACGGTGACGCCGGCGGCGTCGGTGTTGGTGATGTTCACGACCACGCTGGCCACCGCGATGCCGTTGTAGTTCGGATCGGTGCTGGTGGCCGCCTGGGTGATGGTGGAGGTGAACACGCCGGCTTCGATGATGTGGTCGTCGACCGCCGTGACCGTGACCGTTTGCGGCGTATTCCAATTGGCGGAGGTGAAAGTCAGCGTCGGAGCTGAAACCGTGACATGCGTGGGGTCGTTGGTGAGCGTCACCGTCACATCCGCGATCGGCTGCGACAGCAGCACCACGGTGTAGGTGTCGGTGGTCGCGCCGGTTTCGCTCACATTGGTCGAACCGCCGCTTTCGGTGGTCGAAATCCCCGGCGTGTCGTTGTCGGTGATGCTGTCGATGACCGACGCCACGCCCAGCGGCGAATAGACCGGGTCGGCGGTGCTGATCGTTCCGGTGACGAAGCCGTAGTGCGGGGAGCCTTGGGCGATGGCGTCGTCGAAGGCGGTCACCGTGACCGGCTGCGGCGTGTTCCAGTTACCCGCGGTGAAGGTCACGCTGGGAACGCTCAGGGTCTGGTGGCCGTCGGTGGCCAGGTTGACGGTAACGTTGACGGTCGGCTGGCTGGAGAGCACCACCTGGAAGCTGTCGGTGGCGCCGCCTTCGGCCGTTTTGACTTCCGGTTCGAACTTCACCAGGTACGGGCTGGCTGTTCCGCCATTGCTGGCCGATCCGGCGCGGCCCGCATTCACCTGCGTTACGAATTCGCCGGTCAGGAATTCGTCGCCCAACCGGTCCACGGCCACCTCGTTGCCTTCCATGGTTGCGCCGGGATCGTTGACGCGCAGCAGCTCGGTGAAGCCGGTGCCGATGGTGTAGGTCAGCGCGAAGGCATCTTCATTGCCTCCCGCCGCGACCGTTCCCATCCCCGGCACCGTCAGGTTGGTGGTGAATTCGCCCGCCAGGAACAGCCGTCCGGCACCGTCGCTGCGCACGCGACCCAGCGTCGTCGAGCCGGTCGTGTCGAAGGTGTTCAGCGCGGTGAAGGTGTTGGTCGCGGTGTCATACGTGGCCAGGAATCCCGACTGGGTGCCCGAAATAGCCGGCGCCGTCAGGGCCGAAAATCCCGGCGTACCGGTATAGGCCCCGGCCAAGTAGGCGTGGCCATTGTCGTCGGCCGCCACGCTCAGGGTCGGCAGCAACCCGGCCTGTACCAGATGTCCGCCATTGCCGGCGGCATTGCCCTGGACGATGGTGCCGCCCGGGGTCACTTCGATCAGAAACGCGCTGTAGGGAACCGCCGGCAAAGTCACCGATCCGAAGGTGGCCGGATTGGTGGCGCCGCTGCTGTTGTACATCCCCGCCCAGAACACGTTGTTGTGTCGGTCCACCGCCACGTCCAGCCCGCCGTCGGAGCCGGCGCCGCCGCCTACCAGCGCCCACTGGAAGGTGCCGGTCGCCTGGTCCAGCTTGGCCAGAAACGCGTCCTGCCCGCCGATCTGAGTGTCGGCGCCGATCCCGGGAAAGCTGGTGGCTCCGTTCTGCGAACCGGTCATGTACACTCCACCCTTGGTGTCCACCGCCAGCCCCCAGCCGACGGTGTTGCCGAGGGCGGAGCCGGCATGGTTGATCCACAGGCAGTTACCGTTGGTCGGGTCAAACTTGGCCACGAAGGCGTCCCAGCCGGTCAGGTTGTAGGGAGTCACCACCCCCAGCGGCGCGAAGACCAGCGCGCCTTGGAACTGTCCGGTGGCATACACATTGCCGTCGCGGTCGAGCGCCAGCGCGATGATGCGTTCCTGTTGGGCCGCCAGGCCCAGGTTACGCGCCCAGGCCAGGGTGCCGTCGGGCTGGAATTTGGCCAGGAAGATGTCGAGGCTTCCAATCAGCGGCAGGGTTGTTCCTCCGATGGTCAGCGCCTGCGACATGTACCCGGCGACGTACACGTTCCCCTGCGCGTCCGCGACGCAGGTGTGCGAGGTTCCGCCGCCCTGCGTCCCTTGCAGCCAGGCCGCATCGTGCTGGTTGGCCGTGATCTGCACCGCGGCGCGGTCGTCGTCCAGCACGTTGTAGCTGGCCGTGGCATTGCCGACGGTCAGGTATTCCGGCGCGGTGGTGAGTGTGGTGTTGACCGCCAGCGTCACCGTGGCGGTGCTGGGGCTGGTTTCCTGAATATTGTCGTACACCGGCGTCACGGTCACCGGCTGCGCGACGTTCCAGTTGAGGTCGGTGAAGGTCAGTTGGTTACTGCTGACATTGACGCCCTGCACGGTGTCGGTGGTCAGGTCGATCACGACCGATTTGCCGGCATCCGGCTGCGACTCCAGCGTGACGTTGAGGGTTTTGCTGCTGGTGGGATCGCCTTCGTCGAGCGTGGCCGGGAAAAGCCCCACGGCTTGAATGCCGGCCGTGTCGTTGTCGGTCACGGTCACCGGCAGGACCTTCGCCGCCAGCGCACTGTACACCGGGTCGCCGCCGGTCGGCGTCAGATTCACGTTCACGATCTGCGTGCCTTCGGCGACGAGGTCGTCGATCGCCTGGACGGTCACCGCCTGATCGGTGCTCCAGTTTCCGCTGGTGAAAGTCAGGGCGCCGGTGGTGACCGTCACGCCGGTCACCGTGTCGGTGCTGGTCGGCGTGACCGTCACGTTGGCGGTGGGCTGCGAACTCAGATGCACCTGCACCGTCGCGGAGGTAGCGCCGGCTTCCGAGACGGCCGCGGTGCCGGTGATCACGATGCTGGCGACGTCGTTGTCGGTGACGTTGGCGGTGACCGAGGCCGGCACGTACGCGGCGTAGGAGGCATCGCCCGGCGCCGTGATGCTGTGGGTGATGGTGTCGGTGTGCAGCCCCTGAGCGATCTGGTCGTCGAAGGCGGTCACCGTCACCGTTTGCGCGACGTTCCAATTGCCGACGGTGAAGATCACCGGGCTCGACAGGGTCACGTAGCCGTTGGTTGAGGCCGGCGTCACCGTGACGCTGGCCAAGGGCTGGCTGGTGAGCACCAGCGTGTAGGTGTCGGTCGCGCCGCCCTCGGTCACGTTGACGGCGCCCTTCGAGACCGTGACGCCGACCGTGTCGTTGTCGGTGACCGTCGCCACCACGTTGGCGATGGCAATCCCGGCGTAGCCAGCATCGCCGCTGGCGGCCGCATGGGTGATGGTGCTGGTGTGCGTCCCCTGTGCGATGCTGTCGTCGAAGGCGGTGACGGTGACGACCTGGGGCACGCTCCAGTTGGCCGTCGTGAAGGTCAGGAAGGTCGGACTGACGGTGCTGAAGCTGTCTGGGGTTGGGGTGATGGTGACGGAGGCGGTCGGCTGCGAATTGAGCGCCACGAAGTAGGTGTCGGTCGCGCCGCCTTCGGTGACCTGGGTGCTGCCGCCGGTTTCCAGGATGGTGACGCCCGCTGCCACCGGCCCGAATTCGGCAATGAATCCGTCGGTGCTCCCCGCATTGGCCAATGTCGGATTGACGCCGAAGGTGGCGGTGTTGGAGTATTCCCCGCTCAGGATCACCACCGTCCCGCTGACCGCGCCGGCTTCGCCGGAATCGGCGCCGGACGAACCGCCCGTGGCGGCCACCAGCCAGGTTCCGGTGGTTGGATTGAGCCGCGCGACGAAGGCGTCCAGCCCGCCGGCGCTCGTTAGAGGCGGCAGGGCGCCAAACGAGGCGTTGTTGCTGTGGTCTCCCACGACCACCAGATTGCCTGCGCCATCCAGTGCGACCTGGTGACCAATGTCATCCTGGCCGTTGGCGCCGCCCGAGGTGACCAGCGGAAAATTATCCCCGGCTGCATCCATTTGGGCCACGAAGCAATCCAGTCCGCCGCCGGAGGCCGAGGCCGTGGCCGGGGTGGTGCCGGGAAAGGTGGCCGTGCCAGTGAAGCTGCCGGTGATGTAAGCCTGCCCAGAACTGTCGACGCAGATGCCGTAACCCACGTCCGCACCGCTGCCGCCGGCCAGCGTGCCATAGACGAAATTCCCGTTGGTTCCGTTCAGTTTGGCCAGCACGATGTCGGTGCTGCCCGCCGTGCCCTGCGTGCCGAGAATGGGCGGAAAGCTGAAATTGTTGCTGTTGGTCGAGCCGACAATGTACGGATCGCCGCCGCCCGGCGCCAGCGCAATGCCGCTCGCATCATCCACGCCCGTCCCACCGCAACGCACCGCCCACTGAGTGGCGCCGCTGCCATCGACCTTGCAGACGAAAATTTGCTGGCTCCCGGGCGCCAGCACCGTGGCCGTGGGGGTGGTCGGAAAGGAGGTCGATCCGCCGATGTTGCCGGTCACATAGCAGTTGCCCGAAGCATCCACGCAGATGCCCTTGCTGCGGCTGATGACGCCAGCTGCGCTGGCGGGGTGATTCACCCATTGAGGCGCGCCACTGGCATCGAGCTTGGCGATGAAAATATCGGAACTGCCGCCCGGTGCAAGGGTGCTTGACCCCGCCACCGAAAAACTGCCGCCGGTGAAACGCCCCGTGAGGTAGATCGAATCGCTCGGGCCGATTGCCACCGCATCCGGGCCGTAGACGGTGTCGGTGCCGGTGCCGCCAATCTGCTTCACCCAAATGAAATTGCCCAGCGTATCGAGCTTGGCGACGTAGATATCGGTGCCGGCGGCGGTCAGCGTGCCTTGCGCGCCGAAGGTCGCCGTGCCGGTGAAAGTCCCGGCGATGACGATGTTGCCCTTGCTGTCGACGGCCACGCTGCAGGCGGTATCCGCGCCAGTGCCGCCGTCGTGGCGCGCCCATTGGAAACCTTCCGCGGCCATCGCATGCGCGGGCGCCAGCAGCAGCAACGCCGCCGACAGGCCGAGAATATTCTGTCCAATCATTTTCCATCGGCGCCGCAGCGAGCATCGCCCGAATCGGATCCCGCACCCCATCGCTTCGCACTCCTCGCCTGACGGCCATCGCCGCCCAGGCGCTACATGCCTGCTCGCAGGCGACTTTCTTCGGTGCTGAGAGAAGCCTTCGGCGCCGCGCGGCCGGTCTGGAATTCGGCGCGGATCGCCGCTTCGGCCTGGGCCAGGTCGGGCGCCAGCGCCGCCAGGTGGATGGCTTGACCGGCAGGGGTCGCGTGGCCGTCCTGCACCGCGGCGATTGGCGCAGTCGGCGGGCCCACTGCCGAACGCTCGCCGATGGCGAATATCGATGGCAGCGCCAGGAGCAACCCCGCCAGCGCGGCCGGCCGCAAGCGCCGCCCCGCTGCCAAACCGGCCGCCGACGACCCGGGGCGCAAGGCCAGAATGGCGCGAATGCGGCGTTCCAAATTCTGCGCCGACCGTCCCGCCGCGCCGATAGCCCGGCAAACCGTCACTGCCGCGCGGCTCCAGCCGGTGCGCCCGGCGCGCTCCGCCAGCGCGATCAAACTCTCGGCGTACAGCGCGCGTTCCGGCAGGGGGCGGCCCTCCACGGCCGCGCGGTCGGCCTGTTCTTCGTGAATTTCCTCCAGCCGCCGGTTCAGCCGATGGACGAAGGGAATCGGCCAGAAGAGCAGACAGGTGAGGCGGCTGAGCGCGGCCCAGGCCGGGTCGGCGGACCACAGGTGCCGCACTTCATGACGCAGGATTGCTGCCAGCGTGCCGGTGTCGGTCGCGCCGACCAGCGTGGCGGGCAGCACGATCAGGCCGCGTCGGCCAAAACCCCAGCCGGTGGCAAACGGCTGCGAGGAGTCGCGGCTGACGGCCAGGCGCGGCCGGTGGCGACGAACGGGGCAAATGTGAGCCAGCAGCCGCTGCGCCGGCGTCGGGGCCGGGCGGAGGTCAAGCCGCGCCAGCCGGTTCCAAGCCAGCGTCAGGCGCAAAAGTCCCACCGCCAGCCCGGCGACGTAGCCTGCCAGCAGCAGGTCCACCGCCGCACGAGCCCAGGGAAAAGCAGGGAGGGTTCCCGCCAGGCCGGCGGGTGACGCGGACTCCGCAGCCGGCAGCCGCAGTGCCAAGAGACCGCTCGGGCAGCACAGCGTGAGCGGCGCCAGTAGCAGCAGCAGCAGGACACTCGCGGCCGCGGCGCGGCGGCGTTCGACCGGTCCCGCACCGCGCAGCACGTGGCCGATGAGGAGCAGCAGCCCCGCCAGGAGGCCGGCTCGAGCGAGCAAGAGGATCACGATCATGAGCGGCGTGCTTCCGAATCCGGCGCGGTGCTGGATGGAATCGCGGCGGCCTCCCGCGCGATTTCATCGGCTAGCAACGTGCGCAGCCGTGCGACTTCCGTTTGGTTCAGGTGGCTGCCGCCCAGCAGCGATTGCACCAGCAGCGCCGGGGAGCCGGCAAAGTACTCCTTGACGAAGTTGGCCGCTGCGTCGCGGCGGAAGTTCTCGGCGTTGCGCGTGGCCGCGTACAGCGCCTTGCCGGCGCCCGGCTGGCGGGCCAGCCACCCGCGCGATTCGAGCCGCGAGATCATGGTGAGGATCGTCGTGCGCGCGATCTTGCGCCGAGCGGCGATCTGCCGCCAGATGTCGGTCGCCGACATCGCGCCGCCGTCCCAGATGACCTCGAGAATTTCCATTTGCAAGGGCGTCAATCGGTCTTCCACCGCAGCCTCTCCCGCGCGGCCCAAGGCAGGCTCCGCGCACCCGTCCAGCGATCTCGAAAACGACCGACTTCATTCTATCTTGACGACTATTGTAGTCAAAGGAGCTTTGAAAAATTCGTCGCCAATTTCTCGGCCAAGAATTAATAGGGTGAACCGCTGATGCATCGACTGCAGCGCCCCGGGCCGATGAAAAGAAGGTGCTAGCCAAACCCGGGACGAGTTTTTTGCGTGCTGCAGCGCGCCGCCGGAACCGCGAGCGGGCATGCCCGCTCTTCGTCCAAACTGTCTTTTCGGCTCCGTGCCCGTGCATATTCCCCAGGAGCGGCGGCATCCTGCCAACTCTTGCGCGTGCAGCGCACATTCTTTTTTCTTGAACGACCGCGGATTTCATTGCCCGGCGCGGTACGTCTGTCTCCGTCTTCATCCCCGCTGGCCCGGCGCCACGCCCCACGCGCCTTTTCCCGACGTACCGGTCGCGCGCAGGCTGCTGTACAATCAAATCTTCCGCTGTCGGCGCGGGAGGAGCGACCATGCAGATCGACGGCGATTTTCCCGGCGGCAATATCCTGGTTGACGGGCTTGAAGGCGACCAGGCGCGGCTGCGCCAGGACCTGCGCGACACCGACGGCAGTTGGTTCTACTGGTCCTTCCGCGTGCGCGACCTGTCCACGCATGCCGGCCGGCCGTTGCGATTCCAGTTCACCACCGGCAATGTGATCGGCACGCGCGGCCCGTGCGTGTCGCTGGACGCCGGCCGCAGTTGGAACTGGCTCGGCGCGGCCGCGCTGCGCGAAAACGGATTTGAATTCACGGTCCCGGCCGGTATTGCGCCGAGCGCCGAACTGCGCTTCAGCCAAAACTGGCCGTATTTGCAGGCCGATTTCGAACGCTTCCTGGCAACCCTGCCGACTTCTGACCACTGGCGCGTGGATTCGCTCTGCCAGGATCGCGCCGGCCGGGTGGTCGAGCGCCTGCGGGTGGGGAACCTGCGGGCAGAAAAAGGACCCGACGCACCACTGGCCGCTCCGGCCTGCGTGCTGCTAACCGCCCGGCACCACTGCTGCGAATCGACGCCCAATTTCACGCTCGAAGGTTTCGTGCTGGCCGCCTTGGAGGACACCCCGGCTGGCCGCTGGTTCCGCGAGAATGTGGAAGCCTGGATTCTGCCCTTCATGGACAAGGATGGCGTCGAACAGGGGGACCAGGGGAAGAACCGCCACCCGCACGACCATAACCGCGACTACGCCCCCACGGCGCGGCTGTATCCCAGCGTTCGAGCACTCTGCGAGCAGGTCCCAGTCTGGGCGAACAGCCGCCTGCGCGCCAGCATCGACCTGCACTGCCCGGTGCTGCGCGGCGAATGGAACGAGCACATCTATTTCGTTGGCACGCCCGATCCGGGCAACTGGGAGCGGATCGGGGAGTTCAGCCGCATTCTGGAATCGGTGCAGGCCGGCCCGCTGCCTTTTCAAGCCGCCGGGAATCTGGCCTTCGGCGCCGCCTGGAACACCTTTAACGACCCGGCGCTGGTGACGCACAGCCGCTGGGCGCAGACGGTGCCGGGGGTGAAACTGGCCGCCACCGTCGAAATCCCCTACGCCAACGTGCGCGACATCACCGTGACGCCCGACGCGGCGGCGGCGTTCGGCCGGGACCTGTTTCACGCGTTGCGCGCGTGGCTTCCGGCGACCCTGTAGGAAAGGCGGCTTCCCCGGCCCGGCCCAGCCCAGCCCAGCCCAGAGCGTCAGGCTCAGCGCAAACGCCGGAAAGCCATTGCACCATTCGCGGTTCCGGTTTTACAATGGCCAGTTCTCCGCTGAACCGGCCCGGGCGGCCCGGTTGGCATGGGCGGGGGCGGCGCGCCCACGACGCGCCGCGACAGGGGGGTGGTCTGTGTTCGAACGCTATATGGTCGACGTGAATATCGGCCGGCTGCTGGCGCGGCTGCCCGATGTCGTCGTGGTCGGTTCCGGCGTCGCCGCGCTGACGGCGGCGCTCACCGCCGCCGAGGACGGCTGCCAGGTGGTGGTCATCACCAAGGATTCGGCTCAGGAAACCAACACCTTCTACGCCCAGGGCGGCGTCGCCTGTGTCTACGATGAGACCGACAATTCAAGCAACCACATCCAGGACACGTTGGCCGCCGGCGCGGGCCTGTGCAAGCTCGAAGCGGTCGAAAAACTGGTCCACGACAGCCAGCCGCGGGTGAAGCAACTGATCGAGCGCGGCGTGCATTTCGATTTGAAGGCCGACGGCACCTACAAGCTGGGGCGCGAAGGCGGGCACAGCCATTTCCGGATTCTGCACGCCAACGGCGACGCCACCGGGCGCGCGATCCAGGTCGGCTTGCAGGCGGCCGCCGCAGCGCATCCGAACATTCAAATTCTCGAAAACCATTTCGCGATCGACCTCATTACCCACGGCTCGCAGTGCTTCGGCGTGGTGGCCTACCACGCGCAGGCCGAGCAGCTCGTGACGATCCTGGCGCGGGCGACGATTCTGGCTTCCGGCGGCTGCGGGCAGATTTTCCGCGAGACCACCAACCCCGCCGTGGCCACCGGCGACGGCATGGCGATGGCCTTCCGTGCGGGTGCGATCGTGCAGGACATGGAATTCATCCAGTTCCATCCGACGACGCTGTAC